>JBEBXQ010000032.1:0-35692 GCA_040391535.1 Telluribacter sp. | reverse complement strand
AGCGGACAGTGATTCATGATGATAATGAGAAATAATGACGAAGAAATAAGAGGAATGATTGAAAAGGGTATAATCGTAATGGCCTGGGTAGTTGCCTTTTTTGCATTGTGGATCAGTTCCTGAAATGGAATGCTGATCTGAATAAAAGATAAGGACACAAATTAAATCACGGCTTTGGAACTGATTATCGGCAAGTATATACCGGGGTGAAAAAATACCCCCAAAACAGCGACTGACTTTTTTGAGGGTATTATATGCGGCACGCTTTTACTGAAAGTGGAAAATCACTTTAGTGTTCTGCCAGGGCAAAACACCGGTCAAGAACGGGCAGATGCACCTTGCTGAATCTATCGTAACACCACACTCTTAATTTATTGGTTTCATCAGGCATCAGCATTTTAATAGCTTTCTTAAGTTCTTTTTCGAATAAACGGCGGTCAAAACTAACTTTTTGAAGAATTATTTTAATGTATTCCAGCATTGAGGCCATAGTTATTATGTAGTTTTGCAGTTTAGAATATATAAATAAGTAAACCAGACGTTGAGTTAAATCGTTAAACTTCGGTACGCTTAATTTCACTTCTAATATAACGATAAATTTTGTTGAAATTATTATTTTATATAAATATTTTATTGTGTTTTTCATACACTTTGTTCGGACAGGTAAAAATCGACCAAATTAGTATAGAATCAGGCCCTGTACATCTGATGACAGACCAGCCTTTTACTATTTCTGTGGTGGTGGAAAACAGTGAAGCACGTCCCGTTGTCATATTTCCGGACTTCCCTGAAATGGAAAAAAGGAGTGTGTCAGTGACCAGTACGATGAACACCATCAGTGGAAAAACGGTATTGGTACAGACCATTATTCAGGAGTATTATGCACTTAAAAGCGGTTTAATAGAATTACCGCCTTTTGTAGTGATGGTTGGAGAACATACGATTCATGCTGATGGAAAAGACTTACAGGTGGGTGTAGCGGCAGGGGCGCATGAGGATGACAACACAGAGGAATCACAGGAGATTGTTGTAGACGAGTCAGGAGCCGATGATATATTTTTATCTCTATCAATCAACAAGAGAAATGTGTTTGTACGGGAGGGTTTTTCGGTAAGACTCAGTTTATATGTGGCCAATACCTCGGCACTTTCAATGGAGTTTTACAGACTTAATGAACAATTGCAATCTGTCTTGAAAGAGCTCCGTCCGCAGGGTTGTTGGGAAGAAAATCTGGATATAATGGAGATTGTTCAGCGAAAAACCACCGTTAACGGGCGCCCTTTTAACGAGTACCGGATGTATGAAGCAGTTTTTTTTCCACTGACGGTTACCGATGTCCGGTTTCCAGCCCTGCATCTGAAAATGCTCACTAAAAACAGCCAGGGTGAAGTGCTGAAACAATTTAGTTCACGGCCCGTGATGGTGAGAGTAAAACCTTTGCCTCCACACCCTGCACGTGATCAGGTTTCGGTAGGACAGTTTTTTCTTGAGGAAAAAGTGAACCAGGAGTCTTTACTGACCGGTGAAAGTTTTCGTTATACTTTTAAAATCCAGGGAGCGGGTAATATTGCGGCCATTCAGCCGCCCGCCTTTATGCTTTCTTCCTTTGACCTTTATCCGCCGGATATCCGTCAGGTGATCAAGAGAGGAAACGGAAGAGTAACCGGTGAAAAAACATTTGATTATACTTTCGTGGCCCGCCAGAACGGGGTTTTTCCGTTAAATAATTTCTTTAACTGGATTTATTTCAATCCGGTCAAGGAAGAATATGACACCTTGTCGTCGGACAGGGTAATACGGGTTTTGGGTAACCGTACAGCCCAGCTGACTTCTGCCAGCGGAGAATTTTCCATTTATTCTAACCTGGAAACGAAATCAAGCAGTGGTTTTTATCTGGATTACCGTTACCTTGCCAGATGGTTAATCAATATGACCGTATTGATTATGGTGCTGTCCATGATGTGGATATATTTCAAAAAATAGAATTTAAGCAGCGTACAGATAATAAAAGATAATGAGTAGCAGTTACGGTAAAATGTTTGTAATTACCACTTTTGGAGAGTCCCATGGAAGTGGTATCGGAGTGGTGATTGATGGTTGTCCGGCCGGCATCGCGCTGGATACGGATTTTATGCAATCGGAACTGGATCGAAGAAAGCCAGGACAATCCAGAATTACAACACAACGGAAAGAGAATGATGAGTTTGAAATTCTGTCAGGTGTGTTTGAAGGAAAAACGACCGGAACACCGTTGGCGATTCTGATCCGTAATACTGATCAGCGAAGTAAGGATTATTCCCACATAGCCGCTCAGTACCGTCCTTCCCACGCTGATTTTACTTATCAGGAAAAATACGGAATCCGTGACTACAGGGGAGGAGGAAGGAGTTCTGCCCGTGAAACTGCCGCCAGAGTGGTTGCAGGAGCTGTTGCTAAACTGGTGTTGAAAGGGCTGGGTATCAGCATTGAAGCATATGTTTCACAGGTGGGCACTATTCGTCTTGAGACACCCTATCAGGAACTGGACATCGCGCTTGCTGAAGAAAATGCCGTACGCTGTCCTGACCCGGAAGTAGCACAGCAAATGTTTGATTTTATTGATCAGACCCGTAAAAGCGGTGATTCCGTAGGGGGCATTGTTACCTGTGTTGCTAAGGGAATACCCGTAGGCTGGGGCGAGCCGGTCTTTGATAAGCTTCATGCTGAACTAGGAAAATCCATGCTCAGCATCAATGCCGTTAAAGGCTTTGAATACGGAAGCGGCTTTGCCGGTGTAGAGCAGCTCGGATCGCAGCATAACGACTTGTTTTTTATTGATGAAAACGGAAAAACCCGGACTCATACCAATAAAGCCGGGGGTATATTAGGAGGGATTTCAAGCGGAGAAGATATCTATTTCAGGGTGGCATTCAAACCCGTAGCAACCATTATGCAGGATCAGCAAAGCGTGGATAAAGAGGGTAATACGGTAACAGTGAGCGGGAAAGGGCGGCATGATCCGTGTGTGGTACCCAGAGCAGTACCTATTGTAGAGGCTATGGCAGCATTGGTGCTGGTAGATTTTTATTTGCGGGACAATGCCCGTAAATTCGTACAAGAAAAGAATTAGCTTTCAATAAATTGTCAACCTTTGTTTTCAACCAAAGTGTCAGAATTATTAAATAAAATCAAGATACTGTCTGAGCAGAATGCGAAGCAGGCGGTAGTGAACCGCCGGTACCTGCATAGCAGACCAGAGTTATCGTTTGAAGAGGAAAATACGGCGCGCTTCGTAGCAGATAATCTGAAAGAAATGGGCCTGACCCCACAGGAAGGTATTGGCGGATATGGTTTAAGTGCGCTTATTGAAGGGAAAAATCCGGACTCCCGGGTGGTAGCTTTGCGTGCGGATATGGATGCCTTACCTATTCATGAAGCCAACGATGTCCCTTATAAATCACAGCATCCGGGAGTGATGCATGCTTGTGGACATGATGTGCATACCACTTCTTTACTCGGTACTGCAAAGATTTTGCAGGAACTGAGAAATGAATTTGAGGGGAGCATCAAGCTGGTTTTTCAACCGGCGGAAGAGAAAGCCCCCGGAGGCGCTTCGCTGATGATCAGGGACGGTATTTTACAGAACCCGGCTCCTGTAAGTATGATTGGCCAGCATGTTTCACCGGGTATACCTGTCGGGAAAATCGGATTCCGGGAAGGAATGTATATGGCAAGCACGGACGAGCTTTATCTGAGGGTGATCGGGAAAGGCGGGCATGGTGCTGCGCCTCACCAGCTGATTGATCCTGTGGTTATTGCTTCTCATATTATCATTGCCCTGCAGCAGATTATAAGCCGTAATAAGGTGCCTGCGAATCCGTCGGTGTTATCCTTTGGCAGATTTATAGCTGATGGCGTAACCAATGTGGTGCCGGATGAAGTAAATATTCAGGGAACCTGGCGCTGTATGGATGAGGTATGGCGTGAAGATGGTCTGAAAAGGATGAAAAAAATGGCGGAGGGGATAGCGGAGTCAATGGGCGGTCGCTGTGAATTTGAAGTCGTGAAAGGATATCCGTTCCTGATGAATGAGCCTGTGCTGACACGCCGGATCAAATCGGCGGCGGTTGAGTATATGGGTGCGGAAAATGTGCTTGATCTGGATATATGGATGGCCGGAGAGGATTTTGCGTTCTATTCGCAGATTGTGGATTCGTGTTTTTACCGGCTGGGTACAAGAAATGAAGCCCGGGGCATTGTGTCAGGAGTACATACACCCACTTTTGATATTGATGAAGAGGCACTGGCTATCGGCCCCGGGCTGATGGCCTGGCTGGCGGTCAGAGAATTGTCTTCAAAATAGCTTTTTGTAGGGGTAGAGTCATTGGGCAAGCGTCTTTAAAATAAAAATTTAAAGACAATGACTCTTCCCCGCTTATCAGCTTCATTATTGAAATCACAGGCTGGTCTGGTTAATCATCCGGATCATTTATTAAATCTCCCTGAAAAAGTTCTGCAATTCGGAACGGGTGTTCTGTTGCGGGGGCTTCCCGACTACTTTATCAATAAGGCTAATCAGCAGGGTTTGTTTAACGGCCGTATACTGGTTGTTAAATCAACCGATAAAGGAGGTGTCGATGCCTTTGCTGAACAGGATAATGTTTTCACCCAGGCTATACGTGGAATTGATAACGGACAGATTGTAGAAGAAAATATCATCAATACAGCCATCAGCCGCACACTTTCGGCACGGCTGCAATGGAATGATATTCTGGCAACTGCATCCAGCCCTGAGATGCAGATTATCATTTCCAATACTACCGAAGTAGGCATTCAGCTGACAGATGATGATCTGACGGCTTCTCCGCCAGCGTCTTATCCGGGTAAGCTGACCGCCTATCTTTATAAGCGATTTCAGTCTTTTAATGGCTCTCCGGACAGTGGTATGGTGATTATCCCCACGGAATTGTTACCGGATAATGGTGCCAAACTGAAAAATATTGTACTTGAACAGGCGCGCAGGCATCAGTTACCGGAAGCGTTTCTTTCATGGCTTGAATCAGCAAACCGCTTCTGTAGTTCTCTCGTCGACCGGATTGTCCCCGGAGCCCCTGCTCAGGAGGTCAAAACCGGACTGGAGGAAAGCCTGGGCTACCAGGATGATCTGCTCATCATGTCAGAGGTATACAGACTCTGGGCAATTGAAGGAGATGAAAAAGTGAAGGAGGTACTCACTTTTGCACAGGCTGATGCCGGAGTTATCATTGAACCTGATATTGATATTTACAGGGAATTAAAGCTACGTCTTCTGAACGGGACGCATACGCTTTGTGTCGGGTTATGCTATTTATCAGGATTGGATACGGTGCGTGAAGCGATGGAAAATGAAGACACCGGGCGATTCATTGAAGAACTGATGCAGCAGGATCTTGCCCCTGCCATTCCATATACCCTCGATATCCGTCAGGCGCATGAATTCGGAAATCAGGTGCTGGACCGTTTCAGGAACCCGGCTATCCGCCACCAGCTGATCGATATTACCGTGCAGTATACGGCTAAAATGAAAATGAGGAATATTCCTACAATTCTGCATCATTACAAAACCAGCAACACCATTCAACCTAATGTAGTCAAAGGTTTTGCTGCATTCCTGCTGTTTATGAAAGCCACTGAAACTGACGGAAAAAATTATTACGGCTACAGAGGTGAGGAAAAATACCCGGTACGTTGTGATGAAGCGGGTTATTTCTATGAAAAATGGAATACCTGCGGAGAAAATCCTGCGGAACTGGTAAATGAAGTATTAAGCGATGCTGCATTATGGGGAACCGATCTGTCACAACTTCCTGATTTTGCGGAACGTGTCGCACAAACACTGAATATTTATCTCTCTGAGGGTGTAAAAGCCTGATATATCATCAAAACTCATGGATGAAACCGGGCCGATTACTCCCGGTTTCATCCATGAGTTTTGATCAGTTCTTGCCTGTATGCATGGCGGTCTCCATTACATCATCGGCTTTTCTGGTGTCCGGAAAAAAAGAAACGATTCTTGTCAGAATTTTTTCAACCACGGCATCGGGGCAGGAAGCACCGCAGGTGAGCAGAATCCTGACAGGCTCATCGTTTGCAACCTTAAGATAATCTGCGGTAGTTTCTTCTTCTTTGGTTCTGATGTTATAATGTGTGATCAGATGATTGTCAAGTAGTTTATCTTCGGATGAAATGAAATAGGTCGGCAGTTTTTCTTCACAAAGTTCTACCAGATGTGAAGTATTGGAACTGTTATAACCACCGGCAACAATAGCAAAATCAGCAGGATGAGCAAGTAAGCCATAGGTAGCATCCTGATTATCATTCGTCGCGTAACACAAAGTATCGCGCGTATTGGCAAAATGGTCTTCTATCTGATCAGGAGCAAGATTATAGTGGCGTATCATGATATTTCTAAGGTAATCGGCGATACCTTGTGTGTCAGATGCCAGCATGGTGGTCTGATTAACCACGCCAATTCGTTTCAGATCCGTTTCCGGATCAAATCCTTCCGAATATTGTCCTGCAAATTCCCCGGCAAACTGCACGGCAGGAATTTCTCCGGTAATATAGCCCGCCAGTCTTTTGGCCTGATTAAGGTCTTTTACTACCACTGTGGGAGCATTTTCTTTACTGTGCGAAAACGTTGCCCTGGTTTCTTCATGCATAGGTTTGCCATGAACAACGATTGTATACTGTTTTTCCCCGATCTGGGCCGCCCGGTTCCATACTTTTTCAACAAACGGACAGGTTGTATCGTATTTATAGGCGTTGATACCCAACCCGGACAGCCGGTGTTGGATTTCAACCGTAGTGCCGAAGGCAGGGACAATGACTATATCATCTTTTTTAAGCGATTCCCACGGAACCATCTGATTGCCTTTCGTATCCATCAGAAACTGTACGCCCCGTTCCTGAAGATCTCTGTTTACATCAGGATTATGGATCATTTCACTCAGCAGGAAAATCCGTTTCCCCTGGTTCTCTTCGATAGCGGAATACGCGATATCAATAGCATTTTCAACACCATAGCAAAAGCCGAAATGACGCGCTATCAAAAAACGGACCGGCCCGAAATCCAGTACAGTAGGCGTAAAATCCCGTTTAAGTTTATCATTCCTGCGACGAAATTCTTTGATGGGTGTTATGATCCGGCTACGGTAGAAGTCGGGTATATTAAAAGTTTTCATATATCTTCATGTCATCCGGTGTCTTATTCCGGTATATTCTTCTGGTTTGATTAACAAAGATAAGGTTCTTTTTTGAAACAGATCCGGCAGGTTATGTCCCGGATTTTGTAAATTATTTAAGGCAGGATGCAACATTTGAAAAATTGGAAAGTCTTTGATTCAGAACGTTCATAAAAACTAAACCTTCGTTGGAGACGAAATTATATATTGATAAACATACCGATTTGGTAAATCGTTGCCGGCAAGGTGAGCGGAAAGCCCAGTTTGAGCTGTATAAGCAATATTCGAGGGCTATGTATAACGTATGTGTAAGAATTCTGAATCATCAGGCAGAGGCTGAAGATGCGTTGCAGGAAGCGTTTGTGGCAGCTTTTACCAATTTGCATAAATTCAAGAGTGAGTCCACTTTTGGTGCATGGCTGAAACAGATTGTGGTCAATCAGGCTATAGGCCAGCTACGCAGCAGAAAGCAACAGTTTGTAGATATCAGTGAAGTGACAGGAGAAGAGGAAGATAACCAATATGTACCAAGCGAATGGCAGAACGATGAGCATGATGAATGGAATGCAGATATTGAATTAGTACAAGCCTCCATGGAAAAACTGCCGGAAGGTTACCGGGTGGTTTTAAGCCTGTATCTGTTTGAAGGGTATGATCATGAAGAAATAGGGCAGATACTCAGTATCAGTGAAACAACGTCCCGCACTCAGTATATGCGGGCTAAAAAGAGATTACTTGAAATTATAAAACAAAGATAGATCGCCTTTCAGGCATAGAAATATAGGATTATTATGAAAAGAATGTCAGATAAGAAAGACCGGCTGGAACGATTCGTACGGGATAACCGGGAGGCATTTGATAACAGGGAACCAGCGGATTCAATCTGGGATAAAATAGGGGAACGTCTGGAAACAGAACTTCCTCCTCCCAAAGATCATCCGGGTAAGTCAAATGGTATAGGATTAAACGGTAAAAGGCTGATCAGGTTTGACTGGCGGATGGTAGCTATGCTGATGATTGGCCTGGGATTGGGTTACCTGTTTTTCCTGAATGCGGAATATGGTTTTATGAAAGATCCTCAAATGGCTTTAACCGCACCTTCCTATGCCAGGGAATTTACACGTTATAATACATTAATTGAAGAAAAAAGAAACGATTTGTACCGGCTTGCTAACGAAAATCCGGAAATGTATAAGGATTTCTCTGATGAATTAAACCAGTTGGAACAGAATTATAAAAGACTTAGAAACGAGTTAACCAAAACCCCGAATCAGGATGAACTGATCAATGCCATGATTCAGAATCTTCAATGGCAGATCGATATTTTAAACCAACAATTGAATATTATTAACCGGATTAACGAAAATGAAAGGCAGGATGAGATATATCTATAACTGGATTGCCGTACTATTGGTCAGTATGCCGCCGGTGCTTGCCCACGAGGTACAGACTTCCGATGCTGCGCTGATTGAAAAGCAAAGGACCATACTGAAGGTGGCGAGACTGGACAGGGATACAGAGGTGGTGATTGACAACCAATATGGTGACGTCAATGTAAAACTCTGGGATAAAACGGAGATTAAGGTAGAAGTGGTGGTCAAGGCGAATGCTCCTAATGAAGCAAAGGCACAGGAATATCTTGATTATGTGACGATTGTGGAACAGAAAAAGGATAATCAGCTGCAGTTTAAAACGGATATTAATGGAAACGCCGGAAGCTGGAATGCCCTGAAATCACTTAATCAAAACGGGAAAAACTATCTGAGGATCGACTATGAAGTTACCATGCCGCGTCATAATGCGCTGATTGTAAGAAATAAGTTCGGAAAAACGAATATTCCGTCTTTTGATGCGATGCTGACGATAGATTCGCGTTACGGAGGTTTCAGTGGAGGGAAACTGTCCAATGTGAATAACTCCATTAAGATCATGTATGGCAGCGGGGAAATCGGTTCATTGGGTGGAGGGAAGGTTGATGTCCGCTATTCAAGTTTTGATCTGGAAAAAGCCGGAACCATAGAGTTGATTAACAAATACGGAAAACTCAAAATAGGGGAGGTGAAAGATCTCGATGCCAATATTGACTATTCAGGGGCATCGGTCAATAAAATTACCGGAACCGGTAAAGTGAAGCTCAATTACTCTGGTAAATTTCAGATTGATGAAATGAATGCGCATTTGCTTGATATTCAGGCTGCATTCTCTTCAATAATCTTACCTGCAGAGCCGGCCAGCTATAATGTAACAGTAACGCATGGCAATTTTAAGTACCCCTCTCATGTTGATTTCATTATGAAAAATGCATCAGCCCCGAAACCTTCTTCTCCGCCCAGGCCCAACGAACCAAAACAGTTTGAAGGAACTTTAGGAAGTGTAAACGGTACCATGCCTGTCATCCGGGTTATTTCCAGATTCGGTGATGTGCGTCTGAAAGACTGAGGGTATTCTACGGTTAGAAATCTCAGAAATCCGGCTGTTGTACAGACATCAGCCGGATTTATAGTTTTACAGAATAACCGTACGGTTTTTGTATATAAATACCCGGTCATTAAATACCAGTTTTAAAGCTTTGGAAAGTACTGATTTCTCAGTATCCCGGCCTAACGAAGCCATTTGTTTAACCGTATGCCGGTGACTGATTTCCTTTACATCCTGGGCAATGATAGGCCCCTGATCAAGGTCATTGTTTACAAAATGAGCTGTGGCACCAATAATCTTTACGCCCCGGTCATAAGCCTGCCGGTAAGGGTTGGCACCGATAAATGCCGGAAGGAAGGAATGATGAATATTGACGATCCGGTTAGGATAATGATTGACAAATTCAGGAGATAATACCCGCATGTATTTTGCCAGTACTACATAGTCTGGTTTGTATATGTCAAGCGTTCTCAGCAAGGCCGTTTCGTGTTCTTCCCTTGTTTTGTGCTCATGGGTAATATAATGAAAGGGAATGCCAAATTTGCTGGTCAGCGGCTGTAAGTCATTATAATTACTGACCACAGCCTGAATATTGGCATCAAGTTCATCAAATGCATACCGGATCAGCAATTCACCCAGACAGTGGTGCTCTTTGGTCACCATAATGACAATATCTTTTTTCTTCTGCGGGTTGAGATTCAGATTAATACCTTCCGGTAGTTCATCATACAGCGACCTGATCAGCTCCTGAGAGTCAATACGTCCTTCGAATTCGGTACGCATGAAAAAATAGCCTGATGAACTTACATATTCATCATTTCTGATAATATTCAGGCTGTGATTATAGAGTACTTTGGTAACCAGGTAGATAAGCCCTTTATGATCAGGGCCGTCCATAAGAAGAATATGACGGGTATTCATAGAAAAAAACTGAACATTGCTATCCGGCAAAAATAGGGAGCAATGTTCAGTTTATAGCATAATTAACTAATAATCTTACTATTTTTCCCAGGTTTCATGGATGGGATCGCCTTTGCTGCTTTTACCGGAATGATCCCATTTGCCATCGTTCAGTTTCCAGCCAAAGCTCAGGCTCGCACCTACACGATGGTTATCCCTGGAGAAGAATTCTATCTGTTCGGTATAAGTGCCGTTTTTGATCGTATACGTACCACCACCTGTTCCGTAAAATCCTTTAACTGCCGGATCAATGGCTACCCACTGGAATTTAGTTCCGGAAAGGATTTTCAGTGTTTTGCGGGTGCCTGTCTGGTGAATTTTTACCAGCGGCCCTATACCGTCCTGGGCTCTTTCGGTAATATGCCAGGTGCCGGCCATAGGGACTTTTTCGGCTTCGTCAATCAATGACCAGACCAGGGGGCTTTCGGCATCCATGGTAAGAATGGAACCTTCCCGGGTAATTTTATAGACAACCGGTTTGCCGATTTTTGCCGTATCTGTTGTATTATATTCCGGGGTATAAGTCATCTGATCCCCGTTAATGGTAAAGGGGCCGCCTTCGGTACGGTCAAAGAATTTGTCTCTTAAGCTAAAGGAAGCAATGGTCAGGTAATTGTCTGCAATGATCATCGTGGAGGTACTGTTGGTAGCAGTCTGTGCTTTCCATGCACCCTTAAGGGATTGTCCGATACTCATAAAAGAAGTCAGAAGTAATAATAAGCTGATGATGATTTTCATAATGGATGGATTTGGTTGATCATGGTAAATATACAAAATGATCATGAATTATTATCAGCTATGAAGGTTTCATTGAATACGGCCTGTCTGCCTGTAGGTGTTATGACACGGCAGTATTCAATGAAAAAGCTACTTTGTTACCAGTGCTTTGAAAACCTTACCCAGCCTTCGGTAACCTTCAGCATTGGGGTGCAGGCCGTCAGAAAAAAGTGTTTCATCAATTTTCTGATCTGCTTTAAGCAATACCTTTCCGGGGTCGGCATAGCGGATGTTATGTTTACCGGTCAGTGCCGCCAGTTTTTCATTCAATAGTACCACGCGGCTTTCTTCACCTCTTCTGGGGTATATACCCACCATGGTCAGCTGGGCGTCTGGCTGTCGTTGTCTGATGGCCCTGATCAGCAAGTCCCAGCCCTGCTCAATTTCATCATTGGTGTTGGACTGGAAATTATTGGTTCCGATCATGACGAAGATCCGCTCTGCTTTATACCCGTCCAGCTCGCCATGGTGAACCCGCCATAATACATTTTCAATACGGTCCCAGCCAAAACCGAAGTTCCGGGCGGCTTTGTTCTTAAAGGTATCATCCCATGAATCCTGCCCGTAAGCACGGTAACCATATGGTTCACCACCCCAGAAATGGGTTATGGAATTCCCGAATAGAACGGTTTTGGGCGGATTGGTTTTGTTTAGCTTCAGAATTTCCTGATGACGTTCCTCCCAGTTATACCCTTTTATTTCACGGGATTGAATCACCGGTTTTTGTGTAGAGGCGTAGCCGGTTTCTTCCTTCAGTATTTCCCGGAGGTATTTTTCGTAACCGGCTGCGTAGCGGTACATTCCGAGATCATTGGGATGTGTTCCATCGACGGCTGTCTCAATATCCTGTTCAAACGCGGCCATCGGGATCATATACAGCCCCTGAATTCCTTCCGACTTGAGTTGCGCAAATGCTTCCCTGAAAGCCTGATTGACATTTTCGTAATAGGACTGCCTTAGCTTATTCATCTTTCCTTCTGTATAACCGGCATGTTCTGCGAAAATAACCGGCGTATTGGGTCGCTTTTGTTTTAGGTGCTTTGCCGCAAAAAGGGTACGTGTCCGGATATCATCCATGGTGATTTTCTTCGGATCCGTCATATTGGGAAGGCAATCCAGGATGTAAACTTTGGCTTCTATTTCGGCCAGTAATTCAATGATTTCCTTTTCCATGGGACCATTTCCTGAAAATCCCAGGTTGATCATCGGCCGGTCCATCTTCCTTCCCAGAATACCCGTCCATGCCATCCCCGGCCTGCTGGCGCAGGCTCCCTGCGCGATGGAAGTACCATAAACGACCAGGGGCAGGTCATTTCTGACCGGCAAGGGTGTAAATGTTGCTGAATCAGGTACTCCTATTTCCATCCATTCAACGCTGTTATATAACGGCAGGAATAGCCGGTACTCCCTGCCTTTGTCGTGATAAAGGTCGTTGGCAGTCAGATTACTGAAATTGTAGCTGACAGTGTCTTTAAAGCTGTATTTACCCTGGCACCAGAGCATTTCGCCATCTGCTGAAACTGCGTAAAGATCCACTCCGCTGACACCTGTTGGCGGCATGTGGGGAAATCCCGCCTGACCGCTCACTTTATAGCGGACCTGGATATTCGGAGCATCTGATCTAAACCGGATCATCAGACCGGTTGCATTTCTTGACAGGTTCCAGACTTGTGCTCTGACTGTTTTTTCGGCTTTTTCAGGTAGACGGTCGTAGGGTTTCTGGGTTTGCCCGTACCATCCCTGGCCTTCAATTACCTGAAAAGTGGACCGGGCGGGGTTCCACCACTGGAGAGAGTCCTGTCCGTAAGCCCACAAAGTACCCAATGTAAGCAGGATAGTCAGTAAACGGTTTATTATCATCATCGGGGAAAAGGTTTTTGAGATTTAAATTCGGATGAAAAAAACAGCTGGTAAATAAACAGCTGTTTTTGATATTGTCAATAATCGGAATATGGTTTAAATGCGATTCTGAGTTTACCTGGTTCCTGTTGTTCCGGAATTAAGTTTTTTCAATAACCCGAAGAGGGTAGACGTAATTTTAGGAGATGCCTGTGTTTCCAGATAGCTTGACCTTGCCCGCCAGGTTTCATATCCACCCAGCTCATGGTGTTTTGGTGTAGGCAGATAACCGTTATAGCCATTGGCTAGGGAAACGGTGAATGTCTTTTTGAAAGGGCTTTTTTCCTTGATCTCCAGGCCTATCTCCACAAAAACTTCACACGGAATGGCTGTAATAGCGAGGTCTCCGATTTTCATTGCCGAAATCAGCAACGGAACCTGATCAGGGTATTCCTGTAGTTTGAGGCTTTCGCGGGCATAAATCTGATCCCGGTCCGACAATACTTTACCCTCTGTTCCGGCCAGTAATTTTTTTGCTTTTTCAATTTCACCTGCTGAAGCTTTCCTTACCCCAAGCTTTATTTCTTCCTGTTCTGCTGCCAGGGGAAGCCAGTCATAATACTCCATTTGATTTACTACCTGATGTACTTCTTCCGCTACTATATTGGCCACGCGCTCCATCTGATCATAAGAGCCGGTGGGTTTCCATTGGCCACCCAGGAAGTTAATATTGTTGATGTCGCCGCTGGTGCCGTTTGACATTACAGGCACAAACGGGTAATCCCGGTCACCATCGCCCAGCAGTTTTTTCATTTTCTGACAGAACATACCATAATAATCCGCCGATACCGATCCGCTTTTTACTCCACCCACATAATGCAGCGAGTAGTTGGCCAGAAGGGCAATAGGGCTTCCCTGAAGTGACTGTAAATAAACAACGGATACCTCAGGGTCAACCGGCCCTGCCGGCCCCACAATATCAGCACTGCCCACAGGCGGGTTCATCCTGACTTTGTCAGTACCACCGAAAGGATTTGTTAAGGCGCTTCCCGGCTTCATATACCACCTTCTGTTAAAAACCTGGGTAGGCTCGTTCCCTGCACCGAAACCAATACGGGCGGGCTGAAGATTACCGTTAGCTCTGATCACCGCGTCAGCAATACGTTCGGTCAGAAATGCCTGATAAGCCGGATCCGGATCACTTTGAAATACGGAACAGGCAGTCCCGCCCGAGTGCGTATGTGTGGCTGACATCATCATGTTTTTAACCGGAATCTGAGTGGCTTCACTGGCAATGGCTTTGGCTTTGTCCAGAATTTCGCGGCTTACCATGCAGAGATCAGAGACCACAAAGGCCAGTTTTGTACTTCCGTCATCCAGTACGATACCTCTGGCATGGGTGTCATCATGTACATTCCTGATGATAACATCCTGAAAGTTCCCGTTGATTGAAGTACCGGTTTTCGGCGTAATGACACTGGTAGCAGCTCCTGCTTTGAATATTTTGTTCTGATTTTGCTGAGCTTTTGTTTTCTGGACAGGAAGAAACAGTAAAAGGGTAATTCCAATACTGAATAATTGCAGGTGGAGGAAAAATTTATTTTGCATAGGTTCAGGCTGATTAATAAATGAAACTTATGGAACAGGAACTTTCCTGATGGCCGGTGACCCGGTTTTTGTTTTGGATATAGAAATGTTTTATACAGGCATTATCTTGTAATAAGCCCGGTTATGGGATACGAAAGAAACCGGGCCTGAAAATATTTTGAAACTCTACAAAGGAGTCAATTCCACACGTCTGACAAACATTTCCGCTCCTTCCGACTGAATCTGGATGCGGCCTTTGCTGGGTTTTACCTGCACCGCCTGATTGACGAGCGTGCCGTTAAGATAAACATCAATATCACTGTCGCGGGCAATGATTTCCATTGTATTCCATTGTCCGACAGGTTTTTCGGCTTCTTTTTCGCCCCTGAAATTTAATACGTCTTTCCA
Organism: Telluribacter sp.; assembly: GCA_040391535.1. Taxonomy (GTDB): domain Bacteria; phylum Bacteroidota; class Bacteroidia; order Cytophagales; family Spirosomataceae; genus JBEBXQ01. The sequence continues at coordinate 20,501 of JBEBXQ010000032.1, read as the reverse complement.
GTCAGGTGCTCTGTGCAGCCAGTTGATACGTCCTTTATGGATGGTTACTAACTGGCCTCCGGGCTGATAAATATAAGAACCGTCCTGTTTTTCCGGCGCAACGGGGCTGGTAATGGAAAAGTTGTCACTGCCATCTGCCACCACAAGGAAATCACCGGTACCGCCTTCGATAATCTGACATTCGATGGAATACATCCATACACCTCCATACGCGCCGTCTTTTCCCTGCGAATGGATAAGCACACCATTATCACGGGCACGGTCTACACGGGGTGCAAAAGTCCTGTTACCCCATTTGAAATCAACAACCAGCTTATAGTTTTCATATTCTTCATTGGTTGTAATACAGCCGTATTCTTCACCGCTGATGACGATATTACCTTTTTCTACCGTAAATACTTTTTTCGGATCATTGTTCTTTCCGGTCGTTTTCAGAAAAGTGTACCAGCCGTCGAGATTTTTTCCGTTGAAGAGCCTGACTGTTTTTTTCTTACCGGAAACTGATCCGGTGTTTCTGGTACAGGCAAAACCAGCTACCAATAGCAATGCAAGGCTAAAGGGAATGAGGAAACGATAATTAATTTTCACAAGCGATAAGATTTAATGGATTTGGGAATTGTTTTTAAAAGATAGGTCCGGAAGATTATCTACTATAATAATGAGAAAGTTATCTCCCGAAGAGAACACACTCAGGGGAGATAACTTTCTTCAGATCGGTAACTATGATTTGTTATCTTCTGGCTTTCACCAGCTTCAGACCATCCGGTAATGATTCCATAAAAGAAACAAGATCGGCCATTTCCTGATTATTCAGCAACTGATCTAATCCGGGAGGCATCATAGATACGTCATGGGGTTCGATAGATGTGATTTCTGAACGCGGCACACGTAAGCCTGCGGGCCCGGGACCTACCGCAATCGTAACGTATTCCGGTGTTTGCTCTTTGATAATACCGGTATAGGTATTGTCTTTGGTGACGACCTTAAAAGTCTCATGCTCTCTGGCAAAACTTACACTGGGATAGATGATTGCTTCCAGCATATCATGTCTTGAGCGGATATCACCGATATTGGTAAGATCAGGGCCGAAATCACCACCCTGCGACTCAACAGCATGACAAGCAGAACAGGTAGCTTTACCGAAAAAGAGCTTTCTGCCCTCGCTGACATCACCTCGGGGCAGCTGTTTTTCGATATTTTCAAGGCGAGCCAGCCGTTCAGCCTGTTTTTCGCGGAGTTGTTCAATCAAAGGCCGGGCTGATTCCTGTACTGATGCCGGATATTTTTCAATCATTCTTTTCAGATCCGGTTCCGACAGGATATCCAGATGAGATGCTGAAGCACTCAGTGCCTGCACCAATGCTTTACCCACCGCTTCACTTTTGTTACCGGCAAAAGCTTCGGTCAGGGTAGGAACCAGAAAAGGCTCAGCCTGCGCTATCTGATTTCCGGCCAATGCAATAAGTTGTTCATCGGTGGGCTGCCCCTGCACCAGTAAACGTGCTGCTGATTGCCTTACGGGTGATTCATTGCCTGATTTCAGATATTGGTTGATCAGGTCAAAATCCTCTCTGCTTAGCCGGGGTTTAGCCAGCAACTTTGCATTCAATGCCTGCAAACGGATCGTTGATGGCGTATTACTTTGATTAATAAGCTGGTTCAGTTCATTTTCAAGGGAAGCAATTCTCCGGGATTCGATGAGACCCAACGCGGCAGTCCTGATTCTTATATCATCCGATTGAAGCAATTTCCCGACTTCTTTTATCCATGATGGGGGAAGGGTTGAAATCTGACATTCAGCCATCACAGAAAACAACAGCAGTTTGCTGTCTGTGCCTGCATTACTGTTGAGCTGCTGTGTAATATACTCCTGCAAACCCTCATGACCGCAGAAAGTAAGCATCAGGGTTTTTAATGAAGCGATATCCGCTTCGCTGTTATCTGACTTTTGCAGCCTTTTCTCTAAAAATGCAACCACAATATCTGTCCATTCCGGATGATGGGTCGCCACCCATATACCCGCGTTCTGAAGATCCTCATTCTGGCTTTCCAGGAATGGAGCCAGATGCTCTTTTTTAAATGATGGGGTATTCATCTGATCAAGTGCTATAATGGCAGCTTTCCGGATATTATCCGATGAAGACTTCAATGAAGCCAGTAATGGTTCGGGCTGATTGAGCTGAATCAGCGAATATATAACAGCATGTTCAACAAACCGGTCGTCAGGATTGTCAGCGGCTTTCAGTAAAGCAGGAATGGCTTTAACATCACCGATCTGTCCTAAAGCCGTAGCGGCCTGTCTGCGTACCTGCGGGTGGTCTTTTTGCACAAGCTCCATCAGTTTGGTAACAGCCATCGGATCTCTGGATAGTCCTGCCGCTCTTACTGCAGCTGTACGGGTAATCACGTGTTTATTGTTCATCAGTGTTCTCAGAGCCGCTGTCGATTTTGTTGTATTAATCCCTGAAACAGCAAAAACCGCCAGGGCTTTGGTATCATCGTCTTTGGACTGGGCAGCAATTTGCTGAAGAACCGGAATGGCTGCATCTCCTTTCTGTACCAGTGTCTGAAGCGCTTTAGAGCGTACGGCCGGTCTTGTGTCCCTGCCGTATGCAGCCAGTTGCGTAACAGATGCCTTTGAATAGTCAATTTTATTTCCCCACGGATCGTTTACTTTGGGTGCACCTTTTTTACGGATGCGGTAAATACCTCCGAGAACATTGGGTTTGGCCACCCGTGAAAGTGGACAACCATTTATAAACCAGCCACCTGTAACCACTACTAACATACTTCCGTCAGCGTCCTGCAATACATCCGTAGGGTGACTGTCAGAGCTGGTTGATTTCATGAAGGGCTCGTCAACGGATGTATAGGTTGCCGCATCAGGAGAGAAAATATGACGCATAATGCGACCGGTATTAAATTCCGCACTGAAGAGATTGTTCTGATATTCAGTGCCAAACGTATTTCCCTGATACCGCATGAGTCCGGATGGAGCAACACGGGCTGTTTTGGATAATACAGGCATTAAGGGCCCGGTTAAAGCCAGCTTATCCTGCTCAATGACGGGATTATGCTTCGGATAAACACCTCCTTCTACCCAATGCATCAATGCATCTCTGAAGCCTCCCTGCGGATCAGTAAAATAGGTCATGGTACCGATGGTTTCACCTGCGGGCATAAAAGCAATCTCAATGGCATTGTCAAATCCACCGCCGGACATGGACTCCAGTCCGGTGCCATCAGGGCGGCAGCGCCAGATTCTTGCTCCTTTTCCTTTGAGGTTAACTCCTTCACGGGTAGTAATATCAAAACTCCTCCGGGCATCGGGCAGGTACATCCATCCGTCCGGCCCGAAGAACGGTCCGCTCAGGGTAGCCGCATTCGCGTTCAAAACCCATCCGGTTAAAAGCACTTCCCTTTTATCCGCTTTCCCATCACCGTCAGTATCGGTATAGCGTACCAGCTCAGGTGATTCAGCCACATAAAGGCTTCCCTGATAGAAACTGCCACCCATAGGAAGGCGGATGTTATCGGCATAGATCTGACTTTTATCGAAAATGCCGTCACCGTCGGTATCTTCCACGACCCGGATATGGTAAACCGGCTTTTCAACCATCTGCTCTGTAGTGATGTCATTGCTGCCGGTAGATTCAAAAAGAAACAGCCGCCCCCGATCATCATAAGATGCGAACATAGGGTAAGAAATAAGTTCAGGGTCAATGGCTCGCTCAATGGTGAAGTCTTCCGGAACGGATAATCCTTCGGGAAACTCTGCAGTCTGATTCCGGAAAGAGACCATGAAAGTACTGATTCCGAACAGTATAATCGTCAGTACTGCCAGGTATGTTTTACGGGTTATTGTCATTGTGATGAATAGGTTTCAGGGATTCTGTTGCAGGTTTGGATTAACAATGATTTCTCTTTCAGGGATAAAAAAAATGACCCTGGGATCGGTAGGTTCTACCCGGTGATGGAAATTATCAGTTCCGTGTAATCCCGGATAAGCACGTACCAATGGCAGCTTATTTCTGAAAAGATCGCCGGGTCTGTGGCCTTCATATGCCAGTTCCATGCGCCGCTCTTCCAGTACCACGTTTAATATACTTCCTCTTCCTTTCAGATCAGAGACGGTATAGAGCGCATCTCCCGAAAGTCCGGCACGGCGCCTTATCAGATTCACGTCTTCTATGGCCTTCTCATTCTGACCCGACTTAGCGTAAGCTTCAGCGCGGTTGAGATACATCTCCGCCAGACGAAGGTAGACGGGTGAGCTGAGATTGGCAATTCCTTCCTGCCAGTTGAATTTGTTAATAAAGTATTGCGGCGAAGTGCCACGGTATTGTAATTCTCCATTGATAGAATGTATAGTGGTAAAAGACAAGCGCACGTCGTCAGGGTTTTCCATATACAAATCCATCAGCGCCTGGGAAGTGTAGTATTCCCCCCAGCCGGTGGACAACGTTTCCGGATCGTTATAATAGAGAGAGCCTATCGCATTTTTATCCTTATTGTCCGCCAGCGTATGCCGTATATTAAAAATAGTTTCCGGATTGCTCTCCGGTACGAGCGTCGGGGATTTTTTAAATACGTCGGTAGCGGCCAGTTCAAATTGTCCGGAGTTAATTACTTTGTCGGCATATTCTATAGCTTTACCATTGTCCTCCATATACAGATAAATACGGGATAATAAGGCTTCCGATGCTTCTCTGGTGGCAAAGTTTGAGTTTTTATCCTGGTTAAACAGCGTGATGGCTTTCAGCAGATCACTGATAACAAAGTTATAGACTTCTTTGACCGTATTCCTGGAAGGAAACTCATCAGCTTCAACGCTGTCAACAATGGGAATACCCGGATTTTCTCCGTTATCGTGAGCATAAGGCCGGCCGAATAACCTTACCAGATTGAAGTGAGCCATGGCCCTTAAAAACAGGTTCTCAGCTTTCAGCTGATCAAGTTGTGCTGATTCTCCATCCTGTATCTTATCAATAATCAGGTTGGAGGAATAAATCAGCTTATAAGATTGACGCCAGAAATCATTGGTAGGGTACATGGTCGGAATATGCAGATAGGAAGCAGCAAGCGACGCCTGGTCGCCGTCAGCACCGCTTTGTACCACATTGTCTCCGGGCCATTCGTTAAGGACCAGAAAATGACGCGTATAGTCTTCTGCAACCAGCATTGAATAATTGCCGTAAGTGGCAATCTGAATGTCCTCCGGTGTGGCCAGTGCTGTTTCATTAGACTTGCTGGTGTAGGGTTGCAGGTCCTTGTCACAACTGCTGAGTGTAAACAGGGTAACTGCTGCTAATATTATATAGGGACGTATGATTGACAGTTTCATGGTGATTAAAAGGTAAGGTTAATCCCGAACAACACTTTTTTACTGATGGGGTATTTGATGGAAGATGTACCGCCACCAGGACCCAGAGACACCTCCGGATCCATACCTGAGAATTTAGTGAAAGTCAGAAGGTTATCTCCGCTTACATAAACTCTCATATCCGCGATTTTCAGTTTGTTTAAGAATTGGGCAGGTATGTCATAAGAAAGGTTGATATTTCTCAGACGCAGGTAACTGCCGTCTTCCAGGTACCGGGAGGAAGTCTGATTGGAATTCCGGTTTCCCCCGAAAACGGCTTTGGGGTGGGTAGCCATATCGCCCGGATTCTCCCAGCGGCTCCATCCGTCAGCCAGTACCATACTGTTGTAAGTATAATAGGCACCATCTGAATCAAATAATCCTCTTGAAGTATGGTATACCTTGTTCCCTGAAACAAAGTTCATAAAAGCAGATAGCGTAAATCTCTTATAAGAAAAGGTATTGCTGAAACCGCCGGTAAAATCAGGAGCAGCAGACCCTACATTCTGAAGGGTCGCGTCACTGTATGAATTAGTCGTGGAACGTGTTTCATTTCCATTGGCATCTGTGGTTACTACTTCCCACAAGGGATCACCGTTTTCAGCATCCACACCAGCCCATTTTCTCATGTTCCAGGTATATAGTTCCAGTCCTTCCCTTAACAATAAATTCCCCTGACGGATATCCTTGCCATCCACCAGCTGCAAAACCTTACTCTTGTTGAAAGCGATGTTAAAACCGGTTTCCCATTTAAATTCCCCGGTGGTATTAAGCGTATTGAGGTTGATTTCGAGCCCTTTATTCTGGACGGCACCCACATTACGGATAACAGAACTGAAACCACTTGTGTAAGGTAATTCTACATTCAGCAGCAAGCCGTCGGTAGTTTTTCTGTAAAGGTCCAGATTCAGGTTTATTCTTTTGAAAAAGCTCAGGTCTGTACCAAAGTTCAGGCTTTTTGCTTTTTCCCAGGTAAGGTCGTTATTGGCCAGCTGTGAAGGAAATGCAGCTGAGTTGCCTGCGTACTGGGCAGCAAATGAATACAATCCAAGCGATTGATAATTCCCGATTTCCGCGTTTCCTGTGAGGCCATAGCTGGCACGCACTTTTAGCAGGTCAATCGTTGTGTTATTTTTCAGGAAGTCTTCGTTACTGAGAATCCAGGAGGCACCCAGCGTATAAAAATTCCCTGATCTTTTATTGGCACCAAAACGGGAAGATGATTCATTGATGTAAGAAACAACAGCGAAATAGCGGTTGTCATAACTGTAATCCAGTTGAACCAGTCCTTTACTGAAAGCATTTTCAAAGATATCGCCGTAGGCCGTCAGCACACGTGAGGCTGTACTCATAACATGCAGGCCAGGCGCAAAACCTTCTCCTGTAAGTCCGTTACTTTCTGTTCTGTTTTTTTCAGCTTCTGCGACTGCCAGCGCAGTCAGCTGATGATTTCCGAAGTGCTTATCGTATTTGATACGGTTGGAAGTAATAAGGGATAAGCCGTTTCCGAAACTGTCCGTGAGCCGTCCCAGTCCTTTTCCGGCCTTGGAACGGATATCATGATAAAGTTCACCTCTGGAGTTGTTATAACTTATCCTGTTATAGCTGTAAAAAGTCAGGTCAGGGATGATCTGGTACTCCAGGTTAACGTCGGCATCCATACCGGTTGATCTGGATTGATTGAGGTTATATTGCCATCCGTGCAGAAAATTTTCCTGCTCGCGGCCATACCATCCGCCTTCGGTTCCGCGGTTAATGGATCCATCCGCATTATAAGGCTGATCCCACGGCATATTATTATAAGCTCCGTAAAGTGCTCCGTCAAGGCCCGCCGGATCCGAATTAAACTTATTAAAATAGGTATTGAGCTTTATATTCAGAGAGAGCTTTTCATTGATTTTATGATTCAGGTTTGTTCTGAGGTTATATTTTTTCGCCTCATTAAACTTTAACGTTCCTTCTTCATTATAGAAGTTTCCGGCTACATAAAACTTCGTTTTTTCGTTGCCTCCGGAAACAGAGAGTACATAGTTTTGTGTAATACCGGTACGGAAAGCAAGATCCTGCCAGTTGGTATGCTGATTTACTACACCGGATGGTATTTCCTTGTCGAAACGGTCTGCCGGGTAAAATGATTTTTCATAGTCATATAATTCCCGGGAATTCATGACCCTGAAATTACCCGTAGTCGGATTATTAAAACCCGTTGAAGCATTCAGGCTGATTCTTGTCTTTCCGGATTTGCCCGATTTGGTAGTGATAATAATAACACCATTCGCCGCTCTGGAACCGTATAAACCTGTAGCCGCAGCATCTTTCAGAATTGTAATGGTTTCAATATCATTAGGATTGGCATTGCCTCCAATAATTCCGTCCACCACCATTAATGGCCCTGAACCGGCAGTTATAGAACTGGAGCCACGGATAACCACATTGGAAGCGGCTGTAGGATCACCGGAAGGATTGGATACAATAACCCCCGGGGCTTTTCCCTGTAACAGGCTTAACGGGTTGTTGGAAGTAACGTCATTAAGCTGTTTACCCGAAACCGTGGAAACGGAGCTTGTCAGCTGCGAAGTCTGCTTGGAGGTATAACCGATCACAATTACTTCTTCAAGGGCTTTGGTATCTGAAGTCATGACTACATCCAGCACATGCTTTCCCGCTGCATTTAACTCAATGCTTTGATAACCAACAAAAGAAAATATAAGTACAGGATTATCCGTGGTGGTACTCAGTGAATAGGTTCCGTTTTCATTGGTAACTGTTCCGGTAGATGTACCTTTTATGATAATACTGACACCCGGTAATCCTTCTCCGTTTTCATCTGTTACTTTACCGCTGATTTCATTCAGTAAAGCTGTGCTTTTCTGAACAGATACACGCACATTCTGCTCTTTAACATCGGGAGTCGGCATGTTGAGAACGCCGGAGTGGCTATTGCGCGGAAGTGCGGGCTTTACGACAATGGTTTTGCCCACAACAGACCAGGTAAGCGATTGATTTGCGAAGCAAAGCCTGAGTGCTTCTTCCAGAGGCTGGTTAACGACACTGGCATTGACTGAAGCTGCGTTTTTCAGCAGGGAATGATCGTAAAAGAAACTGTAACCTGATTGTTTTTTGATGATTTTGAATACCTTCTCCAAAGGCATATTATTAGCGGAAAGCGTTATTTTCTGAGAATAACTGCTTGCGCTGACATGCAGACAGAAAGATAGTAAAATGACAAAGGTCAGTTTCATTGTCCTGATAAGATTATAATGAAAGCAATATCGTTCCTTGCTTTTCATTAAAGCGCATAAATTTCTATACATTTGCGAATGTTTGGGTTTGGATAAAATGGACAGTTTGTTCAGATTGTACATTTTCGGCCTGTTGGTTCAGACAAGGTGAAGCAGACCCTGCATTTAGTAACCGGGGGCGCGCCAACGCGCCCGGTTTTTCAGGGTGCCTCCGAAAATCTCATATTGTTTTCTTCATAGGCTTGATGATTAAAAGGATTCAGGAATAGTACAATTAAAGTTAAAGGGGAATAATCAAGGTTTAATAAGAATTTTTTTATCGTCTCTGTTAAAATGAACTTTGCTGATCTCGAGAATTTCCAGTACCTGCGAGAGGGTGGTGCTACGGGATATTTCGCCACTGAAAGCCCTGTCGGGAATAGCTCCTTCGTAACTTACGTCAACATCATACCATTTGGATAGCTGCCGCATCACTTCCTGAAGCGGTGTTTGCTCAAACTGGAAATAACCGTTTTTCCAGGCGACGGACATTTCGGTGTCTACCTCATTAATCTGAATAGAGGAAGAGGCCTGGGAAATCGAAGCCTCCTGGCCCGGTTTTAGTAATTTTTCCAGATTCCCGTTATGAACTTTAACAGAACCTTCCAGCAATGTGGTGCGGAGCATATGTTCATCATCATAAGCATTGATATTAAATTGTGTGCCTAATACTTCAATTTCAGTCTGATGAACTTTTACAAAAAACGGACGTGGCTGCCCGTTTTTACGCTTTGACTTAGTTATCTCAAAAAATACTTCACCGGTGATCTCCACTTTTCTGTCAGATTCGCTGAACGGCACCGGAAATCTTATGGATGAAGCGGCATTCAGCCATGCTTTACTTCCATCGGGAAGTATCAGCATGTATTGTCCGCCCCGGGGTGTTATTAATTCATGAAATGCCGGCTGCCCGTTAAAGCTTTGATCCGGTGCCTGATATACAATCTGACCATCATTGACTTTCATTACAGCTACTTTTTCCTGCCGGGTAAGGAGCCCGTTTTCAGCAGTTTCCAAATGAAAAACAGTACCATCCTGCAGGGTCAGAGACGCTATATTTCTGCCGGGAAGAATGTCTTCTTCAATGACCGTCATTGCTTCCGGTATGCGCTTCTGATCCTGGTAAAAGTAAAAGGCTAAGCCGGTAGCTATAATGATCATAGCAGCTGCTGCGAAACGTTTCCACAGGAATACGGGGCGGTGCGGGTTTTCTGTCAGTTCAGACTCATCTGTTATCGGATGGGCCAGTACCTCCGTCAGTAGCTTCCTGCTTTTTTCTTCAGAAAAAACCGGATTATCATCACTATACGTTTTCCAGGCTTCTTCCATCAGAGCCAGAAAACGCTCCTTATAAAGAGGGTTTTGTATCAGATCGGCTAACTCTACTTTTTCGTCCGGAGTAGAAGTGCCGTCAAAATAGCGGTAAAACAGGTATGTGATCCTTTCTTCGTTCATTTGATAGAATGTCTGCCCCTAAGACACCGGCAGCGGTAGAAAAGGGTCAATGTAACAGATGATTTTTTTGAAATTGATTGTAATTTTCTGATTAAGTAGGTATTACGACGGATTCTTTTTGAGAAAAGCGGAGCGTAAAGCACCCGGTTTACCAGGTATATCGGGCAAACAGCGTATGTGCCAGGAATAACAGTATAAATAACAGTGTATCCGATTTGTGCTGCACAAAACGAATAATGGATGAGGTGGCAAGACTGATATGCCGCTTGACGGTTTCCCTGGAAAGCTGCAGATGCCGGGCTATTTCTTCCTGCTTTAAGCCGTCTTTCCGGCTAAGGGTCCAGACTTTCCGTTGCTGTGATGGCAGTTGTGCAATGGCTTCGTCAAGAAGCGAAAATTTCCTTTCGAGATCAGCTACATCCTCCGGCATAGCAGACATCTGCTCTGCAACCCATTGCTGCTGATGCAACAGTTTACGGGTTTCCGCTCTCATGACGTTAAAAGTATAATTTCTTGACATCGTGAAGAGATAGGCCCTGAAGTTATCAATTTTATGCAATGATTCCCTTTGTGTCCAGATTTTCAGAAAAGTATCCTGTACAATTTCCTCCGTTAATTCGCTGGATTTTATGAGCTTGAAAATGTACCCGGCCAGTTCCTGGTGATAACCATAAAACAATTTTGAAAAAGCCTGGGTATCACCCTGTGCAACTTTTTCCAGAATGTCAGCTTCGTTATGGTTGATCTGAAGTTTCACAACTAACAGAAATAATAGGTTAACAGGGAGTCAATTATCGAACCGGAAATCAAATCTACTAAAATAAAAGATCAAATCTTGGCATTTTTACAAAATAAACCACAATTTGTTTACGAAAATACGGAATGTAATATATCAGCAGATCTGAGTTCGCCGAAATGTGCTACATGGACTTTGTAAAAATACAGCAGCATATCCAGTAAGGCCAGTCGCTGGGTTTTATTTAACGGATGACTGATTCCGGTTTCTTTCGGTGAAAGCCATTGCTGAACAGCCCTGCGTTGGGCGTCATCCGGGAGGGTAGGATAGGCATTCTCTGATAGTTGATTTTCAAGATCTTTGACAGATTCGAGACCAAAACCAAGCAGAAACGTAAATTGTGTCAGAAATTGTAAAGGAAAATACTCAGCTCCTGTGGTCTGCTGATCGAATGACTGAAGATTACGTTCCAGAAACTGAAACAGGGGCAGGTTTTCTTCCTCTTCTTTCAGTGTTTTGGTAAGGATTTCGGTAATGAACAGCCCTATGGTAGTTTTGATAATATCAAAAGGCAGCGAATGGTAAGGATAATTGCATCTGACTTCTGAAATGCGATGCAGTGCTTCCGGCTTGGTGTCCTTATGATAAACCACCAGATCCAGTAAGGTAAGTGGTTGGAAAAGAGCTATTTTGTTGGTTTTGGAACTGCTGCTTCTGACACTGTTGACAATGTAATTCTGAATCCCAAAACGCTCCGTGTAAATTTTGGTGATGATAGATGATTCTTTAAACCGGATGTAATTCAGGACTATCCCCTTTGTCTTATACAGCATCTCCGAAAGTTATTTCATGCAAATTTGAACAAAATACATTAACCGGGAATAAAAATGACAAATTGATTGTTGGAAATGCAAAGACACTTCCCCAACACCGAAAAAGGATAATACGAAATGCGATGAGTAGTTGTATTTTTGTATAATCCGGGCGTTTATGTGGCCTGACTAATTCATATAAAAGTTCTTTTTGTATTAAAGAAAGAATTGAAAAGGAATATTTTTTTCGGTGTTCAGCATAGAGCAGGGTACAGGAGAGTCCTTTTGCAGGTAAATTTGAAATAATTGCTTAATGTTTTTATTATAAAATGTTTGAAGTAACATCTGATAATCGTTTAAAAAGACTTATTGTAGTAGGTGATCGTGTATTGATCAAACCGAAAAACCCGTCTGACAGGACCAACACAGGTCTTTATCTGCCGCCTACAGTTACTGAAAAAGAAGAGGTGCAGAGTGGCTATATTGTGAAAGTAGGCCCGGGCTTCCCGATTCCGGCCGCCTCCGAAGATGAGTCGTGGAAAGAAACCGAAGAAAAAGTCAAATATATGCCCTTGCAGGCAAGAGAAGGAGATCTGGCGATCTATATTCAGCGCAATGCCATTGAACTGGAGTATGATAATGAAAAGTATGTTATTGTGCCGCAATCATCCATTCTGATGCTGGAACGGTCAGAAGATCTTTTTGATTAGCCATGCCGGTTCTTGATTCTGACAGCTATCGGCCGCCTTTCTGGCAATGGAATGGTCATATACAGACCATTTACCCTTCTTTGTACAGAAAAGTGCCGGGTATCTGTTATCAGCGTGAACAGATTGCCACACCTGATGATGATTTTCTGATACTTGACTGGTCGCTGGCCTTACCCGGAGAAAGGCAGGACGCGCTGGTTATTTTGTCACACGGGCTCGAAGGGGATAGCCACCGGCCTTATATAACAGGGATGGTGAAAGAAATGAATCGGGCCGGAATGGACTGTCTGGCCTGGAATTTTCGCAGCTGCGGCGGGATGCTGAACCTGCAGCCCCGGTTTTATCACAGCGGGGCTACTGAGGATCTGGACTTAGTTATTCAGGAAGGAATAAAGAAGGGATATAAAACGATATACCTGATCGGTTTCAGCCTGGGTGCCAATCTGACGCTGAAGTACCTGGGTGAAAAGGGCGCGGCGCTTAATGATCAGATCAGGAAAACAGTTGTTTTCAGTGTGCCAATGAACCTGAAACAATGCAGTCTGACCTTAGGGAAAACATTGTTCAGGATGTATGAACAGCGCTTTTTGCGTTCATTAAAATCAAAAGCCGTGCAAAAAAGCATCCGATTTCCTGACACTATTTCTCCGGAAAAAATCAAGAAAATTAAGACACTCTATCAGTTTGATGATGAACTGACAGCCCGTTTGCACGGCTTTGACAGTGCTGATGATTATTATGGAAAATGCAGCTCTATGCATTTCGTGTCGGATATCGCCTGTCAGACGCTTATTCTGAACGCTAAAAATGATCCGATGATCCCCGTTCAGTCGCTGCCGCTGGACCTGCTGGCAAATCATGAAAAAGTAACACTGGAACTTACGCAGGAAGGCGGCCATTGCGGTTTCAGTGCTGCCCGGTATTCGCACAGTGATTACTGGTCAGAGAAAAAAGCGCTTCATTTTATAAATTCCAAAGAATAAATTTAATCATTTGACTATCCATACCATCCTTTATTGAATACTTATAACTTTGTTATCTAATTTAAAAGACCTCATTTTTATAGCATTATGCTGACAGAAACTTTGGCACCCATTCAATTTGTAATTGACTTTGACAGTACTTTCACAAAAGTGGAAGGATTGGACGAACTGGCACGTATCGCCCTGACAGGGCATCCCGATCAGGGAAAAGTTGTAAGCGAGATTCAGGACCTTACCAATAAAGGGATGAATGGCGAAATGTCATTTTCGGAAGGACTGCGAAAGCGGATTGAATTATTGCCGGCCAATCGTTCACATGTGGAATTACTGGTTGATTTTCTGAAAACGCAGGTTACGGATTCCTTCGCACGGAACAAGGCATTCCTTACCAATAATGCTGACTCCATTTATATTATTTCCAGCGGATTCAAAGATTTTATCGTACCCGTTGCTACAGCATTTGGACTAAAAGAAGAGCATATATATGCCAATACTTTTATTTATGATGATGAGGGAAATATCGTAGGTATTGACGAGTCAAATGTGTTGTCTGCTGATGGCGGGAAAGTAAAACAACTGGAAATCCTGGGATTAACCGGGCCGGTATATGCTATAGGAGACGGGTATACTGATTATGAGCTGAGGAAATCAGGACTGGCTGATAAATTTTATGCCTTTACGGAAAACGTAGCCAGGCCCACCGTTACTCCTTACGGGGATAATGTAACGGCCTCTTTTGATGAAATTCTTTATCTTAATAAACTGGAAAGAAGCCAGTCGTTTCCGAAAAGCATGATTAAAGTACTTCTGCTGGAAAATGTACATCCGGTTGCTGTACAAACGTTCAGGAAAGAAGGTTTTCATGTCGAATTTATGAAGGGAGCCCTGGATGAAGACGAGCTGTGTGAGAAAATAAAGGATGTTTCGATTATCGGGATCCGTTCCAAAACCAATCTCACCAAAAAAGTACTGGAATCGGCCAACCGGCTAAAAGCCATTGGTGCATTCTGTATCGGCACCAATCAGATAGATCTTAAAACAGCTACTGAAAAGGGCATCGCCGTTTTTAATGCTCCCTATAGCAATACCCGTTCTGTAGTAGAGCTGGCGATCGGTGAAATGATAATGCTGATCCGTGATATTGTCCCGAAAAGTAATAAAATGCACCTTGGCGAATGGGATAAATCGGCCAATGGAAGTTTTGAGGTCAGAGGTAAAAAGCTTGGACTTGTGGGGTATGGGAATATCGGTACGCAACTCTCTGTGGTAGCGGAAGCATTGGGCATGGAAGTTTATTTCTATGACGATATGGAAAAACTCAGGCTGGGAAATGCGCGTAAAGTAGATACACTGGATGAATTACTTCAGGTGGCGGATGTGATCAGTCTGCATGTCGATGGACGTAAGGAAAATACCAATATCATCGGTAAACGTGAATTCGGTCTGATGAAACCGGGCGTTATCTTTCTGAACCTGTCGCGCGGGCACGTTGTGGATATTCCGGCTCTGGTAGAAGCGTTGAAAAGCGGAAAAGTAGCAGGTGCGGGAGTGGATGTATTTCCCAAAGAACCCAAAGTCAACGGAGAGGAGTTTATCAGTGAATTGAGAGGTTTTCCTAATGTTATTCTTTCGCCGCATATCGGTGGAAGTACGCAGGAAGCACAGGAAAATATAGGTGGATTTGTACCTGCGAAACTGCTGGAATATATCAATAACGGAAGTACCTCAGGAAGTGTCAACTTCCCGGAAGTGCAGTTGCCTAAGCTGAAGGGCTCACACAGAATGCTGCATGTGCACCGCAATGTGCCGGGTATTATGGCGAAACTCAACAATATCTTCGCTTCCTATAACATTAACATTACAGGGCAGTACCTGAAAACCAATGAAACCATCGGTTATGTAATTGTGGATATTGAGAAAGGATATACCGATGCGTTTATCCACGAGATTAAAAGTATTGAAGGAACCTTACGTTTCAGGATGTTATATTAATATGAGATTAACCTATTTTACGCCCGGTCCGGCGGAACTGTTTCCTACGTTTGAAAAACACATGAAAACGTTTATGGATCAGCAGCTGGGTTCAATTTCCCATCGCAGTCAGCAATACCGTGACATCCATAAGTTCACTGTAGAGCATCTGCGCCACTTACTGAATATCCCTGCAACGCATCAGGTGCTGTTTTTGGGCTCGGCTTCCGAAGCATGGGAGCGCATTCTGATGAACTGTGTGGAGCATGAAAGCTTCCATCTGGTAAACGGCTCTTTTTCTAAAAAATTCTACGATTATTCGGTTGCGCTGAAAAGATTTGCCCATAAACAGGAAAAACCGTTGGGTGAAGGGTTTGACCTGAAGGAAATAGAAGTACCTCAGTATGCAGAGGTAATCGGAACAACACAGAATGAAACAAGCTCGGGTGTACAGTTCAGAGTCAGTGATATCCATAAGCTGAAGAAAAACAATCCTGACAAGCTGATTGCGGTTGATATGGTTTCTTCGGCACCTCATCCGGAGCTGGATTTTTCTCTGGTGGATACGGCTTTTTTCTCAGTACAGAAAGCTTTCGGGCTGCCTGCCGGTCTGGGTGTCTGGATTGTGAATGAAAAATGCCTTGAAAAAGCGGAAATACTGAAAGAGAGAGAAGGGTTTTCTATCGGGGCTCACCATGATCTGCCAACGCTCTGGAAAAATGCGGCAAAACATGAAACACCGGCTACTCCCAATGTGCCGGGTATATACCTGCTGGGAAAGATTGCCGAGGATATGAACACTATCGGAGTGGACAGGATCAGGGAGGAAACCGAAACGAAGGCAAAAATGCTGTATAAATTTCTTGAAAAACAAGCGGGTTTTGCACCGTTCGTCAGGAAAGAAGCACATCGTTCTTCTACTGTAATTGTAGCAGAAACCGAACAGCCTTCAAAAGAGCTGATCGCCAGACTTAAAGCAAAAGGACTGGTAGTCGGAAGTGGTTACGGTGAGTTTAAAGATAGCCAGATCCGGATCGCCAATTTCCCGGCGACTTCGCTGGAAAAAACAGAAGAACTGATTGAAGAACTCGGGAATTTATAATTCTGATTGATTTAAACAACAAAGGCGACTGTTGAAAGTCGCCTTTGTTGTTTATCATCAGGGCATCAGAATCACTTTCCGTACCTGACTCTGCCGGTCATTATATAATTTTAGTATATAAACACCTGGTTTTGGATCAGAGAAATGAACCGTTTCTTTTTGAAGCATCCCGGTCCCGGTTACTTTCTGCTGATAAACCGACTGTCCGTACATGTCATGGATGAGCAGTGTTGCGTTTTCTCCGTAGAGCAGCACAAATGATGCATCAATGTAAGATCTTGCAGGATTAGGCGATATGATTAACGCATGGACTTCAGCAGTAGCATCGCTTTTATTAACCCCACTTACTTCCTCTGAAAGTATCCTGGCAGATGAATTCTGCGGATCATTTACCACACAGATTTTGTCCTGGCGCGTGCTTGCATTGCCAGTCCCCTGAATTCTGAGGGTGTTATTTCCTTTTTTCAGAGCAACGGTGAACTTTACTTCATTGAATACAATATTCCAGGAATAGGTAGGACTTAAAGAAATCATTTTTTCGGTGCCGTTAACAGATGCTCTTACCTGTGCGGGTTGTTCGGCTGAGTAGCGGAGTGTTACCTGATACAGGCCATCAGCCGGTACATTGCTGAGCTGATAATCCACATAATGCCCAGGTGACCCTGTTGTGCCCCTGGTTTTGCCTCCGGACGCGTTCGGATCTTCAGTTACGGTGCCGTCGCCACCAGCATTTTCAGATTCCAGACATGCGGAAAAGCCGATGGGTGGTTCTGGTGGTGTAGTGTCATCACATCCTGAAACGGTAAAGGTAATGTTCTTTTCGATAGGATTACAGCCATTTTTTGAGGCGGCTACCTTGTATGCGTAAGTCCCGTTTTGAGTATTTGATACATGTATGGTATCTACGGTTGTACTGCTGCCGTTGTCCTGCCATCTGTAGGATACCTGATCACAATCACCCCCCAGGCAATTGACTTTGAGCTGTACAGTCTCGTTACAGGTCAGCGTTGTTTTTTCGGCGGTTAAGGTGATATTAAAATTACAAGTTACTGGTTCAGGTTCCGGATTATTGCCGTTTACGGTACCTTCAATACAGATTTTATCCTGCCGGGTACTGTAACCGGTGTTGCCCTGAATCCTCACCGTATTATTACCGGATTTCAGATTTATATTAACCGTAGTTTCGTTGAAAACAATATTCCAGGAGTAAGTAGGAGACAGGTTTACGATCTGTTCAGTGCCATTGACAAGGATTCTGACACTTGAAGCACCGTTAGATGAATACCTCAGTTTTAATTTAAACGTGCCGTCTGCCGGTACATTACTGATCTGGTAATCAACATAATGGTTGGGTTGATCCGGATTTCCCCGGGTACGGCCTCCGGAAGCATTCGGGTCGTCTGTTACCGGGCCCGAGCCCTCAGAAGATTCGGCTTCAATACATTGAGAGAAGGAGACAGGGGTGCCACCGGACGAACATCCCGTTACCTGGAATGACACGGTTTTTGTTTTATTTTCACATCCTGTTTTCTTCGCAGTAGCCGTATAGGTATAAGTCCCGTTCTGGCTATGGCTGACATTGGCGACATTACCGTTTACCTGCTGATTATTTCCGGTCCATTGGTAAGAAACATCACCGCAGTCGGCACCTGAGCAGGCGGCCGTCAGACGTACCGGTTCATTGCACGTTGCCTGAGATCTATCTGCAGAAGCAGTAAGGTTAAAATTACAGGCCGGTTCAGGTTGCTGAGGTTCTCCCGGATCTACCGGGATTTCTGTGTTTACATTCCCTTCAATACAGATTTTATCCTGTCTGACGCTGTTGATTCCGCTACTGCGTATTCTGATGACATTATCTCCTTTTTTCAGAAAGAGATTGAGCGATGTTTCTGTAAATACAATGTTCCAGGAATAAGTGGGCACCAGTGCAACAGGCTGAAGACTGTTTCCGTTGGCACTAACTGTAATTTCAGCGGTTCTTTCTGCTGAGTACCGGAGTGTGAGTTCATACATGCCGTCAGCAGGTATATTTTGGACGGTATAGTCCGCATAGTAATCGGGCTGGTCTTTATTTCCCCTGGTTTTACCTCCTGAAGCATTTACGTCATCAGAAATTCCTCCGGTACCCTGCGCGCTTTCGGCCTCCCTGCACTGAGAGAATAGCGAACTTCCCGGTGACTGGCTGCAACCGGTAACATTGATACTGATTGTTTTTGTCGTTTTTCTGCAGCCTTCTTTATCCGCCGTAAGGGTATAAACAAAGTTCCCGTTAATGGCATGGGTTATGGTGGTAACCGGGTTGCCTGCATTGACTCCGTTGCCGCTCCAGTTATAATTATATCCGTCACAATTTCCGCCGGAACAATGTGCAGACAAGGTAACGGTCTCATTACAGGTAGCAGATGTTTTAGAGGCAGAAACCGTAAAGTCCGCATCACAATCCTGAAGATTAACATTGTCAGTTTTAGTGAATATCCATTCCTGCGGACTATGATTTACAGTTTTTGTGAATTGAATGACCGGATTGTTTTCGCTGCCTGAGCCTGACTGATTATCCATCGAAAAACCGTACCGGTTGGTAAGTCTGAAAACGTTTCCCTGGTCAGATTGGGATAACATCCACTGCTGCCCCGGATGTGAAGGGTCAATTTCTTTTAGTTCAAGCTGGCTGCTGCCTGAAGGAAAACCCTGTAAGGCCAGGCCGGTACTTTTGCTGATCACCTGGCAGGTCGAATTGTCCCTGCACACCAGTTGCCATTGCTGCGTGTCCGTATCACTGAAAGTCCTCTGCACAGTTTTATTGTTATGATTAGTCAGGGCTTTCCCGGTCGATCTCTGGGTAATCTTATAAAAGAAATCGGTATCAGGACCATTGATTTCCTGATTAAGCCAGTCGAACCGCTGACTGATAAAATTCCGCAGGAAATTTACTTCATTGGCATAGCTCCCTCTCACCTCAGGTTCGTTGTAAACAACGGTGTTTAGAATATTCCACCGTTCAAAATTCCTGGCCTGTGATTCATTAATTTCATTAATCCTGAGATCCAGTTTCTGTAACACATGCTCTTTCATTCCTTGTGATTTCAGTTCATTCCATCTGTTGCGGACCGCCGTTCTGAATGTGTCGTCGGTCAGCAGGCGCTGTATCCAGCTTTTGTAACCAAAGCCTACTTCTGACATGTTTCTGTATAGTGATTTATTGATTCTGAAGTCATTATGATAGGCGATATCAAAATCCCATAGTGGACCGAAATAGATTTTTTCGTCATTTCTGCGCTTGACCAGATAAGTACTCCAATAGGCGTCAGGATTGGCAGATAATTCACAGGCGATATACCAGTTGACCAGTGAATTCATATCGACAAACCTGGAGTAACCATTCACCGGATCTCTGTAACTGTCTGAAAACAGCACTTCTTCGAAACTGTCAATATGATTTTTGATATAGGTCCTTTGCTGAGTGTTGATCTCCTCTTCATCCGGATGTTTTATGGTTATAGGGATATTTTGTTTACGCGTATGGAAATAAACGGGCTCACCTTGAGCAAAACCGTCAATTTCCAGTAAATACCCGCCGGATATCTTCGGTAAGCTGGTATCATCAGCATCAAGCCCTTCGGCCTGAATGCGTGTATCAGCGACCTGCACATGATCGGTAAGAGTATAATTCCCCTGATATTGGCCATTGATATAAACATCAACCAACCGGTAATGACATGAAAATGGCATTCCGATAAACTGGCTCATTTCAAAAGTGATGGCATTCCTCAGTAACGATTTGTCTGCATAGTTAGCTAATAATACCCAGTTTCGTTCTTTGGCGGGTAATCCCAGCATACTGAATTTTTCCTTCAGACGCATACGATAAGGTTTCTTGGCCATTCCCCAGGTTGAATTGCCTCTCCCTCTTATTTCGATTTCACCATTGTAAACACCAATAGACTCATTGGTCAATGTGGACAGCTGACCTGTTATCCATTTTTCTTTGCTGGAGATGCTGGCGTTGTCTTTTGTTGTGATCCATAACGTAGGAAGATTGGTTAGCTGAGACTGACCTGATGCATTAATGGAAGCCATTAAAAGCATTAA
>JBEBXQ010000031.1:0-36158 GCA_040391535.1 Telluribacter sp. | reverse complement strand
CAAGCCTGGAGGTATCTCTCCCAAATCCGGCAATTGCTGGCAGAAGGTAATCAGGAAGAGGCGGAAAAAGTAGCAGAAGCCCATTTTATGTCAGTGCCCAAACGACAGATGGCTTATCAGGCCTTTGGTGATCTTTACCTGCATTTCCATGATCATCAGGGTGCTGCCAACTACCGCAGAAGCCTTGATCTGAACACCGCAGTGGTTGTCGTTAACTATGAAGTGAAAGATGTAGCCTATCAGCGCGAAATTTTCGCCAGCTACCCGGCCAATACACTCTACTATCACATCACGGCCAGTAAAAAGAAAAAACTGAGCTTCAGCTTACAGGCTGATGCTATTCACAGTGTCAAAAGTGTAACAACCGGTCACAATGAAATTACACTGAACGTCAAAGTAGAACACGGCCTGCTGGAAGGAATAGCCAAAGTAAAAATCAAAACAGATGGTAAAATTACCAGAGATGCGGATCAGCTGACGGTAAAAAACGCTACCGAAGCAACACTCATTTTAACCGCCGCCACCAATTTTTCCGATTATCAGAACATCAGCAAAGATCCCCTTCAAACCGTTGCTCTTACATTAAAGAATGCTCCGGATTTTGAAAAAGCCCGGACAGAGCATATAACCGATTATCAGCGGCTATACAACCGGTTTTCCATACAGCTCCCCACTGTAGCATCTTCGGGGCTTCCTACGAATGAACGCCTGAAACATTTCGAAAATGCCCCCAATGACCCGGATTTACTGGCTTTGTATATACAATATGCCCGCTATCTGCTCATTGCAAGCAGCCGCCCGGGCACCCAGCCGGCCAATCTGCAGGGTATCTGGAATAACAGCCTCAAACCATCCTGGGACAGTAAATGGACGGTCAATATTAATACCGAAATGAATTACTGGCCGGCAGAGCTGACCAACCTTTCTGAATGTCATGAACCTCTGTTTCAGATGATCAGGGAAGTGTCTCAAACCGGTAGCATCGTAGCACGGGAACATTATAATGCCCCGGGCTGGGTATTGCACCACAACACAGACCTCTGGCGTGGCGCGGCACCGATCAACGCAGCCAATCACGGAATCTGGCCAACGGGTGGCGCGTGGCTAGCGCTGCATCTCTGGGAAAGGTATTTATTTACGCAGGATCTGACCTTTTTAAAAGAAACCGCCTACCCTCTCCTGAAAGGCTCTGCCGAATTCTTCACCAGGTTTCTGATCAAAGACCTTAAAACCGGCTGGCTCATCAGTACCCCTTCCAACTCACCCGAACAGGGCGGACTGGTAGCGGGGCCCGCTATGGACCATCAGATTATCCGGAAATTATTCAAAGCCTGTATATCCGGTGGAGAAATATTGAAAACAGACACCGATTTTATCGGTAAACTACGGGAGATGAGCAATCAGATTGCCCCTAACCAGATTGGCCGTTACGGGCAGCTTCAGGAATGGCTGGATGACAAAGATGATACCACGAATCACCACAGGCATGTATCTCACTTATGGGGTGTGTATCCGGGAAATGAGATTAACCCCGAAACACCCGCCTTGTTCAAAGCAGCACGCCAATCGCTGATATACCGGACAGATGAAGGTACCGGATGGAGCCTTGCGTGGAAAATCAACTTATGGGCAAGGTTTCTGGATGGAGATCATGCCTATACCATGATCCGCAACTTATTCAAGCCGGTCCGTCTTGTAAACAACCGCGAAACAGCAGGTTCATACCCTAACCTGTTTGATGCGCATCCGCCTTTTCAGATTGACGGTAACTTTGGTGGTGCTGCCGGCATACTTGAATTACTCATTCAGAGTCACCTGGGTGAAATCCATCTTCTGCCTGCTTTACCGGCACAGCTGCCGGACGGAGCCATTAAGGGTATCCGAGCCAGAAACGGATTTGAAGTTGACTATTCCTGGGAAAATGGCCATCTGACAAAAATCACCCTGCTTTCTCTAGCCGGAAAAGAATGTAAAATCCGTTACAGAAATAAGACGGTGACATTTCCTACACAGGCCGGGAAAAAGTACCATCTGAATGCTGATCTTGATTTGCGGCTTAATCCATGACCCGAAATACATTCCGACACGGCATCGTCTCCTCTTTTGAACTTCATGTTGAAAAACAAGGTAAAGGCCCAAAGGTTTTACTGGCCTTTCACGGCATTGGTCAAACCGGACGGGATTGCTTTCTGCCTTTCGAAATGCTATTGGGTAATGATTATACCATTTTCGCCTTTGATCTCCCTTATCATGGCAGATCGGACTGGCAACCAACCGGTAATCCGGAAGTGATAGAAAAAAATCAATGGAAATATTTTATTGAGCAATTTCTTCAGAAAAACAACATTGCTTCCTTTGATGTTGCCGGTTTCAGCATCGGAAGCCGGTTCGCACTGGCTACAGCTGAAGCTTTTCCTGAAAAAACAGAAAACCTGTTGCTGATGGCTCCTGACGGACTATATCTTCATCCCTTATACCGTGTTGCAACGCACAACACCATTACACGTCTATGCTTTCGGCTGGGAATGAAATATCCGGAACTGATCCTGGTTCCGACACGGCTACTGAAGAGTACGGGTGTATTCCCGGCTTCGGTTTTAAGATTTGCCGGGCACATGCTTTCAAGCGAAAAAAAACGGGATCAGATTTTCTACGGATGGACCGCTTACAGGAAACTATGCTTCAATATGAAAAAACTATATCCTCTCTTCGTGGAAAATCAAGTGAATATCCGGTTGTTTCTGGGGCAAAATGATTTTGTAATCCCTTATAAAAAACTCAGCAAAGAAACAGTACTACTTTCTGACGGGCAAATACAGTTGTTTCCCTGCGGGCATTTCAATCTGGTGAATCATACGGCAAAGTATCTTGCTGACGAATTCAGGAAGCATCAGCAATAACATCAGTGATCAGATTGTTTTCCAGGACAATTAATCTACTTTTTCAATAGGAATTAAAGATTTAAAAATATAATTCCGTTAATAACGATACATATTATACATTAAACCAGAATTTATCATGCAAAAATATTTTTTACAAAATATTGTTTTGAATTTTAAAATCAATTATACTTGCCTTGTATTTCGAATCGTTGAGGACGATACCAACCGGGTGACGGCACCACGGTGGTAAAACAATACGGGCTTCGGGCCAAAAAAAACGATTGTCATTCCCAATTACCATTCAGAAATACAAATCGGTTTAATCAATAACTTTAAACAGTATTTGTATGTGTTCATCCACTTATCTTCATCCTATCCGGAATGAGTTTCTTCATCTTTTCGGAAAATCCAGTGATAAGGAAATCATTGGCTCACTCAACCTTCAGGTCCATTGTAAAGACCGCATTGATAATCACAACATTTTCCTGGGTGCGTTACTACAGGAAATTGATAACCGCGGATGGGATTATTCGGCACTAAACCGGGGAAATAATTGCCTGCAAACGGGAGTTGAGGTTCGGCTGGTGAATAAAAAGATAGAAATAATCAGCTGATGGCAAGTAAATCAAAAGGCTGGCAGAGGTGATCTGCCAGCCTTTCAATGATCAGAAATCCGGAGAATCATTTCAGTTCCCGGCCCTTCTTTATTAACATTTCAGCGATGATTTCGTAGCCTTTGTCCGAAGGGTGTAATCCGTCGTAGGTCATATGAATTGCCTCCTCGGGATAGGGGTATTCATCCTGCTCAGGGTTGAAAGGAATAGCCGTAAAATCAGGATATTTGTACTCCTGGTAAGCTCCTGTTTCAGGATTACGAAGGCGCTTGAAATTCACCATATTTTCCTGTGTAATGCCGCTGTCATGATAAAGATCAACAACCTTAAAATTGTTTTTTCTGCCTATTTCTACCAGGGCATTGGCAAATTGCTCAAGATATTGCCCGTTTTTAGATTTATACGAACCATACGCGTTATTCTGATAGCTGTTGATATACACAAAATCTCCACGCTGTAACGGCGTTATGAGGACAATCTGCGCTTTCTTATTCAGTTTTTTCAATTTGTCTGTAATTACCCTTATGGCGCCGTAATATGTTCCTGTTCCGGTATTATCCTTAAAATTATCATAGGAACCAAGCGCCTTACCCTGCCACCAGTCATTGGTCCCGAGAAAAACGGTGTAGATATTTGCCTTCTCAATTTCCAGCTCGTCTATCTTTTCGGCGATCCTGATGGCAGTCCAACCATTATATCCATGATTGATATACTGCACATGAGGGAACTTCTCGGTAATCAGTGACATATACCCTTTGGTGATCCGGTTTCCGGTTTCATCCTGATGATCATTCAGATAGGTAATAGAATCGCCGATAGCTACCCAGGTCACTTTTCGCGGTTTCAGGGCAGGAAAAGTGATTACAACCAGCAATAACAGCAGCAATATTTTTTTCATAAGACAACGCAATTAATTTCTCCAAATATAGAAATTCTATCCGCAGGAACTATTCAGGAATCAAACGGAATTTCGGGAGATCACCGTGGTCAGATCGTAAACAGACGCTGAAAAAACAAAAAAACCAGAGTTGGGGAGGAGTTTATAAAAAACAGACCCGGGATACCCAGGTCCGTTTCGCTCACTTCTCTAATTTAATTTTGCCTATATTTTATAAATTATTTATTAAAATACCAAATTATTATACCAAAAAAAATAACACTTTCCGCCTCGTTATACTACCAAATAAACCGACATACTGAATGTATCACACATCCTGTCGAAATTCTATTACAGTAGAACACAACAGGAACAGCAGTTTACCGTGCCGAATTCTACCCTTAAAAGAGATAATTCTATTCTTTTACTCCTGAACTTCATAAGTTATTATCTTTGTCCTGCAGGTTTTCAGTCCATGGCACTGAGAAAGGCAGTCATTAGAGCATTAAAATAAACAAGTTATCAGATGAATTATTCAATCCTTCAAAAACCGACGTCAATGTTACAATACCTCAGGAGTGCTTTTGTCATATTGGTATGTACGATCATTTCATTCAATGGTTTTGCCTCTCCCAAAGCTGCCCAGCCTATTGAAGGCCGATGGGATATTACCATTGATATGAATGGTACAAAACTGCCTTCATGGCTTGAAGTCCGTCACTCGGGTTACAAAACACTGATCGGACAATTTACATCAACTTCGGGAAGCGCCCGCCCGATTTCAGTAGTTCATTTCAGCAATAATGAATTCAGTTTTGCCATTCCTCCCCAATGGGAAAGCGGCACTGCTGATGTACAGGTAAAAGGCACGCTGAACGGTGATAAAATCTCCGGAACACTGGTCAACAGTGACGGAAAAACGTATCAATGGACAGGAGAAAGGGCTCCTTCTTTACGCAGAACGGGTAAAGTTTCCTGGGGAAAACCAGAAAAACTGATCCGGAATAATTCTCTTGACGGCTGGAAAACCAGTGGCGGTGAAAACCAATGGGTAGTCAAAGACGGTATTTTATTTAACCAGAAATCAGGTGCCAATCTGATTACAGAATCTACTTACGAAGATTTCAAGCTGCACATTGAATTCCGTGTACCGGAAGGCAGTAACAGCGGAGTTTATCTTAGAGGACGCTACGAAGTACAGGTAACCGACAGTAAAGGAATGGAACCGGAACTGGATCAGCTGGGTGCTGTTTATGGTTTTCTGATGCCTACTGAAATGCCCGCAAAGGCTGCAGGAGAATGGCAGTCGCTGGACATCACCCTTATCGGTCGTCTGGTGACGGTGGTTCTGAATGGCACAACAATTATCTGCAACACTGAAATCCCGGGTATTACCGGTGGCGCAATCGATAGTCACGAAGGCAACCCGGGGCCGTTGATGATCCAGGGTGACCATGGTCCGGTTGACTACAGAAATATTATTATTACCCCGGCAAAAAAATAAATCCGTTTTTTTTTAACTTCAGAAAAGCTGCCTGACCACATCGACGGGCAGCTTTTCTGTTTAGTATCGTTACTGAAAATGAGCTGCTATATGGCTGCAAACCACCACTGTCATTTCATAATGTGATACGGGCTATCTTACCTTTGGCGCCTGCCAGCACCACCGTTTTCCGATCCGGAGAGACCGCACAGACATTGTAGCTGTCTTTGGTAATTACCTTCCAGGAATTTCCTCCGTCTTTCGAAATTTCCACACCCGAATAGCCGCATACGATGACCGTGTGCTCGTCAATAATGGCCGCATCCGTTTTGTACCCTTCTGGCCGGGCGTCCGTTTTTATAAATACTACTTTACCATTTTCAATGGTAAACCGGAAGAAATTACCTTTCGGATCATCGGGTTTATTAAAATCACCTCCTGTCAGATAGCCGATATTGAGCTGGGGATCATACTTCAGACCATTGATACCTGCTGTGGAGCCTGCCCCTTTTTCCAGTGCATACACCTTAAGTCCTTCATGAGTATAATGATACAGATGAGAAGCTACCCCACCCGAGACGATCATCGCCTGTTTTTCATCAACATACAGATTACTGCCGCTGGCTGCAAAAAACGCCTCACCGGCATTTTCCAGCCGTATTGCCTGACCAGACAAAGACTGGATTTCCGCCTGGTTTCTGAGTAAAAACGGCTTCCCGTTCTCTATCGGATCACCCAATGCATAGATGTCACCGGAACGGGTTTTAAAAAGTGCATCCAGGAAAATACCTCCGGTATCATTATGATAAATTTCCTGCCAGCTCAGCCCGCCATCTTTTGTTTCTATGAGCATACCCGGACGGTCAATGGCCATTGCCACATAGTGAAGAGCTGACAGCACTTCTATATCACGAAAATCCCGTTCGGGTGTCATCGCGGGCTGTATCCACTGAAAGGTTTTTCCAAGATCTGACGTTTTTCCTATCATATTACCGGAACCACTCACCACAAAAGAAGAATCATTGATAAATGCCAGTCCGCGATAGCCAACATGGGGTTTCTCCTGATTGACAATCAGATATATCTGCGCAGGAACAGATTGTGCAATGAGCAACAGCAGGAAAAGTTTTTTCATTTATATCACTGATTTTCTTGTTTTCTTGAAATGCGGGATTCCTGTTCAGGAATGCACAAATTTAGTCCGTTTCACTTTGTTATCTGCATTCTTGTTCCTTAAAATACAGTGCTGAATGATGAGTACCGTTAGATAAAAATAGATACCCCGCCCAATAACAAGTAGCATTATTTTGTAATTATTCATTATTTTGTAAAATAATCCTTATATCCTGATAAAATTTACTGCTCTTGTTTATGCTGAAGCTCGATATTTCCGCTGATTGTGGTAACGCACCGAAAATGCAGCTTATCAAAGATCTTAATATTGCCTTTGCCAAAGGAGACATTGAGACTGTAACCGGCTTTTTTGCTGATCATATCATCTGGGAAATGATCGGGGACCGCACCCTTGAAGGAAAAGACAAAGTGATCGCCTACCTGCATGAGATGGCCGATATGAAAGCAACCGGTCTGGTTCTCCATCAGGTAATTACCCATGGAAAGGACGCAGCGGCACGCGGGGTTCTGATGTTTGAAAACATCAGTATTGCGTTTGCCGATTTTTACGAGTTCACTTCTGCCGGTTCCGGCCAGATTAAACGCATTACTTCTTACGCCAGGGAAATCTGAAAATTAAATTCACAACGAACTGCAGAAAATATGGGAAGGTGGACAACAGAAATTGACCGTATTACAGCACAATATCTCTATCATTTCGGAAACCTTACAGATGAGGAACTCAACTGGAAGCCCGATCCCCGTACCTGGAGCATTGCACAGAATATCAATCATGTAATAACGCTGAATTCTTCCTATTTCACCAGGTTTGAGGAGGTGAAAGCAGGGAGGAATAAACTTCCGTTTATCGCAAGGTTTGGCTTTCTGGTCAACTTTTTTGGTAATACCATTAAAAAGTTTTCTACCCCGGACAGAAAACGCAAAACGGGGACATTCGGCAGGTGGGAACAGGTTCGCAGCGATTTCACCAGAGACATCCTGACCGATTTTCAGCATCATCAGGCCCTGTTGAAAAGGTATTCAGAAGAAATGGAATTCTGGGCCGACAAAAATGCGATGATCACTTCGCCGGCATCGGACCTGATCGTATTTAAAGTCAAAACGGTTTTTGAAATTATAATTCCACATGAAGAAAGACATTGTAATCAGGCACAGGAGGTTTTGAACGCAATGCCTGTAGATGACCGGACCTGATGAACAGCTAAACCTGCTTACTATGAAGAAGACCATACATTCCGCACTTAGCCCGTTGCTTGCAATGGTGAGTTTTTTGATACTGACGCCGCTTCTCATCATACCTGTTAAAGGACAGGCCAGCGGTAAACTCACCTATAAATCAGCAAATAAAACGATTGAAATACCTCTGCAAAATGTAATTTTTCTTTCAGGGCCGGACCCTTTTGAGAAAGACAAAATGATCAGACGGCTGGTGTTTTCTGAAAAGGACTTATCAGGTGGACTGACAACTTGCAATGATATTAATTGCCTTAACAGCATCATGGAAGGGATCCAGTTTGATTTAAATAATACCACAAGAATCAATTACTGGCTCTCACTGGATAATCAGAAAATTCAATATTCCGGCACGGCTCCAAGAGAAGTACTTGTATTGCTGACCGATAAACCCGACCGGCTTACCGGAACACTGCGACTTGATAACACCGGTGCGGGCGGACCGGTTGTGGAAATTACCTTTGATGCAACGCGAAGCAAATTGTTCCGGTAAATCTGAATGTTCTCCGGTACAACAGCTGTTTTGCTGCTTCCCTTCCGGTCTGATGAGCCGGATGTCTGCAATCTGTCAGGGGTAAATAGTGAGCTTACCCAGATTAAAAGCACCAAAACAACCCAGTCCGCCCTCGATATTAGTATAAATCAGGGTAGGTTCTACAAAAGGATTATCATTATTGTGGCTCTCACTCAGAGAACGGTGGTACCTGAAATAATTTTCATCCGTATTAAGGATCTCAAAATGAATCTGTTTCAATACAGGATCAGTCTCTACGGTTTGCATATTTCCGTTTTCATCCGGATACATCAGCTCAACAGAAGGCGGCAGATTGATTTTATAGGTTGGCGATTCAAACGTAATGCCATCCAGATTCTTATCACTGATTTGCTTATTCAGATAGGCGTGATCAAGCTGGAGCTTATCGATGATCCGGTACGGGCTATACCGATTGGTAGCGAGGTCATACAGTAGCCGGGTATCTTCAATAACGACAAATCCACGGACATTGTAATAATTAACGACTCCTTCGAAATCATCCCACGATGTCCTGATATGTGCGGTAACGCGCGCGCCAGGCATATTACTCCCTACAGAATCAACGGAATAGCTTTTGATAACGGGTTCACCGGACGGAACTGTACAGGTAGCTGTTACCATACGGTTTTGATGACTGATTGTCATCCGGTACGATTTCCCCGGTTCTATTCTGAATTGGCTGCCTGCTATTCTGTATGCATTCAAAGAATCGACAAACGGGATTTCTATTTCAGAACTTTCACCAGTCAGTAGCACTTTAGCATCGGTCAGAATACGGGGAAAACTTGTGGAAGATCCGAACAGGGGTTGTGACTCTCCGACCATAACATCAATATACGGCGATTGCGGAGAGAGAAAGCATTCTGCTACAATTCTGGCCGGGACTTTCAGTAATTTGTCTTCGTCCAGATCGTTTACCATACTTTCGCATCCGGTAATTACCGTTAAAAGAAACAGTAGCAAAGAACTAAGGATACTATGTTGAACAGCTATTTTCATGGTCCCCCGGGTTTGATTCAGAATTTAAAATTGTAACTGAAAGAAGGAATGATCGGAAACAGAGAATAGCGTTTAAGCGCTGTTGTTTCGTTTCCTCTGTTGTCCCTTTCAGTATCAATATCGTAGAAGAAAGGATTTTTCCGGTTGTAAACGTTATAGAATCCGAATTCCCAGGTTCTTTCGTGCGATTTTTTCTTTTTATGAAACTGAATGGCGAAGTCAAGCCGGTGATAAGGCTCGGCTCTGAACGCATTTTTTTTTCCATATTCCGTTTTCACAGCTGTGAAATAGTAATTGTTTTCAGGATACACGGGGTTATAGATATTTCCCTTAGTGTAAAACCTGGCGACCGGCAGAGTAAGTGCATTGCCTGTACCATAAACCCAGGTAGAAGAAAGCGATATTCTTTTATTTACGTCAAAAATACCAACCACTGAAATATCATTGCGACGGTCATAGCGGGGAAAAAACGTTTCACCGAAATTCAGCTCAGGAAATTTCCACTGAGTCCATGATAAGGTATAACCGATCCAACCTGAAAGTCTGCCGGTTTTTTTCTGAATCATCATTTCAGTACCATATGACCAGCCTTTACCGCTTGTAACATTTTCTTCCCAGTTCATTTCATTAGCATTTTCACCGTCTATACTGATAAAGGAAGCACCTTCCCTGTAACTGATAATGTTGTTCATGGATTTGTAATAACCTTCCAGCGTAAGCGAAACGGAAGGATTGGCAAGATCTTTGGCCAACCCTATCGCCACCTGCGACGACTGTTGCGGAGCCACAATGTCAGTGGTCGGAACCCAAAGGTCAGTCGGCAAACCTAATCCGGTGTTACTGAGCATATGTACATACTGATTCATCTGCGCGAAAGAACCTTTGGCAGAAAAATCATTACCCAGTTTCAGGGCTGCGGAAAACCTTGGCTCAGGACGCAGATAGGTTTTTGTTAACGTCTGAAAAGCACTTAAGCGCATGCCGGCATTGATTTTGAGGCGCTGCACAGGTTGCCAGGTGTCCTCTATATACATACCGCCCTCCATACTATTGATGGGGCGTGCACGACTTCGGAAATTTTCATCTGAAAATGCACCTTCTACCACCAAAGCCGACGGCATAAAGCGGTGGGCTGTAAGCTGAACCCCGAATTTAACAGCATGCCTGGGGTTAGGGTAAAAATCAAAATCAGATTTAAGACTGAAATCGCGGATCCTGCTGTCATAATCCATACTGAACTCCTGAGGAGATCCACTATTGATATTTTCAGCATCCCGGGCAAAAATATTAAAGTTAAAATTACTGTAAATCAGGGAGGTATTAACGAACAGCTTTGGAGAAATGAGATGATTCCAGCGCAGGGTCGCGGTTGCATTTCCCCAGTTGAGGCCTGTTTCAAAATCATCATATGCATCCCAGTCCCTTACTTTGAATTTATCCTTTCCGAAATATCCGCTGATATACAGCTTGTTTTTAGAGCCGAGATCATAATTCAGTTTTGCATTCAGGTCATAGAAATAATAACCCAGCGTGGTTTTGCTTTTGCTGTTCTTATTCTGATTCGCGATTAACGGTGCTGCCAAAGCATCAATGTAAGTACGCCGCCCGGATATCAGAAAGGATGATTTCTTCTTTGCCAACGGACCTTCCAGTGTTAATCGGGAAGAAATAAGTCCGATCCCCCCTTCTCCGTGAAGCTTTTCTTTACTGCCTTCTTTCATGTTCAACTCCACTACTGATGAAAGCCTTCCGCCATATCGCGCCGGAAATCCGCCTTTGGTCAGTTCCACACTTTTCAGCGCATCACCGTTGAATACCGAAAAGAAACCAAACAGGTGATTGGCGTTATAAACGACAGCATCATCCAGTATAATCAGGTTCTGGTCAGGACCACCGCCGCGCACGTACAGGCCCGTTTGTCCCTCTGTTCCCTTCTGAACGCCAGGCATCAGCTGCAAAACTTTCATTACATCCTTTTCTCCAAGAAATGCCGGAATTTTCTTAATCTGAACCACAGGAACCTCTATCTGGCTCATT
The DNA here is from genome assembly GCA_040391535.1 of Telluribacter sp. Classification (GTDB taxonomy): domain Bacteria; phylum Bacteroidota; class Bacteroidia; order Cytophagales; family Spirosomataceae; genus JBEBXQ01. The sequence continues at coordinate 24,364 of JBEBXQ010000031.1, read as the reverse complement.
TGTACGGATTCACTTACTTTGTCTTCCCGGCGTCTGGCCGATACCACAACTTCCTGCAGCAACATAACCGATGATAAATCCACATTGATTTCCTGGCTTCGCGTCGCATTGATCTTCTTTACCTGCCTCTCATAGCCCACAAAAGAATAAAAAATAAACAATGAGTCGGCAGCCGGAACCGTCAGTGAATAAAAACCATAGGTATTGGAAGTCGTTCCGTAAGATGTGTTTTCAATATAAACATTGACACCCGGCAGTAATTCACGGCTACCGCTTTCCCTGATAAACCCACTGACGGTAATAGTCTGCTGAGCAGCCACTTGAAATGAAATACAAAAAAGAAGAATCAGAACGTAAAAATGTCTGTACATATCACATGGCTAAAGAATATGGCTATAACGTATCGGTATAATGTCTGGTATCCGGCAATATACAGAAATTAAACAAAGCTATAAGAATATACAGATTTTGAAGGCCGCAACACATTATTTCATATAAGCCAGAAAAGAATGCAGCTGATTCCTCAACATGATTTAAAGACTGTCTTTAGTATCCCAGGCCAGGATACCGGAAATCATTCCAATGGTTTAAAGAGCAGAAACTTGTCGGTCTGATACCCTGGCATCAGACCTTTGGGGGTAATCTGATAAGAAGTCACCTTATTCATTGCATCAATGAACCACTTCCCATCGGAGGTTTCGCTGACAAAAGTAATTAACCATGTTTCCCTAAGGATGATCTCCGTTGTATAACAACCTTTTGCAATCAAAAAGGCTCTTTATTTTTTGAATATAGTTATTCTTCCGAAGAAAAGAGAGCCCGGATAGAGGAAAAATGAAAGGTAAGGTTCGATGTAAAACAAAACATAGAATTTTTATATCATTTCTTCATTGCAATTATAAAAGTTTTTTTGCAGAAGTGTGGTCCGTTTCTGCTGACATTTTCAACTATCTGTATAGATAAGCAGGATTGCCAATCAGCTTATAGTGGTTCAGGAAGAAAACAACACCCGGAGAGGTTCTGTCTTTTTGAGCTCCACAACAAAGTAAAATTGAACTCCACAACAAACTATAATGACTATACAAACCTGAAATTTGCATTATCAAATGAAATCTAAGGTATATGTGGACAAAAGAAAACATTCCTGATATGTCAGGTAAAAATGTCATAGTGACCGGAGCGAATACCGGAATAGGGTTTGAAACAGCAAAAGCATTATACGAAGCCGGAGCTGATGTAACCCTTGCAGCAAGAGATTCGCACAAAGTATTATCCGCTATAAGGAAAATCCGATCTGAAAAAAAAGGGAAAGGCCATCTGTCTGCGGGAGTCCTTAATCTGGCTAATCTCGCACATGTAAGGAGTTTTGCTGAAGAATTTAAAAGTAAGCATCAGCAACTGGACATTCTGATTAATAACGCAGGTGTAATGATTCCTCCGGCTACAAAAACCGATGATGGATTTGAATTGCAATTCGGGGTAAATTTCATTGGGCATTTTGCCCTGACAGGATATTTACTCCCCTTATTAAAGAATGCACAAAACGCGCGGGTAGTAACCCTTTCCAGTGGCGCAGCCACACTGGCCAACGGTATCGATTTTAATAATCTGCGACTAGAAAAGCCCTATGATGAATGGCGGGAATATGCAGTCAGTAAACTGGCTGATCTGCTTTTTACTTATGAGTTGGACAGAAAGCTTAAATCGGAGAGATTATCTGTTCTTTCAGTAGCGGCACATCCTGGTGTTACCCGAACTGATTTGCAACGCCATATCCCCGCAGAGATACTTACAGGAATGTTTACCCAATTTGAAGCAATAATGGAACCCTGGCAGGGCGCTTTACCGGCTCTTTTCGCAGCAACGGCCCCGTCAGTAAAAGGCGGACAGTTTTTCGGGCCGGATGGTGAAAAAGAATATGCAGGTTACCCGGCACTATCCAATCACAGTTCGCCTGCAATGAATGATGATCTGTTGGCAAAAGAATTATGGGATTATGCTGAAAATGCGACACAAATCAAGTTTCAATTCTAAACCCTGGCACAATAATTTTCTCATCCGGACAATTGTTTTTTTCTTATTGATTAAATTTGAAAACGGAATTTAAAAGGATTTTACATTGAAGGTCAATAACATACAGTCCTGCCATCTGGGACCTGAAATATCACCTGAACAGTTTATATCAGACCATTTCTTTCTGTGTTTACTGAAAGGTTCGATGAAGGCCTACGATGGCAGACAATATTATGCAATGGAACCGGGCGATTACTGTGTCGCCCGGAAAAACCATTTAGTCAGATATACCAAATACAAGGATAATGATGCGTTTGAGAAAATTATCATCACTCTTGATGAACCTTTTTTAAAACAGTTTTCAGAACGCCATCATTATACGATCAATGCATCAACCACTGATGATGCTTTTCTGTTTATAAAGGAAGACGATCTGATTCATAATTTCATCCGGTCCCTGGAGCCATACTATAATGGCACATTAGAAATTGATGAAACTTTCTCAGATATTAAGAGAGAAGAATTGCTGTTGATTTTATTAAAATGTGCTCCGGAACTTACAAGCGTATTTTTCAATTTCAGCATTCCGGAAAAAATTGATATAGAAGCGTTTATGAATCATCATTTCCGTTTTAATTTAAGTCTGGAACGATTTGCCTTTTTGACCGGCCGAAGCTTATCTGCATTCAAACGGGACTTTCAGAAAACGTTCGGAGTAACACCGGGAATCTGGCTTAAAAAGAAACGATTACAGGAAGCCCACTTTCAGATTACTCACCAGCACCGGAAACCAAGCGATGTTTATCTGGAAGTTGGATTTGAAAATCTTTCCCATTTCTCTTATGCTTTTAAAAATGAGTTTGGCTATGCCCCCAATATATTAAAAGGCAATAGCAGTAAAAAAGGTTAGCATTGAATCGCAAAATATCACCGCAGATCCTTTCATTTTTCCCCTCTATCCTATTTTACTGAAACGTTTGATCAATTCCTGTTTTCTTCGTAAGTCATTACTCTGATATATTTGAACATAACTTATCCATAGGCTATGAGATACCTCTTCCTTTTACTTGCACTGATAGCGACAACGTCCTGTACGAATTCACAAAGCGTAAGCCAGTCGGCCCTTGACAGCCTGTTTAACATATACGATTCAAAAGAACTCTTCTTTGTGAATGGCCTTGTCAGACGGGATGGCAAAACACTTTATCAGCACTCGGCCGGATATCAGAACGTAGAACAAAAGATCAAAAATACTCCCAAAACCCGCTTTATGATCGGTTCCATTACCAAAACCTATACCGCTGTCATGATCATGCAGTTGATGGAAGAAGGGAAACTGAAACCGGACGATAAGCTGGAAAAATATTTCCCTGATATCCCCAACGCTAAACTGATAACAGTAGAAATGTTACTGCGCCACCGGTCGGGTCTTCATAATTATACCAGCGAGCCTGATTTTTTTACGGAGGTAGTGACACCGGTTTCCAAAACGCAGTTCCTTGAACGCTTCAGAAGCCTGGCTATTGACTTTACACCGGATTCTACGTTTCAATACAGCAATACCAATTACATTCTTCTGGGAGCTGTTATTGAAGCCGTAAGCGGAGATACTTATGCCAACCAGCTGCAGCAACGTATTATTGACAGACTGGGACTAAAGGCGACCACACTGGGCAGGCCGGCTGATGTGCCCGACATGGCCAGATCCTACACCTTTGGCGAGAATGGCTGGCAACCCACCACTCCGGAATGGAATACAGACTGGGCATGGGCAGCAGGTGCCATTTCTGCTACTGCCGAAGATGTGGCATTGTTTCTGGAAGGGTTGTTCGGAGGCAGGCTGGTTAGTTCCAAAAGCCTGGAACAAATGACCGATATAAAGGGAGGTTACGGACTTGGGCTGTTCACGGTTCCTTTCAGGCATCAGCGGTTTTTTGGCCATACCGGAGGTATTGAGACCTTTTATTCCATTGCTGCCTATAATCCGGATGACCGCACCGTACTGGTACGATTGATTAACGGCAACAAACATTATGACGGAAACGATATTTCCATTCAGCTCTTAAACGGTGCTTATGGCCATGACATTCAGTTCCCGGATCTGACTGACAGGCCGGGAGTAGATGTAGACAAATCCGTTTTGAAAAGTTACGAAGGAGAATACAGCGCGGAAGGCTTTCCGCTTGCCATCCAGGTATTTCTGAAAGACGGCCTGTTTTTCGGACAAGCCACGGGCCAGGGAGCGTTTCCGCTGAAAGCACTGTCAGCCACTGATTTTGAATTCAGCAAGGCGCAGATCAGAATGCAATTTTTTGAAAAAGAAGGAAAAACGGGTTTTCATTTTCAGCAGGGTAATATAAAGTTTGATTTTTTCAGAAAATAAAATTTCCCGTGGCCAGCCTGAAAGCCGGCCACGGGAATCTAATTACCTATGCTTCATTCGGACGGATATATTCAAAAGACGGACCGATCGTAAAGCCGGGATTTCCCGGGAACGGGGTTGCACCCAGCTTTTCTGCGGTGAGTTTCAGATCATACATAATACCAATGGTATTATCCAGTTGTGCCGGTGCTCCGTTAAAAGTGGTATGTAAGCCGGCCAGCAATGAAAAGTAGCTGGTATTAAACTGGTTCAGACGGTTCCACTCTTCTGTTCCTTTTTTAAGCATGTTTATTTTGGTGTTGGGAAAAAACGGATATACGTCGGACGGATTGAATACGATAGGTTCACCTGAAAAGGAATACCCATGGGGTGCATTATCATCTTTAATCAGCTTTCGTTGCCTGACCAGTTCTTCAAAACGATAATAATGCGCAATTTCTCCATCCTGATCCACCGGCGAAGTGGAAGTACCTTCTCCCTGTTCCACAATAATATTGATCGCATGGATGGCATCCTCTTTCGTATAAATCGGGAAAAGCTGATCCGCATCAAAAAAGGACGATGTTACCTGGTATGCTTTGTTTCCTGGTAAATCATAAGGAGCAATTTCCTCAATTTTCTTTTGAATAGCCAGGTAAAATGCCCCTATTGTACTGTAGGTTTGTTCCGTTTCAGCTGCAGATTTCAGTACCAGCGGATTTTCAGGTTCTTCAATTTCCATAAATACCTTTTTGACTACTTCCAGTGAGTATTTCTCCAGCCCCACAATCAGCCCGTTACCTATACCCATCGGTAAAGGGCCCGGATATGCAGGTACAAATGCCGGATTATTGATTTGCGGTTTTCCTCCGATCGCATTCAGGATATTGGCTGCGATGGTCATGTGCATCATTTCCTCAATCACAATGGAGTGAATGATCTTCCGGGCTTCATTGCTCTTCCCCGGTTGAATAGAAAACAAGGCTGTCAGATAGGGAGGAATAGTCGAATGCTCAAGCTCAATGGCATTCTGCAGCATGGGGAACAATTCAGCCAGACTGCCTGATTGTTGTATTTTCTTTATATAAATGGCATCAATGTGTAGCATAATCAGCGTATTTTAAAGGGTGGAGTGGTTAATTTTCAAACAAATTTCCGATAACCTGAAATTCAGCCACAGCACCGTTTTTGGCCCTGACAGCTTCTTTGTATTTCTTCTGGTTATCGGTCAGTGGTGTATTCTCCGGAACCGGATTTTCGGGTTTTGCAACAGCCTGCAAATGCGAAGAAGTTCCCTTATCGTCTGTCACCGGATGATGAAGCCAGTTCAGAATGGTCTGCCTTTTTCCTTCTGACAAATCACGGGTGACCGGCATGTGCATCGTATTTTCGAGAGGTCTTGAAAAAGCAAAAATGAAGATGTCTTTCTTTTCAATCAGAGCAACCGGATCAGCAAAGCTGGCGATATACTTACTCATAACCGGATACAGATTGCCGTATTGGGTCATAATGGATACTATATCGCTCCAGACCGGATTTTCGATCGTTTCAAACTCATCACGCAGGTGAACCACTATATTTTCAGTACCAAAAGCGGGATCAACTTCATCAAGCTGATAATCAAATGTATAAATTTGACCGTCTATGTAATGACGTGGACTATGAATGGGATTCCCCGTTAGTTGAAGCTCTGCGGTTCCGTCAGCAGCGGTTACGACAGATGATGCAAACGTAATGCCGTCCTGCGGAAAATTATTTCCGTAAATGACAGAAATCGGGTTATTGGGACCAACTGGTGTATCAGGAGTCGGCGGCTGAAGGCTGGTTTTTATCAGTGCGTTTGCAAGGGGTCTGCCCCATTGGTAAGCGTGAAATTTCACTTTCTGCGTTTCACGGCAATCCAGCCGCAGAACAAAATTATCAGCCCGTACCACCTGTCCGTCAATAGCTTCGCGCGCAACCACCAGGAACTGATCCGGTTTTCCCTGTACCATGGTAATCAATAACAGCTGATGATCCGTAAGCAGCCGCATGGTTTCAGAAGGCAGGTTATTGAGAGAAACTACGCCACCGGTCTGCATAAGCCAATCATTCCCAGATGCATAACCGACGATACCAATCCCGACCACATCAGACTGGGATATATAATAAGCAGGATTGTTTCTGTCCGGTGCAAACTGAACCGGTATTTTACTCACTGCCAGGTATAGACGCTGATTCAGATGAATGGCACCGAGCGAATTCTCTACCGGAAAGCTGGCTCCCAGGTCAACCGTCACGCTGTTTGTTTCATATTCCACCAGAAAGTTACTCGTACTGAAATAAGTAGAGCGTTGTCCTGCGGGCTGGTAAATACCATACAGCCTGCGGGCGGCGGCAAAGGTAACGGGCTCATTACTGAAATAAGGACCAATGGAGCCTAAAATGCGTCCCAGCGAAAAGCGCCCGTCATTATGTGCATAATAATACCCGAACGAATTCAGATTGACTGACAACTTATTCTCCTGAGTAGTTTTCCTGAGCCGCCCCAGAAAAGGAGACCAATTGGCCTTTTCGCCCCATTGGACATTGGTTAATGTGGAGGTCCAGGTAGCACCCAGGGCCTGCCCGTTATTTTTGGCTCCGTCGGTCTGCCGCATCTGAATATCCCTGAAACTGGTGGTGTCAAGATCACCCTGCAAAAGCAGTTCATTATCCCGGGTACAGATCCTTACCTGAACACACCACAATGCGGAATACATTTGCGCGTCAGGATCAATATCGACCATTTTACCGGTAGGACGCCCTTCCGCTCCCATCACTACCTGCCCGATCAGCGGGTCCTGCGAGGGATGAGAGAGAATGGTTCCGTCAGGCAGGGATAGCTGTCTTATCCTGCAGTTCTGAAAATCAAAAACGGCACCGCCTTCCGGATTCCACCAGCCGTTGGTAGCGCCCTGGCCTGGTTTCTGAAAATCAGGTTTGAAAGTCTCATTATTATAATGAGCGGTATCGTTATTTACAGTACTGACATCCGAAAGGAAATCGCCTGTAAACACGAGCCTTGGAGCGTGTAAATAGGACATAATGTAAGGGTTTTGTATTAAATATAGATTAGATTCAGGGCAGGGTATTCCAGATAATCAGGTGTTGCAGCCAGCGACCGTCGTATTTTTTATAGACCCACAGGATACGACCATTTTCAAAAGCTTTTTCACCGGTCTCTTTATTAATGGTAATCTGGTCATAAGTCGCCCACTGATATGCCAGATGAGGCTCAATCTGCGTTTGCTCAGGCTGGTAGCTGATCTGGATCTTAAAGGCATCAAACCATGATTTTAAGAAAGCTACACCACCTTCTTTTGTTCGGATCACCGGGTTACCGGGTGCTATTACCGTCAGGTCGTCGGCCAGAATAGCCTCCATCATGGCAAGATCCCCTTTGTTTTCGGCCTCCTGAACGATACGCCGGAGCCTTTCGAGAGCTTCTCTGTCGTTTTGAATGTCCATCATGTTGAGTTTTTGAATAACGTTGATATTTAGCCGGTTATAATAGGGTTATTAAAACGGCTCATATTGTAAATGTAGTATTTTATCTATATCAAATCAAAAATATTCCTTAAAATATATTCATAACTTTACATACCAATGATATAATATATACCTATTTAAAATCTCAGATGTAGTCAGAATTTAATAGTGATAAGAACTAAAGAAGGAACATAAATACATACACAATGTATAATTTTATTGATATGAGTACAGGAAAACAATCAGAATAAGCGGTGTATTTTATACTATTTATATACCGATTCTACATTAGAGAACAGAAATTCCTACGCCTAAATCATCCATTTCCGTTCTGTCGTAAACGAAATGGTAAGCCACATTTCATAGTCACCTTTGATCTGATCAAACAGCTCCTGACGAATATTATCAAGCTGCACAAGCGGAATGCCGGACAGCGACTTGGGCAAAAGGAAATCAATCTCCACATTATAGCTGCCCCCTGTTTTTGCCACCCTCACCAGGGTCTGCATGAACTGGTATTTGTCAGCGATATTTCCGGACACATCATGGATCAGGTTCTCAACGTCATCATCCGGCGCAAACTGCAGCAGTTCCCGTATGTTTTTCAGGAAAGTCTGTGAAGGAATTCTGAGGAATAACAGCGAAATGATAATCACCATACCTGAATCCAGATACGGAATCAGAAAATCCAGGGAAGTATCCCTGAAAAAATAACCCATTGAAAGGCCCGCCAGGACGCCCAGACTCAAAAGGGCATCCAGCTGCCATTCGGTTGCTTCTATACGGACGTATTCAGAACCGATCTCCACCGCTTTTTTCCGGAAATACAGCCAGAAAAGAAAACAGATGATAATAGAGGCAATCAGATAAGGAAGGGCGATACCTAATTCCACCGTTTTTCCTCCGTTAAAAATATCAATGACCGAAGTGGCCAGTGTATACAGGCACAGACAAATGATAACGGAAGACTGAAGTGTAATAGCAAAGGGTTGAAACTGCGACCGGCCGAAAGGAAGCAGTTCGTCATCGGGTTTTCGGATAAAATTATTGACCATAAGCGAAACTCCCGAAAGACTTATACCTACCAGTGAATACAATGCGTCGAAAATAATGGCTTTGGAATCACCCATAATCCCGACAATAATCGCCCAGATAGTCAGGGCGGATCCCGCACCAATGGATAACCGGATGAGATTTCTTTCCTTTATTCGTCTTTGCCTCGGATTCATGGGATTAACAGGATAACAGACTGACAGACAACAGGTGTAAATCATTGATGCTGCGCCGTTTGTGCAAAAATAAAGAACCTTAGTCAATCATAACCAAAGCATAAAAAAATATCCTGCAAAGGCCTGATTATCTGCCGGCTACTATTGGATTAATCAAATATTTATTATATATTACAGAAGTTAATTCAGTGGTCACATAAACGTTTATCAATTATGCATACCCAGGAAATACTTTTCTTCGCACTGATTATTGTCGGCTTTGCAGCCACTATGTTTGTTTTCCTGAAAGTGATATCAGTACTAAGCAGCAGGAAAAAACCGGTTAAAAGAGTTTAAATGTCGTATTGGTATGGTAAAATATCTACTTAGTTAAGCCATGGAGAGCCATGGCTTTTTTATATACCCTTGTTTCAGGATATCTGTATTTTCTTGCAGCAGGGATTGTTCCGGTCAGGAGAATAATTCCTGACCGGAACAATTATGCTCTTACATGTCTCTTTCGACATCTTTATCACCTCTGCCCGATAAGTTTACGACAGCAAGTGCATTTTTGTCTTTGAGCAGCCTTATTGCCAAAGCCACGGCATGAGACGACTCAATGGCTGGTGTAATTCCTTCCAGTTTAGACAGAATTTTATAAGCTTCGACTGCTTCTGTATCCGTAACAGGGTAATAGCTGGCCCGGCCGGTATCTTTCATATCTGCATGCTGTGGAGAGATACCCGGATAATCTAGTCCGGCAGCTATACTTTTTGATGCGACAGGCTCACCTGCCTCATTTACCAGACAATAAGAAAGTGTCCCCTGGAATACCGTAGGTTTCCCGAACGACAACGTTGCTGCCGTATTCGGCATAGTCCCTTCTCCGCCACCCTCTGCACCATGGATTTCTACGGACTCATCTTCCAGAAAACCAGAGAAAAGACCTATGGCATTGGACCCTCCGCCTACAGCCGCGAAAATATGCTCCGGCAATCTTCCTTCTTTCTGTAAAATCTGCTGCCGGGCTTCCATACCGATCACACTCTGGAAATAACCTACCATTTTAGGATATGGATGTGGTCCCACATGTGAGCCCAGGAGGTAATAGGTAGTCGGGTTTTCAATATAATACCCCAAAGCTGCATCTACGGCATCTTTTAAAGTACCGCTGCCCAGACTTGTGGTTACTACTTCAGCGCCCAGCAACCGCATTCTTCTGACGTTCAATGCCTGTCGGGCCGCATCAACCTCACCCATGAATACCTTACAGGGTAATCCCAGAATGGCGGCAGCAGTAGCGGTGGCCACACCATGCTGTCCGGCGCCGGTTTCTGCAATAATTTCCTTTGCCCCCATTTGTTTGGCCAGCAGTATCTGTCCGATCGTGTTATTGATTTTATGGGATCCGGTATGGTTAAGATCTTCTCTCTTCAGATAAATACGGGAACCGGTGAAGTCACTCAGGTTTCTGGCAAGATAAAGAGGTGAAGGGCGGCCGACGAAATCAATCAGAATATTAATAAACGCTTTCTGAAAATCTGCCTGCCCGACGGTATTATCAAAAAATTCAGCCAGCTTACTGAGCTGTCCTTCCAGTACGGGGGGAATATACGCGCCACCATAGTTGCCATAAAGGCCATTGTATTGTAACATGGCAGGATTAGGCCCTACCTGAATAGAATTTTGATTAACAGGGTTCATTTTAAATAAGATTTGGTAAACATTGAAACAGGATATATTCAGCCTTTCAGTTCCCTGGTCTGACGGGACAGACAACATACAAAACCGGCTGACGAAAATAGCGATTGCCCTCCAATTACCCAAAAATCGTTTACAGTTGAAAATATTAACGGAAAATCAGGCCAAAACTTACCCGATAATACTTCCGGAATGGATTGAACGAAGTCATGTTCCAGTAATTTCCGTATTAAACGCTCCGCCTCCGAGAAGACTGCAATCGTTTCAGGATTAGTTTTCTGACCCTGGTGACTTTTAACGTTATTAACCAGTTTCCTTAATCTTTTGCACTTTAAAGTCATTACGATGAGAAAAAGAGAACGTTTATCTGTTTCAAGGAGAAGATTCATATTATCCTCAGCCGCAGCGGTATTGACTCCCGCTCTGTTTTCGCAGAAGATACAGGCCGGTACAGCTCCCGGCAGGCTCCGTCATGCCTGTATCGGAGTCGGAGGCATGGGCGGCCATGATCTCCGTAACTTTCTAAGCCACCCCGAAACCGATATTGTAGCGATCTGCGATGTTGACAAAAACAATCTCCGCAACGCAGCAGCTCTGGCACCGGAAGCAAGGCTGTATGAAGACTGGCGGGTAATGCTGAAGGAAGAAAAAGACAATATCGATTCGGTGAATGTATCTATTCCGGATCACAATCATTTTGCTGCCAGCTTCTCAGCACTGAAAGCCGGAAAGCACGTTTATTGCCAGAAGCCCATGTGTCATGATGTTGCCGAAGTCAGAGCCCTTACACGGATGGCAAAAAAAACAGGACTCGTAACGCAGCTGGGTACGCAGTGGGCTTCACATACCTGCGACCGTACTGCCGTTAAACTCATCAAAGAACAGGTTATCGGTAAAATAAAGCATGTTTACCTGTGCTCCAACCGGCCCGGTGCTATTGATACTTACCGGCTTATAGGACCGAGACCTGCTCAGGGCGTACCGGCACCTGATACCCTCAACTGGGACTTATGGCTCGGAACCGCCGAAGCACGTCCGTATGCTCCTGAAATATACCACCCGGCCAAATGGAGGGCATGGCAGGATTTCGGTACCGGGTGGTCGGGTGATATCGGCTGTCATATTTTTGACGCGGTCTGGAAAGGGCTTGGTCTGACGGCACCTCTGTCCGTTATAGCAGAAGTACAGGAATCCTGGAAAAATTCAGAAGAAAGAAAAGGAGACACCTGGCCGCAAAGTGATCATATCACCTGGGTATTTCCGGGAAACAGTATGACTGAGCAGAATAAGATAACAGTAGAATGGTTTGACGGACTGATTTACCCACCGGAAGAAATACGTGCCTTATACTCCGTTGAAAATTATCCGGCAGAGTCAGCGCTGCTGGTGGGTACAGAAGGCGCCTTGTTAATCCCTCATACGGGAGAAGGACCTGTTTTGCTGCCATCCGAAAAGTTCGCTTCTACGGTTGTCGGGAAAATAGAAAGCCGTAATCATTATCATCATTTTGCAGATGCCTGTCTTGAAAAAACAAAAACCGAATCACACTTTGAGCAATCAGGACCGATGACCGAAGCTATTATACTCGGTACGGTGGCCATCCGGATACCTGACCAGCTGCTGGTATGGGACACGGACAAGTTACGTTTTACCAATCACTCCGGAGCCAATAAGTTGCTGAAAAGAACATACAGGAAAGGTTGGGAAATAAAGGGTGCCCTCTGATCAACGGCTGGTATACTTTTTTCTGTGTATAATACATCACTAAACCGTCAATGCGATGAAAAATTCAGAAAATGAAGATATGGGCCACATGACAACGCTGTCGGCTGTAATGGAGAAACTGAGAATAAAGGGTATTGATAGTGAATTCAAATGGACTCCGGACGGCCTTACCATCGGAAGTGGTAAATTTTACCAGCCCGAAGATCTGACGATTATCAAGGTCTATCGCTTTGAAGGCCCGTCAGACCCGGCCGATAATGCCATTTTATACGTCATCAAGGCTAATGACGAACTTACCGGGTATAACCTGGATATGTACGGGATGTACTCTAATCATGACCATGAAGCCGGTTATGATGACTTTATTCAGAAAATCACCGTCCTTGACCACGAAGAGCAGATCGATTTCTCTGAAAATTAAACCCGTCGGGTTTGATGGATAAATGGGGAAATACTTCTATAAAGTGGGATATTTTACATACTTCCGTCACAAAAATTCAACTCCTTTACTCCTTCGTCTGCCTGGTCAGTACGAAGGAGTTTTTTTAACGGACCATCCGTGTGACCCTTTGACTAATTTCAGAAAATTAGCTGTACTTTCGCGGTAATATTACCTTTTTGCATTAAACCGGGATGGAAGACAACCCACATAACGCCATACTGCTAACTCAATTATTCCATATTATTCCGGATGATCCATGCCTTCCCTTTTGAATCTCTTCGATTTCCAGCAGAAGATTAATTACAGAAATGAGATTTTTGCAGGACTGACGGTCGCAATGACCATGATTCCCGAGTCACTTTCTTTTGCTATTCTGGCAGGATTACCTCCTTTAACGGGTCTGTATGCCGCTTTTCTGATGGGACTGGTGACAGCGGTTTTTGGCGGAAGACCAGGAATGGTGTCAGGAGGGGCCGGGGCAACGATTGTAGTAATGATGGCTTTAATTGCCACGCACGGCATTCAATACCTGTTTGCGGCAGTAGCACTTGCAGGGGTGTTTCAGGTAATGGTTGGTATTTTCAGACTGGGTAAATTTGTCCGGCTCATCCCGCAGCCTGTCATGTACGGATTTCTGAATGGTCTGGCTATCATTATTTTTATGGCCCAGCTGGAACAGTTTAAAATTACCGGGCACGACAGTACAACCTGGATGCAGGGCGAAATATTATATATAATGGCTGGCCTGACTGCTCTGACCATCGCTATTGTATTTTTCTTTCCCCGGATTACAAAGGCCGTTCCTGCTTCCCTTGTAGCAATTCTTACCATAACCGCATTGGTGACCGCATCAGGAATAGAAACCAAAACCGTAGCTGATATTGCCCGTATTAAAGGAAGTCTGCCGGTTTTTTCTTTCCCGCAGGTACCCTTTACACTGGAAACACTTCAGATTATTCTGCCTTATGCACTGATCATGGCTGGTGTAGGTCTGATTGAAACCTTACTGACGCTTACCATGGTAGATGAAATTACGGATAGCAAAGGCAGCTCAAACAGAGAGTCATTGGCACAGGGCGGAGCGAATCTGATGAATGGTTTTTTCGGAGGAATGGGCGGTTGTGCGATGGTAGCACAAACACTGGTCAATCTGAATGCCGGATCAAGGGCACGCCTGGCTGGTATTATCGGCGCGCTTACCATACTGCTTATTATATTAGTGGGTGCTCCTTTCATTGAAAGCATTCCCATGGCGGCACTGGTGGGAGTAATGATGATGGTAGCCATCGGCACCTTTGAATGGGTATCGTTCCGTATTATTACCAAAATGCCCGCTTCTGATATTCTGACAGGACTAACCGTAACCCTGATTACTGTATTTTTACATAATCTGGCTTTGGCTGTATTGACAGGAGTGATTATGTCCGCTTTGATATTTGCGTGGGATAATGCACGAAGAATCAGAGCCCGGAAATATACAAATGAAGAGGGTATTAAGGTGTATGAGATTTACGGACCGTTATTTTTTGGATCCGTCAGTGCATTTCTTGAGAAATTCGATGCAAAAAATGACCCGGAAACCATTATCATTGATTTTATGGACAGCCGGATCGCCGATATGAGCGCCATTGATGCCGTCCATAAAATTACAGAGAAATATGCTGTAAATAAGAAAAAGGTTATCCTGAAACACCTGAGTGCCGACAGTCGTATCTTACTGGAAAAAGCATCAGGAATTATTGTCGTAAACGTAGAAGAAGATCCTACTTACAAAGTAATGCCTGAAAAATAAGACCCGGAAACAGGCCTGTATTTTGACTGTAAAAAGCGGGGCAAAATGCAAAACATTGTATAAAAACCGCAGAACAGAAAAACACATAAACATTTAATTATTAATTCGCTGCAGGAAGGAACAAAGCACCTTTGCATGAATGTTATTCCTGTGTAACATCAATTTTTACATACATCATGGGCAATGAAAATATTTGAATTAACTTTGCGCCATAATTATATAACATGATTTACTTCTTTTCTCCCAACGCGCTGACAAGCGTTTACGCCGTACAGACAGAGCGGAAGCTCGCTACCACTGAAATTTCAAAGTTGAACTGGCTTTTTGGCGATGCACAACTCTGTGAAGAAACCACACTTCCCGGGTATTTTACAGGCCCCAGAGCCGCGATGATTACACCGTGGAGCACCAATGCGGTTGAAATTACCCAGAACATGGATATTCAGGGCATTGTCAGGATCGAAGAATTTACCAAAGCTACTGCTGATTCAGCGGACTTTGATCCCATGCTGTCACAAAAATATACCGGACTTGACCAGACTATTTTTACAGTCAGTATTCAGCCCGAACCTATTATCGGAATTGATGATATTGCAGCATATAACCGCCAGGAAGGGCTTTCGCTCAGTGAGGAAGAAATCGGTTATCTGAACGATCTGGCTGAGAAGCTGGGCAGAAAGCTGACAGACTCTGAAGTATTCGGATTCTCTCAGGTAAACTCAGAGCACTGTCGCCATAAGATTTTCAACGGCACCTTTGTGATTGACGGGGAAGAGCAACCGGCTTCGCTGTTCAGGCTGATCCGTAAAACATCCGAAACCCACCCGAACAGTATTGTTTCGGCTTATAAAGATAATGTCGCGTTTCTGAAAGGGCCACGTGTACAGCAGTTTGCCCCTAAACGGGCAGATGTACCCGAATTTTACGAAATAAAAGAGTTTGATTCCGTACTTTCACTGAAAGCGGAGACCCACAATTTCCCGACTACTGTGGAGCCCTTTAATGGCGCCGCCACGGGTTCAGGAGGTGAAATCCGGGATCGTCTGGCAGGCGGAAAAGGTTCTTTACCCCTGGCAGGAACAGCCGTTTATATGACCTCTTTTTCCCGGCTTGAAGAGAATCGTCCCTGGGAAAAAGCAGTACCGGAAAGAAAATGGCTGTATCAGACCCCGATGGACATTCTTATCAAGGCATCCAACGGTGCTACTGACTTTGGCAATAAATTCGGACAGCCGCTGATTACGGGTTCAGTGCTTACGTTTGAGCATGAGGAAGACGCACGTTTGTTGGGTTTTGATAAGGTGATCATGCAGGCAGGCGGCGTAGGTTACGGAAAGGCCGACCAGGCGAAAAAAGACGTACCGGCTGTTGATGATAAAATTGTGGTGCTGGGTGGTGAAAATTACAGGATCGGAATGGGAGGAGCAGCTGTTTCTTCTGCCGATACCGGTGAGCTTGGTTCCGGGATTGAACTCAATGCCGTTCAGCGTTCTAATCCTGAAATGCAGAAACGGGTAGCCAATGCGATTCGCGGACTGGTGGAAAGTGATAACAATACCATTGTTTCGATTCATGACCACGGCGCGGGCGGGCACCTTAACTGCCTTTCAGAACTGGTTGAGGAAACCGGCGGAAAAATAGATCTGGATAAATTACCGGTGGGTGATCCTACCCTATCCGCAAAGGAGATTATCGGGAATGAATCACAGGAAAGAATCGGTCTGGTGATCAGTCAGGAGAATATTGACACTTTACAGAAAATTGCCGATCGGGAAAGATCTCCTATGTATACAGTAGGTGAAGTAACCGGTGACCACCGCTTTACTTTTGCTTCTGCCACAACAGGACTGAAACCGATGGATCTGGAAATGGGTGATATGTTTGGCAGTTCTCCCAAAATGGTCATGAACGATAAAAGTGTGACACGGACCTATCAGCCGGTCACGTATGACATCGCGCAGTTATCCGCCTATCTTGAACAGATGCTTCAGCTGGAAGCGGTAGCCAGTAAGGATTGGCTGACCAATAAAGTAGACCGTTGCGTGGGTGGCCGTGTGGCTAAACAGCAATGTGCCGGGCCGTTGCAGTTGCCTCTGAATAACTGTGGTGTAATGGCACTGGATTATCAGGGGAAAGACGGTATCGCCACTTCCATTGGCCATGCACCGCTTTCTGCTCTTATTGACCCGGCTGCCGGAAGCCGCAATGCCATTGGTGAAGCACTTTCCAATATTGTATGGGCACCTTTAAAAGACGGACTGAAAACGGTTTCGCTGTCTGCGAACTGGATGTGGCCCTGTAAAAACGAAGGGGAGGATGCCCGGTTATACAAAGCGGTAAAAGCCTGCTCGGATTTTGCGATTGCGCTGGGCATTAATATACCGACGGGGAAAGATTCCCTCTCCATGAAACAAAAATATAAAGACAAGGAAGTCATTGCTCCGGGTACGGTGATTATCTCCGCAGGGGCTCATACCGATAATATCCGCGGTGTAGTTGAGCCTGTACTTAAAAAAGATGGCGGCTCTGTTTACTATATTAACCTGTCTGGTGACCGCTATAAACTGGGTGGATCATCCTTTGCACAGATTGTTAATAAAATCGGAACGGAGGCACCTGATATTAAAGATGCCGCACACTTCAGCAATGCTTTTGAAACACTTCAGGAACTGATCAGAGCGGGGCTGGTAACAGCAGGGCATGATATCGGTAGCGGCGGGTTAATTACCACCTTGCTGGAAATGTGTTTCGCAGATCATAACCTTGGTGCGGAAATTGATCTGACAGCACTGGGCGGAGAGGATATTATTGAAAAACTTTTCTCCGAAAACATTGCGGTTGTATTCCAGGCTGATCAGGCGGCAGAGGCTATTCTGAAAGCAAACGGAGTTGAATTCTTTAAAATCGGGGAAGCCACCGGTACGGCTACACTGACCGTGAAGAACGGAACGGGCAGCTATCCTTTTGATGTGACAGAACTGCGTGATATATGGTTTAAAACCTCTTATCTGCTTGACCGGAAACAAAGTGGCCCTCAAAAAGCCGCAGAACGGTATGAAAACTATAAAAATCAACCGCTGAAATATACTTTCCCGGCTCATTTTGATGGTAAAAAACCGGAAATTGATGCTGAGAAACCGCGCCCTAAGGCTGCTGTATTGCGTGAAAAAGGAAGTAATTCGGAGCGGGAACTGGCTAATGCCATGTACATGGCAGGTTTTGATGTAAAGGATGTGCATATGACCGATCTGATTTCAGGCCGGGAAACGCTGGAAGATATTCAGTTTATCGGTGCCGTCGGCGGATTCTCTAATTCAGATGTCCTGGGCTCTGCAAAAGGCTGGGCCGGAGCTTTTCTTTATAATGAAAAAGCCAGGATCGCACTCGAAAATTTCTTTCAAAGAGAGGATACGTTATCGGTAGGGATCTGCAATGGATGTCAGCTGTTTGTCGAACTGGGGCTGATTAATCCGGATCATGAGAAAAAACCGAAAATGCTGCATAACGACAGTAAAAAGCATGAAAGCATATTCACCTCTCTGACGATTCAGGATAACAATTCGGTGATGATGTCTTCCCTTGCAGGAAGTACGATCGGGGTTTGGGTGTCGCACGGAGAAGGTAAATTCCGGCTGCCTTATGCCGAAGATCAGTACCATATCGTAGGTAAATACGGTTATGAAGCCTATCCGGCCAACCCGAACGGCTCTGACTACAATACCGGAATCATGTGCGACAGTACCGGACGTCACCTGGTTACGATGCCGCACATTGAACGTTCCCTTTTACAATGGCAATGGGCTCACTATCCCGAAGGCAGAAATGATGAAGTTTCTCCTTGGATGGAAGCATTTGTGAATGCCCGCAAATGGCTGGAAGCACATCAGAAATGATCATATAAAGTATCAACCGGGCAAGAGGCTCTCATCTTTTCTGACAGATGAGAGCCTCTTTTTTTAAAAGCCCGTCATTGCATAATACACTGAAATACTTAACTTTATGTAAACTAACTTCCGGAAGTTATGAGAAACATAAAAAATATTTCACTGCTGATCGCATTATTGAGCTGCATTTCCTTTACTTTGCTGCATCACGGTTGGGCGGAGTATGATCAGACGAAAGTACTTGACTTTAAGACTACCATAGAGGAAGCTGTTTATGAGAATCCTCACGTATTGGTGAAAGTGAAGTATAAAAAGGAGAATAATACGGTATTTCTGGCACCTGTCAGCCGCATGAATTCCAGAGGACTTTCACAGGAAATGATCCGCAAGGGAACTGCAGTACAGTTGGTAGCTTATCCTCATAAAACCAAAAAAGGAGAAATGCGTGCAGAGCGCATTTTCGTTAACGGAGAAAAATTTGAATTACGCTGAACACAGTGACAAAATTCTTAGAATGGCTTGAACAATCTTCCTGGTCAGTAGAAATCCGGCAATCGCTGTGGATGTATCCTGTGCTGGAGATTATACATATATTGGGTATCGTTATTCTTGTGGGTGCATCTTTTCTCTTTGATCTGAGACTGCTGGGCTACTTCAACCGCATATCCGTCTACCAGGCATCCCGGTTTTTGTTACCGGTTTCGTGGAAAGGATTCTGGTTGATTATCCCTTCCGGGCTATTGCTGTTCATCACCAATGCCGTGAGTCTTGCATCTGATATGACCTTCTGGATCAAAATGTCCATGCTTTTCATCGCGGGCCTTAATGTCTGGATTTTCCACCGGCTGATCATTCCTGCTTCATTTGACAGGCAGGATTCAGATGAATTACCCCGGGCATCAGTCATTTCAGCTTTCATTTCCATCATTTGCTGGATCGCGATTATTGCCTGCGGCAGGTTACTGGCTTACTGAAACGCTACCGAAACAGTTTTACTTAAGCTCTTCCCACCATTACTCAAAGTGTTGGGTCGTATTGTTCAGTTCTCCCCGATCATAAAAAATAAGGGAAGAATAGATGCCTCTGACGACTCCAATCTGAAGAAATAATTCCCGCAAATCACCTGCAGAAGAACAAAGCCGAGTGTCATTCCGGCTACAGAAAGGATAGAATATCCCGGTAAAGAAACAACATATATTTTTCAGATGTTCCGTCTGCTGTATTCAGACGGAGACAAACCGAACTGAGTCCTGAAGCACTTACTGAAATAGGAAAGATTATCAAACCCGACCTTATAGGCCACTTCCGAAACCATCGCACCGTTGCTCAGTAATTGTGCTGCCCGTTTAATCCGATACCCGCGAACGAGTTCTGTTGGCGACAGGTTGGTGAGTACTTTAATCTTCCTGAACAAAGTAGCACGATGCATACCAAGTTCCATCGTTAACTCATTCACATCGTAGTGCGCGTTATCCAGATTGGCCTCCACAAGCGTATAGACTTTTTGAATAAAAAGATCGGGAATTTCATCAGAAATCTGACTGAAGGGTGCCGGTAAAGCAACAATCCGTGCCTGCAGCCAGTTTCTGTACCGGAGCTGCTGTTCGATCAGGTTCATTACTTCCAGCCGCAGTTCATCGGGATGAAAGGGTTTGGAAAGGTAGTGGTCGGCTCCCAGAGACAATCCTTTCAGCCGGCTGCCCTGTGAAGTCCGGGCCGTAAGCAACATGACCGGAATATGCGAGGTTCGTATATCGGTTTTCAACTGATGGCAAAGTGTATACCCGTCCATAACCGGCATCAGCACATCACTGATGATCATATCCGGCATCAGATTTACGGCTCTATCGAATCCCTCCTTTCCGTTGAAAGCCCGCTCTACTCTGTAATGATCCGGCAGACAATCCGCTACAAAATCAGAAAGCGATCTGTTATCTTCCACCAGTAATATTACCGAAGCAGCTATCCGTTCCTGACCAGGCTTAAGGTTAATTTCTGTTTTTTCTGAAGCATCCTCATTTTGAAGCGAAGTGACGGTACCACCTCCGGACATCATATCAAAAGGCAGGTATACCTTAAATTCTGTCCCCTTACCAGGCTGACTTTTCACCCTGATCTGCCCTTCCATAAAGTCTACCAGTTCTTTCACCAAAGCCAGGCCGATACCGCTCCCTTCATGCGCCCTGGTGGCAGAGTCGTCAATCTGAAAAAAACGGTCAAAAATCCGGGGTAGCATCCCTCCCTCAATTCCCTGTCCGGTATCGGCTACTATCAGGTTAATTCCGTTGTGCGCACCGGCTATTGTCACCACAACCCTCCCACCGTTTTCTGTAAATTTGATCGCATTCGCAACAAGATTATAAACAATACTTTCCAGTTTGGTTCCATCAAACCAATACTGGGTTTCGGCAAGCTCCGAATCATACTGTAATGAAATACTCTTATCTGCGGCCTGGTCCTGAAAAGAATTTACGAGTTCCTCTACAAATACAGAGATATCTCCAAGCTGATTATGGGTTTCCATGGTCCTGGTCTCCAGCTTATCAAGATCAAGTAACTGATTGACCAGTTTGAGCAACTGGTGCGCATTACGCTCAATCAGATTCAGTCTGAATTCATTTTTCTGCCATTCAGGAGGCGTATTCATCGCTTTTTTCAGTTGATGTACCGGTGAAAGGATCAATGTCAGCGGTGTCCGGAATTCGTGTGTAATATTGGTAAAGAACCTTGTTTTGATAGCATCGATTTTTTTTAGCTGAACAGCTTCTTTTTGCTTCAGATACAACCTTATCGCACTGTAAGCAATTCCCAGTATGATCAGTACATAGGCTGACCAGGCCCACCAGGAAGCCCACCACGGTGGCACTATACGAAAGGTCAGTATGCGTACATGCGGACTCCACTTTCCTGATGAGTTGGAGCTATTCAGCTTCAGGGTATAAAACCCCGGCCTCAGGTTAGTATAAATGGCTTCCGGCCTGTCAGATACCACCCAATCCTGATTCACGCCTTCCAGTAAATAACGGTACTGCATTTTTCCGGAATTATTAAACTGTAACCCTACAAATCCAACAGTTACGAAGTTCTGATCCGGACCCAGCTCCAGATGATTGATCTGATGCAGTGGCAGAGCTCCGGCAAGTGAATCGCGGCCGGGTTGAAGGAATCGGTTATTAATCCATACAGCAATTATTTCAGTTCCGGGTTCAAAAGTATCATCTGTTATTTTGTCCGGATAAAATGCCGTCATTCCTTCGATTCCACCCAGAACAATCCGGTCGTCTGCAAAGTGAATGAAGTGAAACCGGTTAAACTCATTGGCCTGCAGCCCGTCAGCCTTTGTAAAAGTCTGTGTATCAAAAGTATTACGATTCAGTTTACACAATCCCTTATTGGTTGCAATCCAGAGATATCCGTTGGCACTGGGAATCGCAGCGTATACAACATTGTTGGGCAATCCGTTATCTTCCGTAAATCGTCTTGTTTTACCCGTGCGTTTATCAAACCGGCATAACCCGTTTCCGAAAGTACCTATCCAAAGCAGGTTTTCATCATCAGGATCATCAAAAATACTAAACAGAGCATCACTGCTGATCGATGACGCATTTTTGGGGTCATTAGTATGTCTTATGATATGCCCCGTTTTACGGTTTATCTGGAATAACCCATGTGTGTTGGTAATGACCCATAAGTCCTGGTCATCTACTACAAACTGCAACAGCCGCATATAGCCGGTCTGATCACCGGTGAACGCTGCAAGATCAAATACAAAGGGAAATTGCTTCCAGGTGTGCGTAGAATCATCGTACCAGGCAGCCATTTTATCATATAAAACCCAGATTTTCCCGTCCGGATCTGTTGCCATCGGGACCGGCGGAGCCGGTTCATAACTTTGCAGAGGAAAAAGAAACGGAATCTGATCCAGTTGGCGGCTTTTCGGATCCCAGCGAAAAAATGGTGTAAAACCGGTATTAAACCATACCCTACCTTTCTTATCAAGCGTTGATCTGAAATAATATGGAGAAGTTTTCGGATGAAACTCCGGCAGCTGAGCGGCATCAATTCCCATTGGACCGGAAAGCAGGTCTGTAATAAAATTATGTTCATAGGACCAGGCCTGAAAACACCCGGCCCTCAGGTTAAATTTATACATTCCCTGTCCGTTTGTGCCTACCCAAAGCACATTTGTACGATCTACATACACACTAAGCGCACCGACTCCCGGATCGCTCAATAGCTGTACTCCCGGTTGCGGATGAAACCGGTACAGATTCCCGTACAGTACAAAGTAATCGTTTCCTTCCAGATCTGTAGCAAACGGAATAACATCGCCAGACTGTCCTCTGCTTCCCGGTAAGCGGAACGATTTCAAAATGCCTTTCCCGGGATGAAAATGTGAAACGTAGTTTTCCGAAACAATCAGCATACTCCCGTCTTTACGCTGGTAAACTCCCAGAATATTATTTTCCGGAAGAGAAGAAACATTTCCTTTCTCATGCCGGTAATGTCTGATGTCCCCCGAAACCGGATCCAGGCGGTCAAGTCCTGCCGGTGTGCCCGCCCAGATATAACCCTGCCGGTCTTCAAGTATCGCATTTACCTGGTCATGACTCAGGGTGTTGTCCTGTTCCGGATCATGAGAAATGCGCCTGACTTCCTGTGTTTTACTATTGAATGAGGCCAGTCCCTGACCTTTGAAACCTATCCATAGGAGATTGCGGCTATCCTGCATGACCTGGTATGGTTTCCAGGGAATGGCTTTCTGAAAAGCAGCACTCCGGGAGATATTTTCAAACGTTTCGTCTGCCGGGTTAAAATAATCAATAGTTCCCCTTTCGGTAAGAATCCAGATGCCACCCTCCCTGTCCTGTTTCAGACCTATAATCGCTGCACTGGAAAGGGAAGGCTCTTTTCCCTCCGAGGGCCTGAATACCTTAAAATCCCGTCCGTCATAACGACACAACCCATCAAGTGTTGCCATCCAGACAAACCCTTTCTGATCCTGCAGCATAGCGGGGATAAATGCCTGCGGAAGTCCGCGGTCACTGGTAATATGTACGGGATGCGGCAAACCATTCCACTGACCGTAAGTATCCATGACCAATCCACAAACAAATACGGTTAGAAAAACAAAACAGATCGTACGCGGTTTCAGGAAAGTCAATTCATCGATGAGTAAGGTTATCAAATATTCATTTTGGTAAATATAACTACTTGATGATTATTTTGACAATATCCTCAGTCAGATTGATCATGCAGACCGTGCGACGGGAGGTTTTCGTATTGCTGATGGTCTGGTTCATGCTGACAAACAATGGAAATGATAATGTATTGTGCAAGAAGCGGAACCCTGATATCTTTATAGAAAATGACCGTCCCTACTTTATCTTTTTTATCTTCTTACCAAATCCGTTTTTTTTTATTGCCTGTCTGAAAATAAAATCCGCAAAATGTAAGTAATGCCTGAAAGGGTTTTTAATTGGTTAACATCAGTCCGGATTCAGGGTTATCTCACTGCTGCGCGATGATATGAAAAAGTTTCTCCCCATTTCTGTAAAATTCAGTCCTTCAGATTTAAAATGGTGAAATATGTTATGGAAACATAAGAAAAGATAACACCCGTAAAACCATGAAAAGGTGATATTTTCCAGTTAAAAGCGTATTATAAACTGATGTTATCCGATAAAAACAACCCGAATAACCGCAAAAAGACCGCCCTGTCACAGC
>JBEBXQ010000030.1:0-37844 GCA_040391535.1 Telluribacter sp. | reverse complement strand
GCTTGTATGGCTGCCAGGTTGGTTACGCCCCACCAGTTGCAATTTGCATTTGGAATGGCTGAAGTCGTATTGATGAGCGCCTTTCCGGTATAGTCACCTGTGAAAGCATTGTTCTGAATTACCACGTTGGTAGGGCCCGTGTTAACGGTGGTTCCGTATTCCCCGATTCTTAATCCATGTACAATACCATGAATGATGTTGTTTTCAATCAGTACATCGTTCAGTGTAGCCGGATTAGCGGAATACGTGGTTCCGTCGTTTCTGGCTTTAATACTGATAGCCGCCGGCGCATCAGCATGGGTGCTGGAATGCCCCGGAGCACCTGAGTTGGTAATGGTTGAATTTCTCAGGACAACTTTTGAGAAGTTACCGAACTTGAGGTTGATATCAATTCCCTGGTTGACGAGATACTGCTCATCCATTGTTCCGCAATTATCCACCAGCAGACCGTCCATGATCAGATCATTCGCTTTTTCCAGATAAATACCCTTTTCCTGGTTATCACTGAAATCGATATTGGTCAGCCTTGCATTGTTGAAAGTGGTACCACTGCCGTTTCCGTTTTCGACGATCAGCCCGATACGCTCATTACCCTTTATTTCAGAGTTTTCGATCGTCATGTTATTAGCCGATACCGTAGTCCCGGCCTGAAGACCGTAGCGGTTTGTATTCAGCTTGGAACCGGAAATGGTCAGGTTATGTGCCCCGTCACGAACAGATACACCGTTATAGCAGTTGTTAAGCGCTTCAATGCCATTTAACGTAATGTCTGCGCCGTTGGCTACAACACCGTTGCGGAACTGCGTAATGGTAAAATCCTTAAGCGTAATACCGGCAGCATTGATGGTTACACCGTCAGGGCCGGTAGTGATACCCGAGCAGACAACAGAGGGCCGAAGTACAATTTCAGCAATGTTTCCGTTTCCTTCGATGGTCAGACCCGGAGTTGCAATCGTAACCGTCTCAATATACTGCCATTCATCCAGCTGGATTATATCACCGGAAACTGCTTCGTTAACAGCCGCCTGAATGGACTGGTAAGATTGGGTTCGGGTAACGTTATGCACCGGAGTTTTGAAGAATACCTGTCCGAGCACTGCTTCATCATCCTTGTCGGTAACTTTGCCTTCGATATCCTGAATGGCGGTAAATCCGAGTGTAGAAGCGACCGCAGCACCATCACCGAACTGGTTATTTCCTCCGAAAATATCCACCGCAAACGGAGCCATAGTGGATTCACCTGCACTGGCAAAAGCGCCGCTGTTCCATAAAGCAATAGCCTTTGCACTACCTGATTGATTGTCCAGCACAATATAGCTGGCCAGATCAGCACCGAATGTATTCGGGTTGCCGGTAGTACCAAGATTAATATTGGTCAATGGTACTATCCCGTCTCCTGCAAAGTGGTTAGCAAATGAAATTCCTTTGCCACCGGTTCCGTTCAGTGTATTGTTAGTAACTGTAAAGCCATCTGCAGCAAAAGGTTGTGCACCTGTAGAAGACGTTTCAGACTTGGAGTTCCAGGCAATGTTAGTGAAGGCATTACCGTTTGGCGTAAATACGTTATCATCAAGGGTAACATTTCCTGAACGGGCGACAAATACACCAAAGTGGGTATGGTTAAGGAATTCATTCCCGGAAATATTTACAGGCGTAGGATTCCCGTTTTCTCTGATTTGCAGCAGGTAGAACGGATCCGTATCGGTCAATGACGCATCAAAGATATTTTCAGCAATGCTTAAGGTATTCGTATTTGCATTACTGCCGATCATGCTTACTGAGCCATAGAACTTATTGTCTGCAAGGTCCAGATCACCCCCTACCGCATAGGCTGCCACGTTAAGGGCATAAATACCCTCAAAGGTGTTGTCCGTAATCTCTCCGTTCACTCTCTCCAGCCTTGCCGCTCTTCCGAAATTCTCAATGTTATTGCCTGACAGCGTAATATGATCCTGCGCATTTGACGGCGAAAGGGTTCCGGTGTAGATTCCGTAACTTCCCCATGCACCTGTAGCGGTATTGACAATCAGATTGTCTTTTACAGTCAGGTTGTTGTAAGTTCCGGCTGTTCCGGCTTTGATTCCGGTCATATCTGTTCCTGTTTCAGAAACTTCAATCCGGAAGTTCCCGATAGTGACATCAGCCCTGGTGATCAGGAACCGCTGGGTACCGCTGCTGTTTTTCACAACAGGGCGTTTGTCGGTTTCATCAAGGTTATCACCTGTGATGGATACCGATTTGTTAACCGTCACGTCTTCATTGTATTCCCAGCCGTAAGCGATAAGTTTATGCCCGTCATCCGCCGCATTGACCGCTTCCTGAATTGTAGCGTAGTGCAGATCCTGATCCTCGTTCCAGACAGAACGGAAAAAGACCTGTCCGACGGATGGTTCATCATCTTTATCAGTAATATTCAGCTCAACCGAAAGGATATCGTCTTTTGGAAGCTGATATGCCTGGGAAGTATTTCCGGCAAACAGATTGTAGCCCGCGTAAATATTCTCTGCAAAGGGTGCCATGGTACTTTCCATTGCAGAACCAAATGCCGGTGAAGTCCATAATGCTTCGGCTTCACTGTTGGAGCTTCCTGTCTGCTTGTCCAGATAGATATAGTGCTGGATACCGGCTGCAAAATTGTTTGGTTTGGCCGTTTCTCCAACTGTGATATCTTTCAGAGGAATAATACCCGCTCCTGATTTGTGGTTAGCAAATGAAATGGCTTTTCCTCCCGTAGTTCCGGATGCATTGAACGTATTGTCAGTGATGACAATTTTTTCTGCGGCGTATGCTGCCGGGTTGGTGGTACCGGATTCATTTTTCGAGTTCCAGGCAATATGGGTAAACCCGGTTGCATTTGCTTTAGGGGTAAAGGTATTCTCTTCAACTGTTACATTTCCGGAACGTCCCAGGAACAAGCCGAAATGCTGGTGGTCCTTGAATCGGTTACCAGATACAACCGCGGGTTTATCGTTGTTATTGTCCCTGATCTGCAGCAGATAGAATGATTCTCTTCCTGCAGCTTCCGTAATTGGAACAAAATCATTGTTATTAATAATCAGGTTGTCGGAACCTGCGCTTCCGCTGGCCACCATGTTGACGGCTCCGGCAAAATTGTTGCCTTCAACAGTCAGATCACCACCGGCACTGTACGCACCTCCGTTGAGTGCATAGGTGCCTGTCAGGGTATTGCCGGTTACTGTTCCCTGGGTACGGGTCAGGCGAGCTGCCCGGCCGAAAGTTCCGATGGTATTACCGGTCATGGTAATATCAGTAAAGCTATGACTTTCCTGATCGCCCACATCAATACCGAAACTGTTCCAGACAGGATATGCATCAGCAGACAACCCGGTGATTACATTATTGGTAAGTGTAAGTGCTCCACCGGTGTTGCTGGCTTTAATTCCTGTAATATCGTTTCCGGTCTGTGCTACCTGAATTTCAAAGTTGTCGATGGTGACATCCTGTGCTGTAACAAAGAACCTTGATTTGTTGGTTGCGTCTCCGGTACCGGTGAGTACAGGCCGAGTGGCATCCGGATCGGTAAGGCCCTGTATATGAAGAGGCTTGTTTACCAGAATGGTTGTAGCATGATCAAAGGTTATCGGCTCAACTTCGATATGGTTATTGTCACCAGCAGCGTCTATTGCAGGCTGTATTGCCATGTAGAATGTTCCGAGGTCTGTATTTTTAACCGGAGCTTTTATGAATACCTGACCAAGGGTAGCATCGTCATCTTTGTCTGTGATTTTGTTTTCAACTGTTGCAATCTGCGAATAGCTGAGGGCATTGCCAATCCCCGTTTCCCCGAAGGTATTATAGGGAACAAAGAAGTCCACTGCAAAGGGTGCCATGGTAGATTGCGACGTACTGCTGAAATAATCGGTATTCCACGGGAATATGGATTTTGCGTCCGGTCCGCTATTGTGATCCAGAACGATGTATTTTCCGAGGTCATTGCCAAAATGATTCAGATTGTCTGAAGTCCCGATTTTAATGTCCGATAGAGGGACAACGCCACCGGCATTATGGTTAGCAAAGGAGATACCGGTTCCACCTGATCCGTTTAGTGTATTGTTGATAACGGTAAATCCTTCTGCAGCAAAAGGTGCAAATGTTGCAGATGACTCAGACTTGGAATTCCAGGCAATATTGGTGAAGTTTGTGCCATCCGGGTTAAACGTATTGCCATCAATCGTTACATTTCCTGAACGGGCGACAAAAACACCGAATGCCTTGTGGTTATTGAAATGGTTACCAGATACAACCGCCGGCTTATTATTTTTGTTTTCTCTGATCTGCAACAGATAGAATGATGTTTTGTTTTCACCTTCCAGAATTGGCTCAAAAGCGTTGTTGGTAATAGCAAGCTGACCGCCTGTACTTGCGCTTTCTACCATATTGACAGATCCGGTAAAATCGTTGTCATTAATAGTCAGATCACCGCCGACACTGTAGGCACCCGCATTGAGCGCATAAGTACCTTCCAGCGTATTTTGGTCTACTAATCCATGGGTACGGGTCAGGCGAGCAGCCCGGCCGAAAGTTCCGATGGTATTACCGGTCATGTTAATATTGGTGAAGCGTCCGCTTTCCCTATCACCTATATCAATACCGAAACTGTTCCAGACAGGATATGCATCAGCCGACAACCCGGTGATTACATTATTGGTAAGCGTAAGGGCTCCGTCGGTATTGCTGGCTTTAATCCCTGTAATATCATTGCCAGTCTGTGCTACATGTATTTCAAGATTCTCAATCGTTACATCGGATGCAGAAATAAAGAACCGTGACTTGTTGGTGGCGTCGCCTGTACCGGTCAGGATAGGACGTAGAGATCCATTATCCTGCCCTTTGATCGTTAAAGGTTTGTTAACCTGGATAGTAGTACTGTGATCCAGTGTATAAGGGAGAACCTCCAGTTCTTCATTGTCTGCCGCATCATTAATACCCTCCTGGATCGTCAGATACAGACTGTTGTTATCTCTGGTGTTCCGTACCGGCATTTGTACATATACCTGACCTAATGTTGATTCATCATCTTTGTCCCAGATCAGGTTCTCAATGTCAGCAATAGCTGAAAAAGGTAATGAGGCTGCTACTGAAGGTCCGTTGAATGTATTGTTGCCAACATAAACGAACTCAGCAAACGGCGCCATGGTTGTTGGTTTGGCAGAACTGAACGGATTATTATTGGTCCATAACTGTCCGCTTTCGTTATCAGTTGAGCCCGATTGACTATCCAGATAAATATAATACGCTGGTGTCCCGAAATGATTAGGTTTACTATCCGAGCCAATCTGAATATCCGACAATGGTGGCACTGCCCCGGCATTATGGTTCGCAAACGAAAGATCCTTCCCGCCGCTTCCGTTGAAAGTATTACCGGTTATATAGAATTTTTCCGCAGCCAGAGGAACCGGGTTGGTCGAACTGGTTTCTGACTTGGAGTTCCAGGCGATATTGGTATATGCTGATCCGCTTGGTGTAAATTCGTTTTCATCAAGCGTTACATTTCCGGAACGGGCGACAAAGACACCGAATCTGGTATGATTGTGGAATTGATTGCCGCTGATTGTAGTTGGTGTTACATTGCTGTTTTCCCGGATTTGTAACAGATAGAACGGAGCATCCGTCGTGGCCTGTGCAGCATCAAAGAAGTTACCGGTGACAGTAAGTTCCTTATCCGACCCGTTGCTTTCAACCATGTTTACAGATCCATGAAAATGATTTCCGGAAACACTCATGTTGTCACCCGCACTGTATACAGAGGTACTCAGCGCATGAATTGCATCAATCGTATTGTCAGTGACCTCACCATTTACCCGCATAAGTCTGATACCCCTACCGAAGGCTCCGATCGTATTGTCCGTAATCGTTACCTTATCAACTCCGTTGCTCTCCAGAGATCCGGCCAGAATTCCGTAAGAATTCCAGTCAGCAGTTGCGCTCAGATTGGCGATAACATTGTCAGATATAGTCAGGTTATTATAAGTACCTGCATTTCCGGCCAGAATCCCTATCATGTCATCTCCCGTACCAGCCACATTAATAGTAAAGTTGCTAATCGTTACATCCGGGGCCGTTACGTAGAAATGCGCTTTGTTTGTGATCGCAGCACCGGATTTAAATGAAAGCGCTGGTTGGGTTGCGCCTGTACCACTGATTTTAACAGATTTGTTAACAAGTACAGTAGCGGTGTGTGCGTAATTGCCGGGCTCAACCTGCAATTCACTTCCGGTTCCTGTTTCGTCATCATCAATACCTTCCTGAATAGAAGCAAAGAACTCTTCCGGAGTTACTCTGCGTACAGGAGCAACACAGTCACCGGTAGGAGAGAACCCGACAGTAGCGTCAGAACCGCCATCATTCAGGAACTTCATCACACGAATATTTCCGGTTCCTGAGGTATATTGTTTAACATCCGCAGCAATGGCTGTGTCCCAGTAGTTACAGCTCGCATCCAGTTCTCCTCCGTCAGAATACCCTACAGCATACCCGCCTTCAATAATATTGGTGAAGCTGTTATTGTTAATCATCGCCGGTGCGCCAGGGTTGGTGGAAGCAGGTGCTTTGCGGGGTGTAATACCAAACTGAACATTATCTATTTTATTATGACGGATAATGACGGGGCCTGCACCGGTATTATATGCTGCAGCGGCATAAGATCCGAAAGGATCCCCAAGCCAGTCAATAGCGCGGTTAAAGCCGGTTATTTCGTTGTTATGATAAACTACCTCTTTAGCCGCTCCTGAGCGGGATGTTACCCTGAAAGCCAGTTGACGGTTATTCTCAGGAAGATTGCCGGCGTCTGCATTGGAGAATTTATTATTATAAATACTCACCGCTGCATTTGTACTTCCTGCATTCTCCCAGATTCCGATAATATAGGCAGGTTCTGCTGGATCGGGTTGACCGGTTACAATGATTTCATTATCGTGGATTTCCAGTCCATCAGTATGCTGAGCACCTGATGAATAGGATTGCAATGCTACAGAAGTGGATTTGGTAGCTGCATCCACTCCAACACCCATACCATCCAGGTAAATTGTATTATGATGGATTTTCTGATTTGTACCTTTGGTCAGGTGCAGACCGATATTCTGATTTATATCATCTGTATTGTCAGCAGGCACCGAGATCGTATTATTAAATATCACTGTATTGTGAGCCCATGTAGCGGCGTTCAGGAAAGCAATACTGGCGTCAAACCCGCTTATTTCGAGGTTGCTTATTTTCCAGTCGCTATTGTCAGTTCCCCTGAGCGAAAGAAAAGATTCCAGATTTGCCGAAGAGATGTCTCCCGGGCCTATGATTTTGGCTGAGCCCAGTGAGCTGGCCGTCAGCTCAATTCCTTTCAGTTCTTTGCTGATGCTGATGGCATAATTATCACCGGTGGTTGTTGCATCCCCGTCAATACCTTTGGCCCATTCATCCAGGGCATTGGGTTCATTATAATCAAATGTTCCGTTAAGGGTAATTTTATCACCATCCACCGCACAACCGATCGCATTGGCGAGGATACGGAAGTTATTATTGGATGATGACAGTGTCCCGGAGACTGGCTCAACGGTGTACTCGGCAGGTATCTGATAGCCTGCCAGTGAAGTGTTGGCGTCGTCGTAATTATTCAGCCAGGGAGCGTGCTTAAGGTCA
Organism: Telluribacter sp.; assembly: GCA_040391535.1. Lineage (GTDB taxonomy): Bacteria > Bacteroidota > Bacteroidia > Cytophagales > Spirosomataceae > JBEBXQ01. The sequence continues at coordinate 30,191 of JBEBXQ010000030.1, read as the reverse complement.
TTTACTTTCGTTCCCTTCAGAATATGGGCCGGAGCAGCCGGACGAACACCGCCCAGATGCGGAGGCAACTGGTAATCATAATCAGGTTCTCCGGCTGCTGTAGCTAGTTTGCTGATGGCTGTGGTATTGAAGTTGTTACAGGTAAAATCAGCATTGGTAAATGTACCGGCATTACTTCCGTGGAAATATATTTCAGAATACCAGTTGTCTGAAAAACTATTATACCTGATTTTTAGGTTTTCAGCATTCACAGGGCCATTGACAAAATTAAGCATCAGGCCATGTGTAAAGTTGTCGGCGATATGGTTATTAGTGATGATACCGCCGCTCAGGTTATTGACAATCTGAAAGCCGGTCCGGTTGTTGGTTACCAGATTGTTTGTTATGGTAAAATTTTGCCTGTTATTCACATAAATGCCGTTTCGGTTTCCGGTGACTTTTACACCATCAATCGTTGCTCCGTTTCCTGTCAGCGTAATCCCTTGTGACTTGGAAGCGGATGTCCATTCGTAAACTGTAGTACCATAGTCACGCGTTACGGTTAAATTGGACAAGGTAGCACCGGCTCCTACCTGAACGGTATTGACATCTCCGGTAAAAAGTCCGCGGATAATGGTATTTTCCTGAGAGGCTCCGGTAACTGTAACTGCCTTATTGACGTTAACATCTTCATCGTAAATACCATCCGGTACATGAATAACGTCACCTGCATCAGCATTATTAATGGCATCCTGTATGGTGGTATAATAAGCACTTGAACCTATTGCGACAGGTACAAATGAAGCTGTATGGTCAGGTAAAGCAGCTGTTGCGTGTAAGATATCGGGTAAAGCAGCAGGGGTTTTCTGGATTTTATCAGTATGGGCTCCACTTATATAATAGGGTTGACCACTTTGGTAATTGATGTGAAAGGTAAATGCCGCATTATTTTCATAACCCTCAGTGTGGTCCTGCACCTGAAATGCACCCGGATTATTGAGTGTCTGAGTGAATATTGCGGGGCTCGGAGTGCCAAACCAGTTGTTTCTGAGTTTAATACTGGTATTTGTGTTGTTGTTGTCGATACCGATTCCGCATGCCAGGTTGCCCACAATATTATTGGCAGTAAAAGTAGCGTCAATACTGAAATCAGCTGTTGGTTGGGCGGATGTAAAAATGACTCCGAATGTACGGTTACCAGAAATAGTATTACCGGTGATCTGTAATCCGGTGATATTATTTCCTGCACCTCCCGGGACGACTATTCCGGTGCGGTTATCATCAAATTTATTCTTGTTGATCTGAAGATTAACAGCTCCGGGATTGATGTATATGGCTGTCCTGTTTTTCTCAAAAAAGCAATTTTCAATCCGGATATTCTGTCCGCCGGTGGTTGTCGCAAGCGAAATAGAAGGAGACCCGGTGGTAGGTATTTCGCGGGTGATTTTACAGTTCCAGATTTCTGAATTGGAATCCATAATAATCTGACCGCCGGATAATACTGTAATAACAGATCCATGGGTTGCCTGGGTGCCTATGATCTTAACACCATTTTTAACGGTTAATGGTGATGATAATTCATAATAAGTACCTGTCAGCATTATACGGTCACCACTGCCTGCAGCTTGCATTTTCGTGACCAGATCATCACCATCAGTGGCAGTCAGTACATTGCCCTGAGCGAGAGCATTCATAATGAGCAGGGCGGAGAGCATGAGTCCGCACCAGAGTGTAGAGATTATTTTTTTCATACAGACACAGAGAGTCAGGCAGACTTTTTGGGAAAAGTCTGGTTAAATAATTATTAAACAGGATTTTCTGTTGTTGAAGAACAACAGAAGTTCTTAAGGGTTATGTGGAATCAGGTCATCAAAAAACTGAATTATTAATTAAAGGTAGTTTGGGTTAAGCACAGATATAACACACCTGAGTATCATTATTTACACAGGATAGAAGGACATCCTCTTGCCGGAAAGCGCATATTGAACCACTTTCTTTTCGGTAGAAAAGGAAATAAAAAAAAGCCTTGCACAGTATATGCAAAACAGAGCCGGAATCTAAATTTTTGTTAAGGGTTTTAGTGTCATAAAAAATTCACAGAGCGTATGGGGTGGTAAATATTTAATAGTATAACGCTACAATAATGAGAATAAATTCTAAATAACACAACAAATTTTGTCTAAAAAATAGATCGTTAATTGTCATCAGAGAAGGTGTTATTGTATATGCGTATATGAATAGTTATAAGTAAATGAATGCTTCTGCGTATATAGTATGTGTATATCTTGAAAATATTCAATAAAATAGATGTGAAAAAATTATAGGCGATCAATCAAATCTTTTACTATCCTGATTTCTTTGCCCGCAATATGATCGGCAATGGCTGCGGCATGTTCTCTTCCGTTTTCAATAAAAACTTTTTCAGTAAACATTCCAGCCAGTACTGTTCCGCATAGATACAGTCCGTTTACATCGGTTTCAAAAGTAACAGGATCATAAACCGGGACTTTGGTCTCCTCATGAAGGGTAATGCCACAGTTACGCAGGAGACGCTCGTCAGGCAGATAGCCTGTCAGTAAGAAAACAAAATCAGCTGGCAGCCACTCGTCTTCACCGGTTTCAGTGTTTGTAATCAGTATTTTATCCGTTTCGATCTGCTTCACTGTGCTTTGGAAACGGGTTTTGATTTTTCCTTCCCTGACTCTGTTCTTAACATCGGGCACCAGCCAGTACTTAACCGTTTTCCGGAAGTCCTCTCCTTTATGAATAATCGTTACGCGGGCATCGTGCCGGTAGAGTTCCAATGCAGCTTCTACAGAGGAATTGGATCCGCCGACCAGTACAACATTGGTATAGGAATATTTGTATGGTTCGTCGTAATAATGCGAAACATGAGGCAGGTTTTCTCCCGGAATACGGAGCATTCGCGGAAATTCAAAATAGCCGGTAGCCAGCACTACCTTGGCCGAGCGGAACGTACCTTTGCTGGTGAAGACGATAAAAGTGCCGTCAGGTTGTTTCTCTGTTTTTTCAACGGTCGTAAATAAACTAAAATTCAGATGAAAATAACCTGCCACTTTCCGGTAATACTGCATGGCTTCATTCCGGGTCGCTTTTACCCCGCCGATCGGGAAGGGGATACCGCCGATTTCAATGTTCTCTGCAGTAGAAAAGAAACGCATGAAGCGTGGATAATTCCTGAGTGATTCCGTAAGGTTTCCTTTTTCCAGTATAATATGATTCAATCCGTTTTTGTGCGCTTCAATTCCCATTGCCAGTCCGCAAGGACCACCACCGACAATGATTACATCATATACTTCCATTATATCTTTTCTTTCCAAAAGTGAACACACCGGCGACGTATTTAAAGGTCGTGACAAAACAATCAATTGTCTGATCCGGTTAAAATAAAAGGTTATTGCGAAAAGAATTGTTCCGGAACAGGTGATTTTATTTTTTCTTAATCCAGTTCAATGTTTTGTAGTGACGATACCCCTTAAATTTGCATCATCATTCTATAGCAATGCGTGTACATTTTGCATAAACAATTGATTTCAAACCTTTAAAAAAAAATATCTATGGCAACTTTAACTAAATGGGCGATTGATCCCACACACTCCGAAATTGGTTTTAAGGTTAAACACATGATGTTTACCAATGTTTCAGGAAAATTTGAAAAATACAGTGGTGTAATTGAAACAGAAGGTGACACCTTTGAAAATACAAAGATTGAATTTACCGCGGAAACAGCTTCTGTTTCTACCGGTAATGCTGACCGGGATGCACACCTTGTCAGTGCTGACTTCTTTGATGCGGCCAATTTTCCTGAATTGAAATTTGTTTCTGCATCATTTACACATAATGGCGGTGATAATTATGTAATGAAAGGAGACCTTTCTCTTCACGGAGTAACCAAACCTGTAACATTGGATGTAGAATTCGGCGGATTGGGTAATGATCCCTGGGGTAACCAGAAAGCTGCTTTCAGCATTACAGGAAAGATCAACCGTAAGGAATGGGGACTTGCCTGGAACGTAAGCCTCGACAGCGGTGGGGTGCTTGTCAGTGAGGAAATTCGTCTGATTATTGAAGTTCAGCTTGTAAAAGCATAAGTATTATACAGGTAAAATCTGGAAAGCCCTTTCGTACTATGAGTGACGAAAGGGCTTCTTTGTATCAGGCTTCTTCCCAGAGTTGTCTTGCTTTTGCAAGGTCCCGTTTCATGGCGTTAAAAACTACCTGTTGATCAACCTTGATCTGAGTGGCGCCATTGTTAGCTCCTCCCAGTTCAGGATATTCCAGGTGCAATACAAACGGAACATCAATCTGATATTGTTTCAGAAGCTTAAAATAAGCTTTGAAGTCGATCATACCTTCCCCTAAAGGAGTGCTTCTGACTGTCCAGGCACTTCCTTTTTTCTCCCAGTAGAAATCTTTCAGTACGATCGTCCGGATAGAAGGCTGTATCAGTTTAAGGCCATTGGGCCAGTTAAGGCCACCTTCTACCACAGCATGACGGATATCATATTGCGTACCCATGTGCGCAGCATCAGCACCTTGTAATATCTGCCAGATTTCCCAGACAGATCCTCCGACCATCACTCCGGAATGATTCTGGTAACATCCTTTCAGACCGAGTTGTTTATTCAGCTGACTCAGGCCGGTTATTTTCTCACGAAAACCATTCAGTGCTTCAGGCATAGATTTATCAGCGGGGAATCGGTACCAGTTCATCCGGTAATGGCTGAAGCCGAGCTTGGCGGCCGTCTCAAGGAGTTGTCTATCTGTGGAATTCCGGGCGTCCTCTACGGCAGTACAAAATAAAGACGGAGCAATACCTGCTTTTTTCATGGCTTCCACAGCCAGAGGCAGATCACTTTCCACTTTTTCGGGCAATACATGACCCTGAGGACGGATGGTCAGGTCAATGCCATCAAAACCCAGTTCTTTGGCTTTCTGAGCCATGTCGGAATAGTTCAGAAACTGCAGATGTTTGGAGAAAATGTGAATCTTCGGCTGTCCGGGAGCCGATGCGCCAAAAGCATTTGCCTCAGCATTCATAAAGGGAATAGCTGCTGTTGCAAGGGCTGTATTTTTAAGGAAAGATCGTCGGGAAACAGACATAGTTTTGATATTGAGATGATTGAATAAGATCATTGAATCCGGCTGAAAAAAGGAATACCGGAATAAGGGATCCGTTATGAATAATACATTCACAAAACGGATATTATACTCCGGATTTGCTAATTTATCTCATTTGTGATAATCCATAGGTTAATATTCAGAAAAAATTTAATTTAGCCTTTAAAAAAAGACGCAAGATGGTGTAATTGCCATTTTCCTAAATTCCCTTAATCATGATGACTGAATCTGAAAAAACATTAAAAAGACGAGAATTCCTGAAAGCCGGTGCGGCGTTATCCGCTTTCTTTATTGTTCCACGTGCTGTACTGGGCGGACCGGGTTATCTGGCACCAAGTGATAAACTGAACTTCGGGTTTATAGGAACCGGTAAACAAAGCGGAGGGTTGATCAGGCGGTTTCTGGATACCGGACAGGTGAATATTCCTGCCGCTTCAGATGTTTATCAGGTCAAACTTGAACATGCAATCAGCAGTATTAAAAAGATTCACGCAGATAAAGGAGGTAAAGCTTCGGCAGAACTGGTAAAAGGCTACAGGGATTTTCGCGAAATACTGGAAAGAAAAGATATTGATGCCGTAGTAATCGCTGCCCCTGACCACTGGCATGCAGCCATGTCTGTTCGTGCAGCAGAAGCAGGCAAGGATGTATATTGTGAAAAACCACTGGCCTTAACGGTTCATGAAGGACGGGCGATGGTAAATGCCACACGTAAGCATAATCGTGTATTTCAGACAGGGAGTATGCAGCGTTCGGCACCGGAATTTACCAAGGCTGTTCAGCTGGTAAGAAGCGGGGCGATCGGTGAAATCAAAAAAGTATATGTGAGTGTGGGCGGACCACCAAAACGGTGGGATCTTGAAGCAGAAACAACCCCGGAAGGATTAGACTGGGATCTTTGGATGGGGCCCAATACCATCAACAGGCCTTTCAGTCACAGGCTGGCTCCCAGAATGGATGCCGATTTCTGGCCAGACTGGCGCTCTTATGATGAATTTGGCGGAGGTATGATGACCGACTGGGGCGCTCATATGTTTGATATTGCCCAGTGGGGACTGGATATGGATAACAGCGGACCCGTGGAGGTTATTTATCCTGGCGGAGACCGGGAAGAAGGCCTGGTGTATCGCTATGCCAATGGTATTGAAGTAATTCACAGACCCGAAAAAGGAAGTAACCATTGTCATTTTGTAGGGACGGATGGCGAAGTGAAAGTAGCTAGAGGGAAGCTGGAAACCACTCCGGCAAATCTCAGCGAAAAGACGTTCCGAAAGGAAGACACGAACGTATATGTAAGTACCAATCATTATCAGGATTTTCTCGATGCGATCAAAAGCAGGAAACCTCCTGTCTGTGATGTAGAAACAGGCCACAGAACAGCCAGTATGTGCACGATTGGAAATATATCCTACCGTTTGAAACGCTCGCTGAAATGGGATCCCGTAAAAGAAGATTTCCTGAAGGATAAAGAAGCCACCAGGCTATTGGGCAGGCCCATGAAGAAAGAATGGAAAGTATAAGCTGAAAGACCGGATATCATGACTGCCGGTGATATCAGCCGGCAGTTGTGTATAGGAAAGCAGTTGGTAATGGTTATCATTTTATTAAAGACAAATAATTGTAGTTTTGCAGAATGGTAACTAATGATTTGCTTACGATTGAAATCCCGTCGCCGGAGGATCTTCCGGAGGTTGCAGAAAAACTGCTCGGCTGGGCCGGTGGGGTAGTAGTCTGGCTGTTTGAAGGAGAAATGGGAGCAGGGAAAACCACACTGATCCAATCACTTTGCAAAAGTTTAATGGTAAATACCACCACCGGAAGCCCTACTTTTTCAATCGTTAATGAGTATGAAACACAGGATGGCGGACTGGTTTATCATTTTGACTTTTACAGAATTAAAAATGAAGAAGAAGCCATGGATATAGGAGTGGAGGAATATTTTGATTCAGGGTATTTTTGTTTTGTCGAATGGCCTGATAAAATAGCTTCTCTCTGGCCTGATGAGTATATTTGTATTCAGATCGCTAATGACGGAACAGGAAGCAGAAACGTCATTGCATCGAAAGTGGATTCAACTAATTAAAAGAAAGAATGGCCAATTCGCAGGTGACCGGGTTTGAGAAATTAGCGCATCAGTCAGCACTTTATCCCCAGGAATCACTTCTTGCTGTTAAAAAAAAGAAAGGATCCATCAGCATAGGATTACCAAAAGAGGTTTCACTGAAAGAGCACCGGATAGGGCTCACACCGGAGGCGGTCAGGATTCTGACAAGGAATGACCACGAAGTGTGGGTCGAACAGGGCGCCGGAGCCGACGCTAATTATACTGACCATGAATACAGTGAGGCCGGTGCCAGGATCGTGAGCGGGCCCAAAGAAGTGTATCAGACTGATGTAGTTCTTAAAGTGGAACCATTGGTTCAGCAGGAGTTTGAATATTTGCGGACAGGGTCTGCCATTATTTCCGCCATGAACCTGCCCAGTCTGCAGAAAGAGTATTTTGAAAGACTGAATAAAGCAAGAGTAACCGCCATCGGATATGAATTGCTGGAAGATGAAGACGGCGGTATGCCGGTGATCAGAGCAATGAGTGAAATTGCCGGCAGTGCTGTCATGCTCATTGCTGCCGAGTATTTAAGCAACTCAAACGGAGGCAAAGGTATCCTGCTGGGAGGTATTACGGGAGTCCCGCCAACACGTATAGTTATTCTTGGCGCCGGAACGGTAGCTGAATATGCAGCACGTGTGGCGTTAGGGCTAGGTGCTGATATACGGGTTTTTGATAAGCATCTGTATCGGTTACAGCGACTCAAATATGCTTTAGGGCAACATATATATACATCCATTATTGATTCTGAGGCTTTAAAGAATACGATAGCCGAAGCTGACGTCGTGATCGGAGCATTGCGTCCCCGGGACGGATACATGCCGTTTGTTGTGAGTGAAGAAATGGTGGCAGGAATGAAAAAGGACTCGGTTATTATAGATGTAAGTATTGATCAGGGAGGATGCTTTGAAACTTCCCGGATGACTACTTTGCAAAATCCTGTCTTCAAAAGTCATGACATCATTCATTACTGCGTTCCCAATATTGCTTCAAGGGTAGCTCAGACTGCCAGTGCGTCCTTAAGCAATATTTTTCTGCCCCTGCTGTTGCAAACCGGCAGGACCGGCGGTATTGAAGAAATGATTTACACGCATTCCTGGTTTCTGAGTAGTGTGTATACGCATAAAGGATCATTGACAAATTCACACATTGCGCGGAAATATAATATGCGTTCGAAAGATTTGTCTCTTCTGCTGGCGGCCCGGATGTAGTCTCAAACTTATTGTTAATTAATTTATTTCAACCTATGATAAACAACAGTAATGAAAATTCTTTGATGGATGATGCCAATTCGCCGGAATTAGATAAAAAACTGTTTGGGATTATTTCGGAGGATTTTGTGAAAGTATCCGATCATTTGAAAGAGACTTCTTATCAGGTCAGAAAGAGAGGCTTTTCCGATTTTCCGATTTTTGTAGTAGCGAAATCAGAACTTGAAGTTGGAATTGTACTTTTACAGGCTGGTGAACTCGAAAATACGTTTGACTACCGCGTCTCCTTTCTTCAGGAATTTATAGACAGAAAACTCATTGGAGAAGAGTCTATAGAGCTTTTCAAAGAAAATTATAGAAATCCGGATGAATTCGCCTGCCTTTTTTCGCTGATTTCCGACTTTGCAGGGTTTGTTTTTATTCCCTTTCCTGAAGACTAGTAGAAAATATTCTATATTTGCGATAAAATTAATCTCTCGATTAATTGTTATGAATTTGATCATTCCCCTTGATTGAGGAATGACGTATACTTAAGTATTGTTTTTTTAATTCTGAAACTCCCCGTTTTGTAAACGAGGCAATTAATTGCTTTTGAAATATGAAGTTATTAAATGTTGGTTATGTGGGTATGGTAGGGGGAGTACTTATTGCTGGCAGCATCATTCTTTTTTTATTGTACAATTATGTTTTTGCATGTGATTTCCCTTTCATGGATGACTTCATGCTTATTCTTTTTGTGCAGGAATATGCCGATAAAGGATACGGACCTGTTGAATTCATTAATAAGTTATTTCAATCGGCAAATAGTCACAAAATGGTGATCCCCAGGTTGGTGTCATTTTTTGGCTATCTGTTGAGCGGAGAATTGAATTTCAGAGCGTATCAACTGATTGTTTCATTGAATATACTATTGATTATTGGTTTATTTTATAATCAATTCAGGAAGCTTCAGCTTAACCTTATTTATTTTGTTCCTGTTGTTTTCTTTCTTTTGCATCCTCAGTATTATGATATAACACTCTGGGGACTGACCGGAATACAGCATACTTCCGTGGTTCTGTTTACGCTCGTAGCCCTGAATATGACTGTTCAGGGAAAGCCCAAGACGCTGGCAATCGCCATTTTTTTATGTTTCCTGTCAACTTTTTCACATGGAAACGGATTGTTTGCCTATTGTGCAGTTTTATTTTACCTGTTTGCTCAGAAGAAATATAAAGAGGTACTCATAACGTTAGGTTGTATGATCTTGTCGCTGGGTATCTTTTTATATAAAACCAATGACGGCAGTATTGCTATTTTACCAGACAATCTGAAAGTTTTCAGTTTATCATTTTTAGCATTTATCGGATCAACACTTAATCAGTCATCCAGGTTTGGAATTATACTTTCAGGGGGTATAGGCTTGTTTCTTCTGCTTTTTCTGGGTTTCCGTAGTTTGAAATTTTTGATGCCTGGCAAGCAGTCCGCAGAAAAGTCAGGTCAAGAACTCTACTGGCTTAGTTTTTTTGCTTTTATTGTAGTTACTGCCCTTGTTGTGAGCTTATTGCGTTCATGGTCAGGTCTTGCGATAGCCAGCAGGTTTCAGATTTATGGTGCTTTGAGTCTGGTAGTAGGTTATATGGTTGCTCTGATCACATCGGATAAATTCAGGAACCGGAAAAGCCTTCTGGTGATTATCCCGTTCAGTATATTACTGAATATGCATTCCTATTATTATTATTCTGATACTGTTCTCAAACGAAAATCACAGTTTCTGGCAGACGTATATAACTGGAAAACCTACGGAAAGATGTTTTCGGTGGGAGAGGACTTTCTGCAGAATGCCGACTATTTCTTTACACCCGCTTATGAAGAACATCTCGTGCTTAAACAGAATGCTATCGTCACTGAAGAAGAGCTTGTTTCTTTTTTTGAGGAGCATACCTCATCGGGTACTGAGATCCATGTCAACATGGAGGTATGTCTTAATGAAGATCTGAGAGAATTCAATCTTCCGCAATGGTTTATCCTTTCCAACTCTGGTACTCCGGGGGCTTTACCCTTTCTTTCTTCAAGGCTGCTTGTGCTGAAGAGTCTGGATTCAGGGAGGATCTTATTGTTGTCAGCTACACCGGTTAAATCCACGCAAAGTCAGTTGTTAAGAGGTGAACCGTATTATGTGTCCGGATTTAATGCGTTTTTACGTGAAAAGGATCTGAAAAAAGGCAGGTATCAGGTGGGGGTATTGGATGTTAGTTATAACGGAGACAAGCGTTTTTATAAGATTTCAAACGAACTGATTAAAGTGTCCGGAACAGGAATAATTGAGAAACAACCGGTTAATAGTGAAAGTGGTTACCGATCTGTACTAAACAGAAATCCTCTTCTGTGAGTTATGCTTAAAAATTAAGCTGTTTTACCCCCGTTCTGTTAACTTTGCTGTAACAATCCGGTATGGATAAGCAGTGTACTGATGATTCTTTCGTTATCTTTTTGGTGTAGTGAAAGGTAAGCACTTATTGCAACAAGCTTTATGAAAAAGAGTATCCTTACGGCCTTTGCGGCTTTTTGTATATTGATGCCTTCAACCGGATCATCTCAGGAAATACCGGTAGTGATGACTGAAGAAGATTCGGTTTCCCCGCAACGCCCGACAAATGATTTTATCCGTTTCGCAGATGCGGTGGGACATACTGTCGTTTCTCCTGTCCGCTGGAACGGGAAGGACTGGCTTAAAGTAGGTGGTGTGTTTGCTGGTAGCGCCCTGGTGTCGCTTTTAGATAAACCGGTCAGAAATTTTTGGCAGGAGCGCGATTCCCGGGCATGGCATGTCGTAGAACGCGCCGGATTCCATTACGGGAAGCCCTATGCAGCTTTTATCATGACCGGCGGTTTTTATCTGTCAGGTACTGTATTCAGGAATGAGTGGGTCAGGGAGACAGGCATGATTCTGGGAGCTGCCTATCTGACCAGCGGAGCGATCCAGACCATCATGAAAACAGTGGTGGGGCGTGCCCGGCCGGGTACCAATGTGGGGCCCTGGGAATTTAAACCCATGTCACCGGATGCCGGTTATCACTCTTTTCCGTCCGGACATATTCAGATTGCCATGGTAAGTGCCATGGTCCTGGCCGAGAGGGTGGAAAGTCCGGTATTAAAGACTTTATTCTATTCAACAGCCGGCATCACCTTTGTGAGCAGAATGCAATCTGATGCTCACTGGATTTCAGATCTGGCTTTCGGAGGTGCAATATCTTATTTCTGCACAAAGGCTGTACTGAAGAGGATGGATTACAATAAGTATCAGAATCCCTGGAAAAAGAAAGCATCGGTTTCCTGGAACATGGTCCCTTCTTACAACAGAGTAGCATTTATCGGAGTATTCTGATGAAAGCCTTGCGGTTATGAAAAGACAGATTTAATTACCTGCACCTGCTTTCCTGCCCAATGTATAACCGAGCGTCCATTCGATAAAATCGGCCTTTCCCATATGGGCTTTAATGGAAACTCCGGCATACACATTGGAAACCACATAGTGACGAACACCTATGCGCAGAAAAACCGGGTTATTTTCTCCATTGAACCGGTTCCGGTGGACATACCATCCTACGTTGCCGTTGATGTACAGATTACGGGTCAGTACGTGGTCTATATAAAAAGCCGGCCCTCCTGAAAACAAAGCGCCCAGAGTACCGGCAGCGTTACCTGCTATAGTCGGGTCTCTGCCTGAATCAGAATAAAACAGATCAGCCCCTGCTCCTAAACGCCATTTGGCTCCCGACGCAAGACTCCAGTACATCCCTAATGTGGACTTAAGGTAACGTTTACTGTCGTCAGGGTTAAATTGCTTAATCCCGGCCGCGTAATGGATATGGTACTGGGAACCGTTGTGAAAGATGGCTGCCGGATCCGGGGAAAGGTCGGGTGTTTTTAATGATGGCCGATAAGTAAGAGCCATCGTAAGCGGTACAAGATTGATTCCTTTATTGGGTTGTCTGATGGATCCGTTCGAGAAATGATGAAACGCAAATCCTGCACCTAATTTCAGATGCCTGTTCAGCGTATAATTTGCCTGTATTCCCAGATCTATGTATACATTATGATGGGTACCCAACAGGATATTCATCGGGTTGTTTTCTTTATGATAGGGTTCGAAGTTATCTGCAACGCCCAGTGAAATCCTGTAATTGAAATCCCATTTTTTCAGGCTTTCAGGTTTGACAGGGATAGCAACAAAGCCATAAACAGCATAAGGGGTGCCAATCTCTTTTTTATGAAAAGTGCTGGCATAGAAGCCTATCCCGTAAATCGGATAATTATAAAGCTGGTGGTAGGGATCCATTCCGCGTTCAGTCTGCCATCCGATCCGCAGGTTTGCACCATTGTAGTAGATATCATTGAAATCATTCTTGATGACCTCATTACTGGGTAGCATTCCTCCGTTTTCCATTTCTAACTGCAACACCATCTGCTGCCTTTTCCTGGAAGACGGAATGGTATCTGAAGAAGCGGGTGGCCTGGCACCCGTATCAATTTGAACAAAAGTGGCAATAACCGCCAGAAGCAGGGATAAAACAGTCTTTATACGTTTAGCCGAGAATATATTCATTAGTGATTTGTTGCGAAGAGGGCATTTCTGAACCTGGATTTACACTTACTCTTAAAGCCTTCAGGCCATGAACACCCTGTAACTCATTTAATTCGAGAACTTCGAGATCATCCAGCAATAATCCTTCAGCCTGAAGTCTTTTAATGTAGGTGTAATAATTTCTCACCGAATTTTCATGAAGATACACCAGTGCAATTTTTCCGGACTGAGTAAGCCTTTCATGGGTATTTTTAACCATTACTTTGTCAATGCGTTTTTTTATGATATGATAACGGACATTATAGGACCCTTCGACATCGAAACGGCGCTCATCGACTCTGAAATTGATATCAATTTCGTTTGAGTTAACAAAAATCAGTTGCGTTGTGTCAAGCTGTACCGGCAACATGGGTTTTAGACTGTGCGTAGCCCGGGCAATGGTTGCCACAAAGGCAAGCTGTAAATATTGGATCTGTTGCAGATGCCTGTTTTCAAATTTTACATCGGGATGAATAGACTGTCCTGCGTAAATATCAAATTCAATACCATCGGTCCTGAATTTTTCAAAATAGCTTGGATAGCAATCCTGTATCTCTGCATTCAATGAGTCAAGATGAGAAGCGATCGTCTGATTGATTTTTGTCAGAGATGCTTCAAACGCCCGTCTCTGTGAATAGCAAAATCCGCTGTCTGGGGCTGTTTCCGTTTCATATTTCTCAATAACGGCCTTCAATGCAGGATATTGGTTTTGTATGTTGCTGAGCAGGTCCGAAACGTCTTTATTCAGAAACTCCGTAATGCTGATCTGCTGCATGTCAATCTGATGAATATCCAGTTCATTCTGCCAGTTTTTGCATTTTTCAAGTATGTTTTCCACTACCTCCCAATGACTGGCCTGCCATGCGCTTTCGAGAGTGTCCCTGAGTAGCTGCAACTGGATTTTCAGATCAAGATATTGTGCCTTGTTTCGTATGTTGGTGCTGTCTGATATATCAATTGCTCCGTATAAGGGAAATACATTATTAAACTGAATATCGCTGATAGACGCTTTACTGCCAGAAGCATTTTCATTAAGCAGGCATTGCCAGGCTGCGTTATTGAACTTCCATTGAACAGAAGGTTGTATACTGGTAAATCGCTCTTTAATGATACCATCTATCCTGTTTCTGAATTCATGAATCAGATCAAAGGCCAGTTGTGCAAGCAGTGGTGTGGCCGGCCGCAGCTTTGCCAGCTCTCCTTTGCTGATCAGATATTCTTCCGATTCTGTATGTATTTCCAGTAATCCCACCACTTCATTATTGTAATAAAGCGGAATACATACATAAGAAGTAATATCAAGTTTTACAATCTCCTTCAGAAGATTGGAGTAATAGTCGGTCTGATCTGAGAATACGTTATATATAATGGCATAGGGATTTTTAAGGTATTCTTTTACAAGAGATACGATCGGGGTACCATCATTTTTATTAATAAGCTGGTTAAAAAGTATACTGTCGCTGGCCATTTTCGGTTCAATGACCGGAGAGCCGTTTAATTTAAATAAGGGTGTTAAGCCAAAATGAAGATGCGGGTTGCCTGTGAGCGACTGCAGGGATTGCTCCAGTTCATGGCGGTTTATGCTTGCCTCGCAATCCGGTCGTCTGATGACGATATTCCTGATTTTTTTCATTACCTGTTCATTCCCGTTATCGCTTACAGTGATAATGGAAAATCCTTCTATCTGAAAGTTATCCAACGGTAAAATGGCGGGGAACTCGGACCACTGAATGTTTTGTATGCCTTTTTTTCTGAAACGTTCATAATCTATCGGCGGGAGTTCTCCCTGGTATTTGACATTGACAAAGGTATTGTCCACTGAAATATTATAGTATGCAGGCAGGCCGGTACTCTTGTCTTCACGTGAATAGACCAGCGGCTCCGAGCTCAGAAATGGAAAGCCGTACAATCTTTCCAGAATCAGAGCATAAATAAACTGCAGCTTCAGGTCTGATCTGGAATGCAGGTGCATGTTGGTAAGATCACCGGGTTGCTCAGACTCTGCTTCCAGAAATTCATAGAAGGTGTCGGTTCCGTAGAAAATTTCCCCGGTTACAGGGACACTCAACCCCCAAACCATTTTGCGCTCATCGAGCAGTAACGGAACCATCAGACTGTAGATCAGGTATAGTTCGGAACTGAATTTTTCAATATTCGTATGGTTGAGAGATCCGTGTATTTTCTGGGCAAGAATAAATTTATTCAGCATGAACTTAAGCATTTCCTGCTTACCCGGATTGGATTTACTGCTCAGTTTTTTTAAATGAGCGATAAATCCATCAAATGACAGCTCGCTTTTTAAGCCTGTAAAGCAATCCTGATGTTGGTTAAATAAGTTGAATATACGTGTCTGCATTATTTCTGATCCGGATATTTAATATACTATTTCATTTTTCATTTCAGGAATTGTATTTAAAACCTGAAACCTATACTGATATAAGGATGCCATCCTTCGCGTGAGTGACCTGCAACAGCCTGTATAACAGCAATCCCTGCCGGCGCGAAATAAAGGCCTCCTCCGGTACCCTGATGTATCTGCCTGCTGTTATGTCCGTTTGCCCAGACTTTCCCGGCATCATAAAATACCAGCGCACCCAGTTGCCCCGGTAAAATATAACTGCCGATCTGGATTATCTTTATCCGGACCTCGAGGTTGTTGTACAGCATATGCTCACCGGCAAACCGGAATTGCCTGAAACCTCTCAGGTTGCCCTGGCCGCCCAGATATAATGCCTGAAAAAATGCAGGGGATCCCCATGTCATTCCGCCACCTGTACGGTTGGCAATAATCAGCGCATCGCCAGCAATACTCCCATAGATGGCCATTTCTGAAGTAAACTGCGCATAAGACCGCGCAAAATGATTCAGTCCGGCAAATCCTTTTATTTCACTTTTGAAATAACCGCCTCTTGAAGGCATTAGTTTCCTGTTCCGGTTGTCTTTTTCATAGCCTGCCGTGAAGCCACCGAAAAATTTCTCCTTGTGAATAGTCAGGCTGTCGTAAGTATGTAAAAGATGACTTTTTTTGATAAAGCGTCCTGTATTATGGTCCGGGTCGGTATAATAAACCTGCATGGCCGGACCGAATTTCAGGCGACTGGTTTCGGTAGGGTGCCAGAGCAATGAAGTGCCGGCTTCAAAGAGACTGAAGCGGGTACGGTAGTATTTGGGCATATGAAGATCTTTTTCGAATCTGGAGTCATTACCGAGTCCGAAGAAATTCTGGGAAGTGGGCATGTAAGCCTGCAACTCTGCCAGAAGATCGGCTTTCCCCAGCACTTCCTTCCAATGTCCGTTATATTTTACCCGTACGGCACCTGTTGCCACAGCACCTGAAACCACCAGCTCCTGAATATGTGTAAAAGGTGATTTTCTGAATCCGCGCTGATGGATGTACCTGAATCCTGCACCTAATAATATGCCGTCATCCAGATTATAGCCAGCCGCTGCTTTAGGAACCCATACGTTATAAAGGTTAACAGGGACGAAGGCTGTATGGCTGCTATCGCGGTCAATATATTTGCGCAGATAGTTCTTATTTCCTGTAAAAGTGGATTGTATACCCGTATCATAGACTGAAACTGCCTGGCCGGAAGCGGTTACCTGGTAATCCTTTTTTCCCGATCCGCCAATTACTCTGATTTTTATTGACGATTCCGGAGCATTGACCTGCAGGCTATCATCTCCATTCGCCAGATAGACCCTGATCTCTTTTGTGATCGCCGGATCATACAGGTTGTCCATCAGTTTCCGGGTTACCAACCCCTCTTTGTTGATTTTTCTGATCATGACCCGTAATGCTTTGCCCGGGGCATCTTCGATGATTACTTTTTCATTTTTGTTACTGCTTCTGATATCAACAATGCTGTTGGTAAAACGGAAATACTTATCCATTTCTTCCGGGATCGCATCGCGGCGTTTTTTAAGCGTGTGCAGTATTTCTTCGTTTCTTATCGGATATATGTTTGCAGGTAACTGTCTTATACTTTCCTCCAGCACACTGTCTGTCATGGTTCTGACAAAATCCTTTACCAGTTCCTGCCATTCATTACTGCTGAACTGGTTTTTCGGATGTGCATTCAGAAAATCGGATTTAAACAACGAATACTTTACACTTTTGATCTCCGGCGAGAAACCCTGCATGGTAGGTAACAAAAACGGCATGGATGCAATTTTGGGTAAAATCCCGTCATTAATCCTTAAAGCCTGGTCGCGGTCACGGGGGATGCCCACATAATCTTTATCTGCTCCTTTTTCATGTTGTTGTTCATCGTACCAGCGCCATTGATCTTCATGGCGATCCCAATCGCTGATAAGTAAGTCCAGCATTCTTGCGCGCACGAAGGTTTTTGCCTTATAAATATCATCATTGTCATTATAGACCTTCCGAAGCATTTTAGGGGTATTATCAGAATCACCGAGGGGTTCTCTTTCTTCAAGAAGGCACAGGGTATTGGCAAAAAGGTCATTGTAAGGCCCCAGAGCGCTATCGGGAGCAATGATTCCGATGATGGGTTTTGCATGTGGTATGTTAAGCGCGTTGGCCAGCGGAGGGACCATCAGGGCTGAATAAGGGTGCTGGGCACTCGTAGCATCGTCCAGGAAATCGTGTGCAAAAGTATGATGCAATCCTTTAGGTAATAAGGCTTCAGAACGTTTGTTGACGCTACGGATCACCCATTGTTTTCCGGTCGGATCTTCCAGACGAAGTGTTACCGACTGCATACCACCTCCCCTTTGTACAGGCCGCAGCCCACCCTGAAAGGAAGAAATCTGAATGACAGGAACTTTAGCCGGGGTTGCCCATTCTTTGCGGTAATTTTCACCAAACAGCTTTCGGTGGAGAGGGCCTGCTTGGTCAAATTTTTCATTTGCTTTCACGGTCAGACTGTCCTGTCCTGTAACGGTCATTTGAGCAGGGGCATTTTGTTTTATGAAATCCTGATACGGTACAATATAGGAAAAAGCCTCTCTGACCCCGTCATCTGCATACGTATAGCATGTGATACGGCTGTTGCGGTCCCGAAGGTAATCTATGATGACAAATCCCTGGTCAGGATGAGAAAACAATGTATGCTGTCCTTTTCTTATATAGGAATCTTTCGCGCCTGAGCCACTCACTATCTGAAGAAAACGCTCGTCTTTAATAATCTGAAGACCGTGATCATGGCCTGACACATAGATGATATTCCCGAAGTTGCTGAAAACGTTTCTGACTTCTGAAATCATGTTTTTATAGGCCGGGTGCGGGATGTCTTCAGGATTAAGAAAAACGGTCTGACGCAAAAGAGGATAGAGCGAGCCAATAACCGGCAAGGGGATATACAGGTGCTTATTGACGGCTGTCAGCGGGAAAAGATGGTCTTTGAGGGAATAATAACCTCCATGTACTCCATAAGACTGAAAGGGATGATGGCCAGCCAGCAAAATGGTTTTAGTCTGGTGCCGATAGCGTAATTCACTCAGTTTTTCCAGTACCTGCTCCTCTGTGTTACATTCGCACTCAACATCATCACTGCTTCTCTGATGCGGGAACAGCCACCATTCACTATCCCAGGCAATCATCACCAGACTGTCAGAAAGAACTATATCTACCGGGTCCGGACAACCATTGGCGGGAATAAGCCGCAGAAGGGGATCGTTTTGCTCTTCAAGGAATTTGCCCTGCTCCCTGATTTTAGCGAGTCCCTGCTTCCCCATTTTATCCCAGTCATGATTCCCGGGAATAAAATATACGGGAGCATTTTTTGCACGCATAGGCGTAAACTGGGAGCGTAAGATCCCGCGGGTGTGTTCCTGCTCTTTGCTGCCGGGCAGTCCCATGCCCCTGGGGTAGATGTTATCACCCAGAAATACAACGGTGGTTTTGCCGGGAATGACAAGCTCTGCCGCTGCCGGGATCAGTGCTTGCTGCTGATGGTTGATTTCTCCTGCATCACCAATAAAAATCATCCGCCTTTCCACAGCCTCCTGTGCCAGCGATTGCTGATAAAAAATAAGGGAGGTAAGAAGTATAATCACCTGTTTCATTCCTGACCAAAGCTGAATTTCAGAATAGTACCGCTACCGGCTTTTCCACCTGCTTCATTGCTGATGTAGAGGTTCCGGTGGTTGTCAAAAGCGATACCTTCCGGCTGTATAAAGATGGCCGGATCCAGAGGGTAAACATGGGTTACCTGCCAGCTGGCATTGACAGTAATCAGCATTTTATTGACAGAAGAAATGATAAACCATTCTCTGGTGGCGTTATTCCAGGTGAGGGCAGACGGCCTGAACGCTTTTTTGTTAAGGGAGTGAAAAGCTTCAATCTGCTGATGACGGATTGAAAACCTTTCTTTCAGAACCGGTTCATTCTCCGTATTTAACTGAAAGATGTAACCTGAAGTTGCAGTGGTTTTTTTGTCTTCTTTACAGGATTTGCACAAAATATAAAGCTGGTTGTCAGCGGCTGTGCCGGACAGGCTTTCATATTCTCCTTCAGGAACGAGGTTTTCCCATTCTCTCACTGGCCCCGCGCTGTTATGAGCTATACTGCTTAAAGGGAAAGAATATAAATTTCCGTTACTTTTCAGGACAAATACCTGTTGCCTGAGAATTGTAATATCTTCATAATCGCCGTTTTTGCCAAAGGGAATTTGCTGAATCTTTCCCGCACCCGGAGTGAAAAAGAAAATACTGCCTTTCTCGTCCTGCTGGGCAAAAATGGTATCAGAATTACCCTGATTGAAAGTGATGCCCGATATCTCCCGGAGAATGCCCGGCAACGTAAATGTTTCCGGCTGGCTGAGGTTATAGCCTGGCGGACTTATTTGTGAGTGATCCGTTTTTTTCTGAGCACATGCTGTTAGTGAACAAAGAATAAAGACCAGGTAGCCGGTTGTATATCCTGTAATTTTCTTCATCTGAAATGGGCTGGTAACAGAAGGTGACCTGTAAGGTGATACCGTCTGTAATTTTACTGTTCATCAGTTATATGTTATTTTAAACATTCATCGCTGACGGATAGTTTCAGGTAAAACAAGACGATTGTTTCCCGAAGCTTAAGATATAATACTTCCAATAAAGATGCTGATTGTCTTATTATGCCAGAATGACAATCAAATAGGATAAAACTGCGAATATTAAACCAAACATAAAAATGTTATAGGCCAGTCGCAAGAGTTTATATTTTCTGCCGAGCACCACACCCTGCGAGTATATATCTTTCGTGAGCATACCATAAAGAAATTCTCTGTCCTCCATGACTTTTTTCATGCCGGCATCATAATCAACCAGCCCCATTTTATAGAAATTGCCGAAAAACAGGAGATTCACCTTTTTCTGATCCACATCGTTTTCCGTAAAAATTCCTTCGGATACTTTTGGACGGGTGGCCAGAATGGCAACCACCATTGTTGACAGACTCACCAGCAACAAAATAAGCGTGGGTACCGTAAGGTGTTCATTATTGTCGAGTTTACGTAAAAGCAACGAAATAACCACAGATAAAATGATAGAATTGACAGTAATGAGAATATTGGATTTATTATCAGCCATATCACTCAGTCGCTGGTTGTTGGTAGAAGTGACCCTGAACATGGTTTCAATACCTCTTTCAGGGCGGTTATCTTTTTTCTTCTTTTCGTCGTTGCTGTCTTTTTCTGTGTTATTCTTTTTGCTCTCTGTTGACAGGCTTTGTTTCAGTAAATCTATGTTTTTCTGTTTTTGCTCACTCAGAAGTGCGCGTGCAAAATCAGTATGATACTGATGGGCATTCATTAGCTTGAGCGTGTCTTTGTTCCATTTTTCCCTGGACACTTCGGTTTCATGAAACATTTTCCATTCTTTTCTCATCAATCTGTTTCTCTCCACAAAGTGTTCCCCGCCCAGATGAAATAAATCGGCATCACAAACAATGGATTCCAGCAGGTTCTGAGGTTTTTGGGGAGTTTTTGTTGCCATAATACACCTCCTGACAGATTCAATAACATTTTCAGTTACTCCTTTTTCCTTCAGGAAATTCTCTGCAATGTCTGCGCTCCTTATTTCATGATCCTGTGAGCCGCCGGAAAAATAGCCCAGATCATGAAAATAAGCAGCCGCTGTCACAATGAAATAATCCTGTTCACTGAGCTGGTAATGATCAGCGAGTTTTTGCGCTGCATTTACGACAGCCATCGTATGGTGCAGGTCATGAAAACAATAATTGTTCAGTTGCTGATCGTTAAGGTATTGTATAGCCCAAAGCGCGGTCTCATTAATTAATAAATGGTAGTTCATCTGATGCATCTGTATTTTATGCAATTTAATTATTTTCATCTGAATGTCAGAAGTTACCTTCTGAGTGATATCTCTCCGGCACCCGGAATCTGACAAATGATGACAGCCTTAAAGTAGGTGCGGATAGTTTAATTGTCACAAAATTTGTGTATCTTTACGAGGTTTTTAAGGGTGGATTTGAAGCCTTTATATTTTTTGTAATGCAAACTGTATGTCAAACGAAACAACACTGGAAGTAAATAATTATTCGGCCGAAAATATTCAGGTTCTTGAGGGGCTGGAAGCTGTCCGTAAACGTCCGGCCATGTATATCGGTGATACGGGCTTCAAAGGCCTTCACCATTTGATCTGGGAAGTTGTTGATAACTCCATTGATGAAGCCATGGCGGGGTATTGTGATACAATTAATGTCACAATCGAAGAAAATAATTCTATTACCGTCAGAGATAACGGCCGTGGTATCCCTACGGGAATACATTCCAAGGAAAAACGTTCTGCCCTTGAAGTGGTAATGACAGTACTTCACGCCGGAGGTAAATTTGATAAAGATACATACAAGGTTTCCGGTGGATTGCATGGTGTGGGGGTTTCCTGTGTGAATGCCCTTTCTATCCGTCTGCGTGCTGAAGTGCACCGTGAAGGCAAAATATTTGAGCAGGAATATTCAGAAGGTAAACCTTTATACCCGGTACGGCAGATCGGTGACTCAGACATAACCGGTACTCAGATTGAGTTTTTGCCTGATGATACCATTTTTACAGTTACAGAATTCAAATACGAAACCGTTGCGGGCCGTTTGCGTGAGCTGGCATTCCTGAATAAAGGAATTAAACTTACGTTGACAGATAAGCGTGAGGTAATAGATGGTCATTTCCGTTCAGAGGAATTCTTTTCGCAGGGAGGTCTGATCGAATTTGTTACTTATCTGGACTCCACCCGCCAGCATCTGATCCCGACACCCATTTATATGGAAAGTACCAAAGGTACGGTTCCGGTGGAGGTTTCGATGGTCTATAATACATCCTACGGTGAAAACGTTCACTCGTATGTGAACAATATCAATACTATTGAAGGTGGAACCCACGTTTCTGGTTTCAGAATGGCCTTGACCAGGACATTGAAAAACTATGCCGATAAATCGGGGATTCTGGCCAAAGAAAAAATTGAAATCAGCGGGGATGACTTCAGAGAAGGCCTGACAGCGGTTATTTCCGTTAAAGTAGCAGAACCGCAGTTTGAAGGACAAACCAAAACAAAATTAGGCAACTCAGACGTAGCCGGTGCAGTGAGTCAGGTGGTTTCGGAAATGCTGGATACCTACCTTCTCGAACATCCTAAAGAAGCCCGTACTATCATTGACAAAGTAATGCTGGCTGCCAAAGCCCGTATTGCTGCCAGGAAAGCCCGGGAAATGGTGCAGCGCAAAAACGTGCTGACAGGAACCGGATTGCCGGGGAAGCTGGCGGATTGCTCTGAGTCTGACCCCGAAATGTGTGAGTTGTACCTGGTGGAAGGGGATTCGGCCGGTGGTACTGCCAAGCAGGGCCGGAACCGTGCGTTTCAGGCCATTCTGCCACTAAGAGGTAAAATCCTGAACGTCGAAAAAGCACAGGAGTACCGCATTTATGAGAATGATGAAATTAAGAACATGTTCACCGCGCTTGGTGTGCAGATCGGAAAAGAAGGGGACGAGCGGGCGTTGAATATTGACAAACTCAGGTATCATAAAGTGATTATCATGACCGATGCCGATATTGATGGTAGTCACATACGTACCCTTATCCTTACATTCTTCTTCCGTTATATGAAGGAGCTTATCGATAAAGGATACATTTATATTGCGCTGCCTCCGTTGTACCTTGTGAAAAAGGGACGGGAAGAGCGCTACTGCTGGACAGAACAACAAAGAGAGGAAGCTGTAAGAGAAATTGGCGGAGGAAAAGATGAATCAGTGAACATTCAGCGTTATAAAGGTTTGGGAGAAATGAACGCAGAACAGTTATGGCAAACCACGATGAATCCTGAAAACAGGAGTCTGAAGCAGGTAACCATTGAATCTGCAGCCGAAGCCGATCACTTGTTTTCAATGTTGATGGGCGATGAAGTAGCCCCACGGAGAGATTTTATTGAACAGAATGCCAAATATGCAAGAATAGATATCTGACATCACTGATTGGTAATAAATTCTTAATATCCGGATGGCTGTATTCTCACACAGTCATCCGTTTTTTTTGTATTTTAGAGTAGTTTTTAGAATAACGGTTTTTATAAGATGTCTTTGGAGTCACAGGAAAATAATTCGGGAAAAGGTTTTTTTTCAAAGGTAATGACCTCTTTTTTTTCAGCGGCAAAATCAGAGCAGGTAAAGAAGCCTGACACAACAGTGTACTCTGAGAAAGTTACGACTCAGATCGGTCAGAGTGATCTGATCAGCAGGGATCTGAGCTGGCTGAAATTTAATGAACGCGTACTTGACCAGGCATATGATGAGGAAAGAAATTTATTCGACCGCCTGAAATTTCTGGCCATTACGGCGTCAAACTCAGATGAGTTTTTCTCCATCAGGATAGGCAGCCTCTATAATTATCTGGATTTTAATAAAGAGCGGATCGATTATTCCGGTCTTCGGGAGATCCCTTTCAGGAAAACGTTGTTCCATGAGGCACAGCAATTCAATAAAGCGCAGAATAGTTGCTATAAGGGTCAGCTCTTGCCGAAATTTAAAAGTTTCGGGTTCGATATGATCAAATGCACGGATCTGCTGGGCAACGAAGAGCATGAGGTGGCCGATTATTTTGAAAAGACGGTTTATCCCATGCTGACGCCCATGCTCTATGACTATACCCACGTTTTTCCGGTACTGAATGCCAAAGTGCTCATTCTTGGAGTCGTTACACAAGCCGAAGGGGAAACAGGCAGTGATGAAAAAAAACTGTCTTTTGTACAGTTGCCTTCCAATCTGCCCCGGTTTTATCAGGTGCATCGTGCCGATACCATTTTGTTTCTTCCATTGGAGGAAATTGTGAAGAAATATGTTAAGAAATTGTACAGAAATGTTGAAATCCTGTCGACCAATTTATTCAGAATAATCCGTAACGGTGATTTCTCGCTTGATGAGATCGATGATTCTGAAGAAGACTTTATTGATGAAATCAAGCAGAAAATCAAAGGCAGGCGGCTGGGCAGAGTTGTAAAGTTAGAGATCGAATCCGGGTTTAATACTGAATTGCTTAAGCTCCTGCAGAAGAGACTCGAATTGGACGGATACAATACTTTTGAGGCAGACGGACTGATGGATTATACGGCTTTGTGGCAGATCGTCAAAGAATCAGAATTTCAGGAATTGCTCCCGCCTGTACATTCAGCAGTGATGCCACTTGATTATGGCAGAGACCGTGCGGTGAATATTTTTGATGCGATCAAAGAACAGGATATTTTCCTTCATCACCCTTATAACAGTTTTGAACCGGTTCTTCATTTGCTGGAACAGGCCGCAGAAGACCCGCAGGTACTTTCTATTAAGCTCACAATTTACAGGGTTGCCAAGAAATCCCGAGTGACGGAGGCCTTGTTACATGCCGCAGAAAACGGGAAACACGTTTCGGTGCTGTTTGAAGTAAAAGCCCGGTTTGATGAAGAAAACAATATTAAGGAAGCTCAGAAACTTCAGAAAGCGGGTTGCTTCGTCATTCACGGTATCGGTTTGCTGAAAACCCATACTAAGTTATTGCTGATTGTCAGGAAAGAAGGAGATAAAGTAGTCCGGTATGCGCACCTGTCCAGTGGCAATTATAACGAAGATACAGCACGCCTTTATACGGATATTGGCCTGCTTACTGCTAATGAGGAATATACGTATGATATTTCAGAGTTTTTTAATGCTATCACAGGCCATTCACAGCCTTCACAATACCATAATCTGATTACGGCGCCGCGGCAAATGCGGAATGAGCTGATCGGATTGATTAACAGAGAAGCAGAAAATGCGCAAAACGGACTGCAAAGTGGTATTTGTATAAAAATTAACTCACTGGAAGATAAGGAAATTATTTATGAGTTGTATAAAGCATCGCAGGCAGGCGTAAAAATAAAACTGATTGTAAGAGGGATCTGCTGTCTGAGACCGGGAAGGGAAGGACTCAGCGAAAATATTACGGTAAGGTCCATCGTGGGTGACTATCTGGAGCATTCCCGGTTGTTTTATTTTCATAACAACGGAGACCCCATGGTTTATGGAGGCAGCGCAGACGTAATGGTCAGAAGCTTTGACCGACGGATTGAATCATTATTTATGTTTGTGGATCCCCGGGTAAAGCAGGAAGCGATCAACATCCTTGATTATAATCTCCGGGATAATCAGAATGCCTATGAATTACAGGAAGACGGTAGTTATGTTAAATGTAAGGAGGTGGGTGAACCATTTAATGTTCATAAGGAATTCTATAATGTGACATTGGATGATGTGATGGCAGCGGCGTTGTTCCGGGAGAAAGAACCTGAAGCGGATGAGCCGGTGCTGGTAGCCTCTGATGCCGATGAGGCTTCCGATATTGAAAAAGATGAAAATGATTTGAAGGATAACCATAATTAAACAGAAATAAAATTGAAGATTCTGATTCTCAATGCTACTGTAGTAAATGAAGGTGTTATAGTAGAAAAGGATATTTTAACGGAAGACGGACTGATCAGCAGAATAGACGCAGATTTACAGCATATACCGGCTGATAAGGTGATTGACGCATCAGGACAGTATGCTTTGCCTGGTGTTATTGATGATCAGGTGCATTTCAGGGAACCCGGACTGACGCATAAAGCGGATATCGGAAGTGAAGCACGGGCGGGTGTGGCAGGCGGAGTGACCTCTTTTATGGAAATGCCCAATACCGTTCCCAATGCGCTGACACAGGAATTGCTGGAGGACAAATACCGGATTGCGGCACAGACTTCCCTGGCAAATTACTCTTTTTATATGGGCGCTTCCAATGACAATTATGAAGAGGTCATGAAAACCGATCCGTCACAAATCTGCGGAATTAAGATTTTCATGGGGTCTTCTACCGGAAATATGCTGGTTGATGCACCGGATGTATTAGGTAAATTGTTTTCCAATGCACCGTGTCTGATTGCCGTACATTGTGAAGATGAGGCTACCGTCAGATCACGGATGACCCGATTCAGGGAACAGTATGGTGAAAATGTTCCCTATAATATACATGCCCTCATCCGGAACGAAGATGCCTGCTACCAATCCTCTTCGTATGCTGTGGGGCTGGCTAAAAGAACGGGTGCCCGATTACATATTCTGCATATTTCAACAGGAAACGAAACTCATCTTTTTGAAAAGGGAATAAGGAAAAACGGGAAAATTTTACTCGAAAGCGGAGTTGAAAAACGCATTACCTCTGAAGCCTGTGTACATCATCTGTGGTTTGATGAAAATGATTACAACAGGCTGGGGAATCAGATCAAGTGTAATCCGGCAATTAAAAATGAACACCATAAGGCGCAGATACTGAAAGCCCTGCTGGATGACCGGATCGATGTCATTGCGACGGATCATGCACCACATACGTGGGATGAAAAACAACAGCATTACTGGCAGGCTCCTTCAGGATTGCCATTGCTCCAGCATTCTCTGCCTATGATGCTTCAGTTTTATAAACAGGGGAAAATTTCATTGGAAAGGATTGTTGATAAAATGAGCCATGCCGTTGCTGATTGTTTTCAGATCAGCAGGAGGGGCTATATCAGGGAAGGTTACTGGGCAGATCTGACACTGGTAGATTTAGAGCAGCAAACTTCGGTAAACAACCGTGATATTCTGTACAAATGCGGCTGGTCTCCGCTTGAAGGTGAAGTATTTGACAGCCGCATCACCCACACACTGGTCTCGGGCCACCTTGCCTATGAGCAAGGCATATTTCATGAGGAGAAAAAAGGGGAAAGGCTTACCTTTCAACGGTAAGCTAAGCTGCTCATAAGCAAAAAGACCGGTTCGTACGAACCGGTCTTTTTGCTTATGAGCACTGAATCAATCAGGCTTCTTCTGCTGAATTCAGCTTGGCTACCGCCTTATCAATCTGGTAACGTCCGGTACCTTCTTCACCGATAACATCGAACAGTTCAAGGGCACGACGGGCATTGTCTTCTTCTTCAATCTGCTCATTCACAAACCACTGTATGAAATTTTCAGTAGCGTAATCTTCTACATTACGGCTGGCTGTTACAATACGGTTGATTGATTTCGTTACACTGATTTCACTGTTCAGGGCAGTTTCAAAAACACTTCTGAAAGAAGAATAATCATGTTCAACAGCTCCTATTTCAGGTGATACTGCCGCACCGCCAACAGTAAGGATATAGTTGAAGATTTTAAGCATATGATCGCGCTCCTCGTTGGATTGCTTCAGGAAATAGCCGGCACTGTGTTTGTAGCCATTCTGGTCGCACCATGAGGCCATTGCCAGATATTTGGCAGAGGCTTCAGCTTCCATTTTTACCTGATTGTTAAGGAGAATTTCTATTTCTTCTTTAAGTGATGTCCGTTGTCTCAATAAATCCTTCATGGTATAATTTAGTTTTAATTTCGGTTTAAATGTGTTACAAAGATATAACGCATAACACCGATTATGGTTCACTTTGCCATGAAATAGGAAATATTTGGAATTGATCTAATAATGAGCAGTTTAACTGGAAATGATCTAAATACAGGTCAGGCCATATCCGGCTCACTGTAAAGGATCTGATGCAGCAAAGAATTGAGATCCAGGGCAAATTGTGCACCATTAACAAGGTCTCTGAGCTGAATCAGATCGCAAAGCGTCAGGCGCTCGGAAATATTATATTGGGGGGTTTGAATAAGTTCGTAATCACACTCATCAGAAATGTCCAGTAATTTACTTCTGATGTCAATTTTATTTACGTCTCTGCGGAATTTCAGAAAATCCTGAATTCTGAACTGCGCTTTCAGATTCAGAAAGTTTAAATTTATACGATTACTCCGGTCACACTGGGAAACGACTCCTTTTGCATTTTTATACAACTCAACCTCACTCACAAACTCATTACAAGAAGAACAATTCACAGAAGAAGACATGATACGGTGCAATTCAGCTATTTTAATTTTTCAATGTACTGTTACAAAGTTACTCCCTAATACAATCCAAAGCAATTTTTATTTAAAATAATTCCAGATACGGGGCGGGTGGGAGAAAAATGGTGTAAGGTCAAATTTATACCTCATTCCGGATAGGGCTATGAATTTATCCGGTCGTCTTCGCTAATCAATTAACTGCTCTGCATATTTTCGGTAGGTTCCAGAATGCCAGCGTCATGAAATTTGTGCATAAAGCAGGAGTAATATCAGAAAAGCAACGGCTTATTCCATAAATACCGTCAGCACAGGAAATTATATTGTTTTTTTTATCAATGGAGTTATTCTGAAAATTTTAGAAATAGTTAAATAGAAAGAAAATGAAACGTCTGCTACTCATTATCCTTTTGGTTATCTGTCAGAATATTTGCTCTTATGGCCAGGGAGCAAACAATGCTCAAACAAACACAGTCATTTTTCCGAAAATATCGGGGCCGATTCAGATTACAGAGGGCCCAATGGAGCATTTTTTTGCGAGTTATTACGGCATCAACTCTTTCAGCCGGTCTCAGCAATATGTGACTGTGCTGCAGACGGATTTACGCTATAAATTACCTGATGAAAAAGATGCTGCAACGCTGGGGCTTGTCGATCTGAATACGAAAAAATTCATACCGCTTACGCAAACGCGCGCCTGGAATTTCCAGGAAGGATGCATGGCGCACTGGTTGGGTTCGTCCCCTGATTCCCTGATTATTTTCAATGATTACCGGAATGGGAAATTTGTGTCGGTGATATTAAATGTTCATACCAAAAAGGAAATAAGAGTGATTGACCGGCCGGTTAGTGCCGTTTCGCCGAATGGGAAAGAAGCCGTGGGAATGAACTTTTCACGTTTACGGGCTACCAGAACCGACTATGGCTACGGAGGTGACGGGCAGGATGCACAAACCAGTGTACAGTTTCCTGAAAACGATGGCATTTTTCATATAGACCTTGAAACGGGCAAATCTAAATTACTGGTGTCGATTAAAGACATAGAAAACTTTGTGCCCAAACTAAAGGAGGGCTCTATCGAATATTTTGCCCATGTAGTATACAGCCGCGACGGATCTAAACTTTCCTGGCTGGCCAGAGGATTTCCGGAATGGAATACCACCACAATGATTGTAAACAGAGATGGATCGGGAATTAAAAGGGCTTTTCCTGACAACTGGGGTGGTTCTCATTATGACTGGCTGAATGGCGGCGAGCTGATGGTGACGGCAATGTATGACGGAAAGCAATTTGCGCATGTGCTTTTTACTGTCGGGAAAGATGATTATAAACGGCTGGGTAATGGTTTGCTTGATTATGACGGGCACGGGACTTTTTCTCCGAATGGAAAGTGGATGATTACTGATTCATATCCTTCCGGTGGCTCACGGGAACAGCGTCTGTACTTAATGGATATGAAATCAGAGGCGGTGCTCCCGCTCGGGAGGTTTTTCCATTCGGAAGAATACCGGGGCGAAAAGGGATGGACACGCTGCGATCTTCACCCCAGGTGGAGTGCCAAAGGCAATCTTCTGGGCATTAATTCGGTTTTTAACGGAACGCGGCAGGTATATATTTTTAAGGTGGAGGAGTAATTCCGGTTTGCAAAACACTAACTGTTTTTAAATATAAATATTTTATAATCAGATTGTTGTTGTAAAAAAAATAATTCGCTCTGTCAGGTCAAGTAATAGCTAGTACAGTTATTTACACCCTCGATTTGCTTTCATTCCTTGGATTACTGATATTTGACACAAC
>JBEBXQ010000029.1:0-38115 GCA_040391535.1 Telluribacter sp. | reverse complement strand
GAGCGGAAGACGGGTCTCGAACCCGCGACCTGCAGCTTGGGAAGCTGCCGCTCTACCAACTGAGCTACTTCCGCGGTTAATGGTTCAAATGTAAGAAAAAAATGAATTATCCTACTTTTTGTCATCCATTTTTATGCCCATCATACGCATCAGTTCTGAGGCATTGAAGCTCTGGCAAATACCCGGTTTTATCGTATAATCAAATAACAGCCTGCCTTCAGCTACATCTGAGCTGAAATGATAATTGGTTACATAAGGAATCGATGTACCCCACTCTCCCAATTCAATGTCGTGCGTAGAAACCATACCACTTGCCTCAAGAGGATGAAGCTGACGGATAAGTGCCTGAGCACCCAGATGGCGGTCTGCTGAGTTGGTTCCTTTCAGGATTTCATCCAGTAAATAAAATACCGGAATGCCCTTTGCCTGTCCTGCCAGCTCGATCAGTTGTTTCAGCCGTTTGAGTTCTGCATAAAAGGATGAGGTATTCTCTTCCAGCGAATCCTGTGTGCGCATACTGGTAAATACCAGCGCCGGACTGAATATAAAACGCTGAGCGCATACCATTGCTCCGGTTTGTGCCAGCACAAGGTTCACGCCTATTGTGCGTAAAAACGTACTTTTTCCGGACATGTTAGAGCCGGTTATCAGGCAGGTTTGTCCCATACCCTGCATTGAAAAATGATTAACCACACGTTGATGGGCCGGTATCAGAGGGTGGCCGCAGGACAGGGCCTCTATCTGTATGCCTTCATTCCACACTGGTTCAGGAAGTGTATATTCAGGGTTTGCGAACCGGAATCCCGCCAGGCTGTTCATCGCTTCTATTTCAGATAAGGTATTGAGCCAGTTATCCAGTCCGGAGCCATGGGTTTGCTTCCATTTTTCAAGCCGCGCCAGGCAATGCAAATCCCATAGGGTAGGTAACCCTATACAAATGAGGAAATAGGGATTCATCCTGAAATCAAGCAATGAGAACTGAGAAGCAAGGCTGCCTAAAGCGTGTGAAATCCGTTTGTCTGA
The DNA here is from genome assembly GCA_040391535.1 of Telluribacter sp. GTDB lineage: Bacteria > Bacteroidota > Bacteroidia > Cytophagales > Spirosomataceae > JBEBXQ01. The sequence continues at coordinate 37,092 of JBEBXQ010000029.1, read as the reverse complement.
AATATCGGGCAATTGTTTCCACCATTTACTTTCGAAAGGAGCGTTTTCAGCACATCCGAACAAAGCAGAATAGGCCTGAATCGTGTTCCCTAGTTTGTAGGTCTGGTCGGTGATTTCCTGTACTGTCTGGTTAAACCGTTTCAGGAATATGGACTGAGCCGCTATGTTGAGCAGTACTATCCAGAACGGAACGAAACCGGCTATCCATCCTGCAATCAGCAGCAGTGCGGCTACACTCCACCATCGGTACTTCAGAATGGCAGACAGTGACGGGTCCAGTGGTTTCGCTGCCCATTCCTTCAACGCGTCAATTTGTTGTGTGGCATCTTTATATAACATAGCCGTAGCCTGCCAGGATTGCCGCCATGCCATTTCACGGCTGAATTCTTCACTCGCCGCCTGTCTTTCCAGTATGACCCCGATATCGGCCGGTTTACTTAACCATTGGGCAAGGCGATGACTTCCGGTTGCCGTTTGTGTGCGGTTTAAAAGATTAAAAACAGAATGCTTCCCCATTATATCCAGATCGGATAAATAGGGATGGTTATTGTCACTATACTGTTGTCCGGTATTTTCTCCTGTAAATTTCATTTGCAGGCGGTTCAGCTCATCCTGATTCACCAGCTGAATGTTTTTGTGGAAATCACGTTGTCGCTTATGCTGCTGTTGCCGGCGCATCAACATCAGGAAAACAACAAAGGCCAGTAAGGCACCGATAAAGTAAGATGAAACATACTGAATACCAAGCCAGCCCAAAACCAAAGCAGCCACAAAGAGAATCAGACGTGCGAGTGCCAGCCGGTTAAATTTTTGTCCTGCAAGGGTTTCTTCTCTGGCTGCATTACTGACAGCTTCTTTAAATGCGCTTTCCGGTAAATTCATACGTGTTCTGAACGGTGGGCAGGTCCTGAAATCAGGACAAGATCCCTTCATGTTGTAATTTAACAAGCCCTGCATACACTCCGTCCGGATTTTTCATCAATTCAAGGTGCTGCCCGGCTTCTGCAATTTGTCCGTTTTTGATGACATATATGCAATCTACTTTACGAATGGTCGAAAGGCGGTGAGCAATGACAATGGTGGTGCGATCTTTCATCAGATCGTCAAGAGCTTCCTGCACCAGTTTTTCTGATTCGGTATCGAGTGAACTGGTGGCTTCATCCAGGATCAGAATCCTCGGATTTTTAAGCACAGCACGGGCAATGGCTATCCGCTGACGTTGCCCGCCGGAAAGTTTGATACCTCTTTCTCCGACAATAGTTTCAAATTGTTCAGGAAAAGAATTGATAAACTGCAAAGCATTGGCCTTCTGCGCCGCCATCACAATTTCTTCACGGGTCGCATCAGGCCTGCCATAGGCAATATTATCATAGATGGTTCCGCCAAAAAGAATAACCTCCTGTGGGACAATGGCAATGTACTGACGCAAAGCATGCAGGTTATAGTCCTGAATAGGTTTGCCATCCAGAATTATTTCTCCGGATTGCGGTTCGTAATACCGCATCAGTAACTGTACAATCGTAGATTTCCCGGCACCGCTTTGCCCTACCAGCGCTATTTTTTCACCGGGAGCTATATGGAAATTCAGATTCTTCAGTACCGGGATATCTACCCGGGAGGGATATGAAAAATGAACCTGACGATAGGTGATAGATGATTTTTCAGGTTGGTGAGTCACAGAGGTCTTTTCTTCTTCCGATGTTGTCAGGTTAATTTCCGAAGGTTCTGCCATAATTTCAAGCAAGCGTTCCGATGCTCCTATCGCTCTGTTGATCTGCGCATACACATCGCCCATACCTCCCATTGCACCGCCGATAAACGCTGTATACAAAGTAAAAGTAAACAGATCGGCAATGCTCATTTCGCCGGTCTGTACCAGATGGGCACCATACCAGATAATCCCCACAATGCCACCAAAAAGGGCAATGGTAACAAAAGCAACAAATCCTGCACGGTAAACCGCAGCTTTCATGGAATTGCTCAATACGTTTGCGATGGCCGTATTATATCTGTTTATTTCCAGTTTTTCGTTGGTAAAAGCCTTTACAACCTGTACTGATTGCAGGGTTTCTTCTACTACGGTATTCGCGATAGCCAGTTCATCCTGCGCCTTTCGGGAAAGCCTGCGGATAAACCGGCCGAAAAATGTTGCGGCAATAACCAGTACCGGAAAAGTGGCTACCATAAACAGTGATAACTTCCATGAGGTCATCCAGATAAAAATCATCCCGATCACCAGCGTAGCAATTTGCCTGAAAAATTCGGCCAGTGTAGAAGACAGTACACTCTGCAGCTGTGAAACGTCGGAGGTGATCCGGCTGGTAAGTTCACCAACGCGGCGGTCTTCCAGATAGGGAAGCGGTAATGTTATCATTTTCCGGTAGACATCATTTCTGACATCTGCCATAGCCCCTTCACTTACTTTGGCAAAAAGATATATTCTGAAAAATGAAAAAACGGATTGTACGATCAGAATCCCAAACAGTGCCAGGACGATCTGATTAATAGTAAATCCGGATTTACCTTCTATGACCTCTATCACATAGCCTACCATTTTGGGAAATAGCAGGGAAGTGCCGGTAGAAACAATAAGACAAATAAAGCCCAGCAGAAAAGTACCCCGGTAAGGAGCGGTATACTTATAAATCTGAAGCGTATTTTTCAGGCCATCCCATTTTATTTTTCGTACTGTAAAGGGAGAATTCCAGTGCGAGGTTTCGTTGTTGTCTGCCATGTTAATAAGACTTTTCAGTCTTCAATCTGTCCTTTATATCCCGATTTCTCGAGCAGTTTCTGACTATTTGCAAAACGCATCAGCTCGGGTAATGACATGTCCGAATTTTTATCCATGTACCTGCTGACAATCCGCCAGCCTACCCACCGGCCGATGCCCCCCGGAACTTCCGGACCCATTTCAAGTGTAAACGGGCGTTCTCCTATATATTTCTGTTTCTGAAATTCACTGGTCTGATACAGTAGTTTATTACTCACAATATATCCCCAGATATCCGTTTGTGCATAATAGCATTTGTTCATGGTTTCCTGCGAATATCCGATAATGAGGCTGTCAGGTGTATAAGGAGCCATATATTTGACAAACTCAAAAGATTTACCATATCCGATCATATCATTCAGCAGTGTTTTATCCTGCGGATTGGAAGTGTTGTACCGATCGGCTATATAAAACAGAATGGCCGGAACAATATTCTCCTTCTGGTAGCGTGCAAGCTGGTAATCGTAAACATTGGGGCGGTAAGCAACGTTGGGGCCGCCGAAATAATCTATTCCTATAATAATAAGAGTATCGGATATATAGAGATCATTTCCCAGGAATCCCGTAACAATGGTTTTGACTTTGGGTTCCTGAAAATCAGGGAAATAATATTTAATGCGTTGAAAGGCACCTTTAAGTTGCTTTTCAAGATTGAATTCCTCTGAAGTCAGCTCGGTTTCAAGCTGTTTCCTGAATTCGCGCAGGGATTCATTGGTAACATTGTTGAATAATGCCTCAGTAAGTAAGGAGTCATTGCCCGCAAGTTCAGAAAAATAATATTTTTTCAGATAAGCATGTTCCTCAAGGAAGTCCCGGATTTCATTTTTAGACTGACAGGCAAAAAGTTCATTTTCAAGCTTTTTAAGACTTAACTTTACTTTAACATGGCTTACATCGGGTGCATGGTCAGAAAAGTAAATACAACCGGAGAGGGAAATACCTGCAATGAATAGGATCAGTAATCTTTGAAAAAACATTTTGACGGGACGAATGATACTAAGTGAACGGACAAAGGTAAAAAATATCAGAATATGGTGTGTGTGGATTTTCTACCACGCCAGATTTGCAATTTGAGAAATATTTACTCAAAAATCTCAATTAAATGCAAAATATGAACAAATAATCGGATCGGTATGTTTTTTTGACGTATACGGAATACATATTCATCGCCTTAACAGAACCATGTATGACTACTCTTGAATTCAATTGTCACATTTCAAAACTTGCCCAATGGCTTCGTCCTTTTGCACTTCGTCTTACCCACGACGCAGATGATGCTAATGACCTTTTGCAGGATACACTATTAAAAGCTTTTGTCAATAAAGAGAAGTTTCATGAAGGCACGAATCTGAAAGCATGGATGTATACCATCATGAAGAACACTTTTATAACCAATTATCAGCGGATGATCAGGCGCAATACTTTTGTGGATACATCGGATAACCTGGTTTATATTAATCTGTATGAACAGGCTTCTGAAAATTATGCTGTTTCAGAGTTTGTTACCCGTGATATTTATGCTGAAATCAATCGTCTCGACAAAGCATGCAAGGAACCGTTTATGATGTATTTTGATGGGTATAAATACCACGAAATAGCCGAAAAGCTGAATATCCCGCTCGGCACCGTAAAAAACAGGATCCACCTGGCCCGCAAAGAACTGAAAGCCCGTTTAAAATCTTTGGTTACAAACAGGTAACTGCTGCCACAGGGCTTTTTTTATTTCGGAGGAAAGAATACTTTTGACATTATGGAAATGAATTAGTATTCTGATTATATATGCGAATTATCAATTATCCGGACATCATCAGGGAAGCATGGGCCCACTACGATGCTTCCCGTTCAATCCTTTCTATAGAAGATATCAGCGCTAAAGTGTCCACGAATCACGTTTTCCGGGTGATGCTGGATACGGATGAGATGGTCATAGCGAAGTTATCGTACTTTGGCAAATACGAACATTTCAAGGAAGATCACAGGATTATACACGCCCTGGCCAATAACCTGCTGTATCCTTTCGAAAACCTGCTTTCAAAATCACTGGTAAAAAATAATCAGGTTTTTACCTATCGTTATCAAAAGGAATTTGTAGATACCTGGGTTGTTTTTTACAGCCCGATCCGTTCGTTTAACCGGCTGCCACGCCGTTTGAATGAAGAACAGATCGCAAAAATGGGTGCTGAAATCGCCCGCTTTCATAAGTCGTGCTACAGGGTAAGTAAAGTATTACCCAAATCGTCCAAAACCCTGAAAGTGGATATTACTCATTTGCAGGAGATTCTTAAAACCGATGCCGGACAGTTTGATTACCGCATGCACATCGATTTCCTGAAAGAACAGTGTGATCTTTTCCTTAATAACTATACACGGCTCAACGCGGGAAGCTTTGATGTCATTCCTGTTTTTGTGGACTGGAACATCGGTAATTTTTCTGTGAATGAAAAGCTGCAACTGTATTCCCGCTGGGATTACGACTGGTTCAGAATGTCATCCCGGGTGATGGATTTTTACTTCTTCAGCCGGGTGTCGTCTGATGCAGGCGACCGCACGGTATTTCAGTACCTGGCTGATACGATGATGGAAGACCGTTTTATCATTTTTCTGAAGGCTTATCATGAAGTTTATCCGCTGACCGAAAACGAAATCCGTTTCATGAAAGAAGCTTACCGGTTTTTTATTCTGAATTATGTAATAAAATACGGCAAATATTTTTTCCACCGGACGTATGCCTCTAAATTGCAGAGTGAGGCATTTTCTATCTATCTTCCGGAGCTGGAGAAGGTGTTCGATGCGGATAAAATACTGAAAGCACTCAAATTTTGACACCATCTATCTGATACTATACTGACTTACAACACCATGGAATTAGACACCTTTAAAGACGTTATTGATAAGTATAAAGTTATTTTCTTTGATTCATTTGGCGTACTCAAGACCCATAATACGCTGATTCCGGGCATTGAGAAAACCTTTGCCTATCTGAAGGAAACCGGTAAAGATTTTTATGTGCTGACCAACGACGCTTCCCGTAGCCCTGAACAACTGGCCGATGCGTTTATCCGGTTAGGGTTGGGAATCGCCCCTTCTTCTATTATTTCGTCGGGGATGCTGGCCAGGGATTATCTTGAACACAAAGTCACCAGCGGCACGATCGCCTACCTGGGCACGCAGGCGTCGGCACACTATCTGGAACAGCTCGGTATGCAGACGGTGTCTATCCGCGACCTGAATCTGCTGCATGCTGATGAAATCGGTGCATTGGTATTCATGGATGATGAGGGATTTGACTGGAATACGGATCTCACCAAAACCGTAAATTTACTCCGCAAGCGAAACATTCCTGTCATTGTCGCGAATACAGACCATACCTATCCGGTCTCAAAAGGCGAAGTGGCGATTGCGATAGGGGCGGTGGCCAAAATGGTGGAAAATATTGTGGGTAAATACTTCCTCCGTTTCGGAAAGCCTGATGCCCAGATGTTTATTTTTGCTCATGAACATATCAACAATTTCTGCCAGGCTCAGAAGCACGAGATTCTGATGGTAGGAGATACGCTTAATACCGATATTCTGGGCGGAAATAAGTTTGGCCTGGATACGGTACTGGTGCTGACGGGCAACACCCAGCCCGAAAACGCGGAAGTGCGGATCAGAAGTACGGGGATCATCCCAACGTATATCTGTAGTTCGGCAGTTGTAGATTAAGGCAGGCGCCTGCGGGTTTACATACAATATTCAAAGATGTATACATGGTGCTGTTCCGGATAAGCTGACCAGCGTTGCAACCTTTTGGGCATATATGGACTCTTCTAAACAGATCGACACGGTTTTTACTAAACGGACTGTATTATGAAAATAGCTGTATTTGCCATCGCACTCTCAGGCATTATCTGGGGAGGCTGCAGTAACAAAAACGAGCCTGATTTAAAATTAAGCACAGCTTGTTTAAAAGGTGAAAAATTACATTCTGCCAAAGAACGGGAAGGTATTCTGCATTATAATGAGGACTACCAGATGGCACAGATTTCCTATCATATCCCCGGATCTTATGATGCTGTTGAAATCGGTATTTTGTGTGAAGTACCTGATGAATTAAAATTAGAGTATCAGAAAGTTATTTTTAATGGTGATTACTACCGATATGACGGGGACGAGTTGCCATTACCTGCAGGTTCCGAACCTTACTATCTCAATATAAGAAAGATAAGGTTTAAATAAGGCCAAAGATCAGGTAAACTGATAGAAGCTGTTTTTTACTTCCAATAAATATTATTGGCATTGTCTGAGAAGTGCCAGGCATTTTCATTCTGAACTCATTTCTGTATAGAGGATCTGAACAGGCATAAAAAAAGTTCAGAGCCGGGCCCTGAACTTTTACTTTTTATCGTCTGATCCTAAAGTCTCTTCAGCAATTCTTCTCCGGCTGCTTCGGTATTCAGGATTTTGTCGGCTGGTGTATTGGCATCAGCGATATCACGGGTGCGGTAGCCATCTTTCAGTAACTGGTCTACTGCAGCGATAATAGCGTTGGATTCGTCTTTCAGGCCGAACGAAATATCCAGCAGCAACGCGGCTGATAACACAGAAGCTAACGGATTGGCAATGCCTTTTCCGGTAATATCATGGGCAGAACCATGAATAGGCTCATAAACACCGGTGCTGTCACCCACTGAAGCAGAGGCCAGCATACCCATTGAACCGGCGATCTGACTGGCTTCGTCAGTAAGGATATCTCCGAAAAGATTACCGGTTACCACCACATCAAAACGGCGGGGATCTTTGATCAGCAACATGGCTGCAGCATCCACAAACTGGTATTCCACTTCTACGTCAGGGTATTCAGGGGCAATGGCCTGTACCACTTCTCTCCAGAGGCGGCTGCTTTCCAGTACGTTGGCTTTATCTACTGAACACAGTTTTTTGCTGCGGGTGCGTGCCGCTTCAAATGCTTTTCTGGCAATTCTTTCTACTTCATAACGGCTGTAGGAGGCAATGTCATAAGCGGTATCGCCATTGTCTTTGCGTCCTTTTTCTCCGAAATAAATATCGCCGGTCAGTTCGCGGAAGAAAAGAATATCCGATCCTCTCAGGATTTCCGGTTTGATAGAAGATGATTCCAGTAATTCATCAAATAATTTAATAGGACGCAGGTTGGCATAAAGCCCCAGTTCCTTACGCATTTTCAGCAGACCTTGCTCAGGACGCACTTTGGCAGTGGGGTCATTGTCATATTTGGGATGGCCGACTGCACCGAAAAGTACGGCATCCGAGGCCCGCATTTTTTCAAGGGTTTCTTCAGGAAGCGGATTACCGGTGGCTTCGATAGCCACGTGGCCGATCAGCGCTTCATCATACGTAAATTCATGTCCGAATTTTGAGGCAATTTTCTCAAGTACTTTTTTGCCCACTGCAGTAACCTCCTGCCCGATACCATCGCCCGGCACTACTAAAATGTGTTTTTTCATTATTGAATACTTTTACTAAGTTATTTGATCAGAATTAGTTATTCGGTTTATTTTTAATGGCTTCAGTCCTGCTTAAACATTCAGCTCACTATGAATAAGGTTCAGCATTTTTTGTGTGGCTTTGATGGCCGATACTGTCTGGTCAGAATCAAGTCCGCGTGTTTTGACCTCTCTTCCATTGATTGCCCATGTAATGATGGTTTCGCACAAGGCATCGGTATTTCCGCCGGGCGGGATCCTCACGGCATAATCTGTCAGCAGAGGTAGCTTGGTGTTGTGCTTGCTGTATACTTTCTTGAGAGCGTTCATAAAAGCATCGTACTGCCCGTCACCCTGCGCGCTTTCTTCAATAATGACGTTTTCAAACCTGATCTGCACGGTGGCTGAAGGTTTCAGGTTTCTTGCATGAGTGAGTACATAATTGACGATTTCAACCTTCTCCTCAAACGAATGGCTGTCCAGCACATCCGAAATAATATAAGGAAGGTCCTCCTGCGTAACCACTTCCTTCCTGTCGCCCAGTTCAATGATCCTTTGGGTCACCATTTTCAGATCCTCATCAGAAAGGGTAATACCGAGCTCCTTCAGGTTATTTTCAATATTGGCTTTCCCGGAGGTTTTTCCGAGCGCATATAGCCGCTGACGGCCAAACCGCTCCGGCATCAGCTTGCTGAAATAGAGATTATTCTTCTTGTCGCCATCGGCATGAATACCTGCTGTCTGGGTAAATACATTTTCTCCGACAACCGGTTTATTGGAAGGTATCCTGATACCCGAAAACGTCTCCACCAGCTTGCTGATAGAATACAGGGATGATTCCACTACGGAAGTTTCGACATCTGGCATGAAGTCATTCATCACCGCAATGGTGCTGGCCAGCGGTGCATTTCCAGCTCTTTCTCCCATTCCGTTAACGGTCAGGTGGAGGCCGTGTACGCCCGCCCTCAGCGCTTCCATTACATTGCCTACGCCCAGATCATAGTCGTTATGGCCGTGAAATTCGAAATGATGGTCAGGATAACGTGTAATAATCTGACTAATAAAATCGTAGGTTTCAAAAGGGGTCAGTACGCCAAGGGTATCCGGCAACAGGATTTTCTTCACCGGCACCTGGGTAATAAAGTCCAGATACCGGAAAACATATTCCGGAGAGCTGCGCATTCCGTTGCTCCAGTCTTCCAGGTACACATTAGCAGTAATCCCCTTAGATGCAGCCATTTCAATGACCTTTTCAATGTCACTGAAATGTTGTTCAGGTGTTTTTTTGAGCTGATAGGTCAGGTGGTTCATTGAACCTTTTGTCAAAAGATTCATTACAGTGGCACCAGCTTCCAGCATCCAGTTGACGGAAGCATCACCATCGACGAAAGTCAGCACTTCCACCCGGTCCAGCAGATCGTTTTTTCCGGCCCATTCCGTAATTTTTTTTACCGCCAGAAATTCGCCCTCTGATACGCGTGCAGAGGCTACTTCAATTCTGTCAACCTTAACCTCCTGCAATAATATTTGCGCCAGTGTTAATTTTTCTGTTGATGAGAAGGAGACCCCGCTGGTTTGTTCTCCATCGCGCAGGGTCGTGTCCATTATTTGGATATATCTTTTTGCCATAATATCAGGCTATAAGCAGAAAAGGTGCACGGACGGAATTACCCCGTTCGTGCACCACAGATGCTTTTTTTCAGTAAATTCTTTCTTTCTCAAAAGCTTCTATTTCACTTTTCATAGCCTGAAGATAATCAATATCATCAAAGCCGTTCATCAGGTTATGTTTTTTATAACCATTGATATCAAAGCTTTCCTGTTCTCCTGTAGCAACGAGGGTGATGGTTTGCTCAGGAAGGTTGACTTCCAGTTCTGTATCAGGATCTGCTTCGATGGCTGTAAAAATCTTATCCAGGAACTCAGGGCTTATCTGCACCGGCAGGATTCCTACGTTCAGTGAATTATTTTTGAAGATATCGGCAAAGAAGCTGGAAACAACACAACGGAAACCGTAATCATAAACTGCCCAGGCAGCGTGCTCACGGCTGGAGCCGCTGCCGAAGTTATGACCGCCTACCAGAATTTTACCTGAGTAGATCGGATTGTTCAGAACGAAATCTGTTTTCGGACTGTCGTCATTGTTATAACGCCAGTCTCTGAACAGGTTATCTCCAAACCCTTTTCTTTCGGTAGCTTTCAGAAAGCGGGCAGGGATGATCTGGTCGGTGTCCACATTTTCCATAGGTAGTGGTACTGCCGAACTTTTTAAAATGGTGAATTTATCGTATGCCATGGTAAATTGCTTAAATCGTGAAAAATTAGCTTAGATCAGATCTCTCGGGTCTGTAACCACTCCGGTGACAGCCGCAGCCGCAGCCACTAAAGGACTCGCCAGGAGTGTGCGTGCACCAGGTCCCTGCCGTCCTTCAAAGTTCCGGTTGGAGGTACTTACTGCATATTTGCCGGCAGGGATCTTATCGTCGTTCATGGCCAGACAAGCCGAACATCCGGGCTGACGCAGTTCAAACCCCGCCTGCGTCAGGATATCATAGATACCCTCATCTCTGATCTGTTTTTCCACAATATGTGAGCCAGGTACGATCCAGGCAGTAACATGATCCGCCTTTTTGCGGCCTTTGATAACAGAGGCAAAAGCGCGGAAATCTTCGATCCGGCCGTTGGTACAGCTTCCGATAAATACGTAATCAATCTTCTTACCCAGCATGGATTCGTTTTCAGCAAATCCCATATAGTTAAGTGCTTTGTCGTAAGAGGCCTTGCCGCCTTCCACGTCTTCAGCAACCGGGATATTTTTTGAAATACCCTGGCCCATACCCGGGTTGGTACCATAGGTAATCATGGGCTCAATATCCGCCGCATCAAAATGGTATTCTTTATCAAAAACAGCGCCTTCGTCTGTTTTCAATGTTTTCCAGTAGGCAAGCGCTGTGTCCCAGGCTTCTCCTTTCGGAGCATGTTCTCTGCCTTCAATGTAAGCGAAAGTAGTTTCATCAGGAGCGATCATACCACCGCGTGCGCCCATCTCGATACTCATGTTACATACGGTCATGCGACCTTCCATACTCATGTTTTCGAAGACTTCACCGGCATATTCTACAAAATAGCCTGTGGCACCGGCTGTTGTCAGCTTTGAGATAATGTAAAGGGTAACATCTTTAGGGGTAACGCCTTTACCCAGTCTGCCATTTACATTTACACGCATTTTCTTAGGCTTGGGCTGCATGATACATTGTGAAGAAAGTACCATTTCAACCTCTGAAGTACCGATACCGAATGCGATGGCTCCGAAGGCACCGTGTGTTGAAGTATGGGAGTCGCCGCAAACGATGGTCATTCCCGGCAGGGTAATACCGTTTTCGGGCCCAACTACGTGCACGATACCATTGCGGGCATGACCCAGTCCCCAGTGAGAAATGCCGTATTTCGCGGCATTTTCTTCCAGCGCTTTTAACTGGATGGCCGACAGCGGATCGGCAACCGGCAAATGCTGGTTAATGGTAGGTGTATTGTGATCGGCAGTAGCAAATGTACGTTCAGGATAAAGCACGCCGATACCCCTTGTCTTCAGTCCTAAGAATGCAACCGGGCTGGTTACTTCGTGAATAAAATGACGATCGATAAAAAATACATCCGGTCCATCGGGTATTTTACGGACAACGTGTGCATCCCACACTTTGTCAAACAAGGTACTCACTTGATTGCTCATTATATTTTCTTTGGATAATTGGTTATACAATTCAGTAAAAGATTATGAATTAAATGTCAGCGGGTTGTGAACCTGCTGACGGCTGTAATTCACATTACAAAATTGAACATAATCCTGGAATAGATGATAACGGAAAGCGTTCAAAAAATATCGTAATTAGTTCATTAGTGCATTTTGGTCATTAAACATCATTATTCATTCATAATCCGGGACTGAAAGTGAGCCGGGGAAGGAGATAACTCCCTTTATCGGATAATACCTGACGATCCGCTGAAATTCGGCAGGGTATCATTTCTTTTGGCGAAAGAATGTTAATTTTGCATTTCGAAAGACGGAAAAGTCAGGTACTTAAACTAATTTCCTGAAATCGGGGTTTATACAGGATTAGGGTTTTGTGAAGAATGGCGCCGGCATTCAGATTAATACGGCCGTTTATATATGATCAGCTATAAAGAACAGCCTCAACAGGTTTCTTCTTTTGATGAGATGGATCCAAGAAAATTCATCTTAATCAAAGGAGCTAAGGTTAATAATCTTAAAAATATTGATGTTGCGATTCCGCGAAATAAACTGATCGTGGTGACGGGGCTTTCGGGGTCCGGGAAATCTTCGCTGGCATTTGATACCCTCTTTGCTGAAGGACAACGCATGTATGTGGAAAGTCTGAGCAGTTATGCCAGGCAATTTCTGGGGCGTATGGAAAAACCGGAAGTAGAGTATATCAAAGGAGTATCACCGGCTATTGCCATTGAGCAAAAGGTCAATACGAGAAATCCAAGGTCTACAGTAGGGACAACCACAGAAATTTACGATTATCTGAAACTGCTCTTTGCCCGTATCGGAGTGACTTATTCCCCTGTTTCGGGCGATATCGTCAAAAAGGATACGGTAACCGGTGTGGTGGATGAAATCATGAAGGCTGGTGAAGGTGCAAAAGTGCTGATTATGGCACCTTTAATTGTTCATGAAGGAAGGACGCTGACGGATGAGTTAAATATTCTTTTATCGAAAGGATATACAAGAATCGTTATAAAAGAGGAGACCACAGGGATTGAAGAGGTATTGTCAGACAAAAAGTTTCTTCAAAACCCTCCCGGAAATATTAATATCCTGATCGACAGGGCGGTGGTTCATCTGGATGATGAAGATACACAATACCGCTTGTCCGATTCAGTACAAACAGCATTTTTTGAAGGTGAAGGTACTTGCCTGTTTCAGGAGCCCGGTCAGAAGGTACGTAAGTTTTCTGATCGTTTTGAGCTTGACGGAATACAGTTTGAAGAGCCTGGAGTAAATCTGTTTAGTTTTAATAACCCTTTCGGCGCCTGTAAAAAATGTGATGGTTTTGGTAAAATTCTGGGTATTGACCCGGACCTGGTGATTCCGGATAAATCGATTTCGGTATTTGAAGGAGCTGTGGCACCGTGGCGTACAGAAAAGATGAATGAATGGCTGCAACCCCTTTTGCGCAATGGTATTCGTTTTGATTTTCCGGTGCATCGCCCCTATAAGGATCTTACAAAAGAACAGCAGGAGTTATTGTGGACCGGCAATGAGTATTTCGGAGGTCTGAATGCTTTTTTCAACGATCTGGAGTCGCAGACCCATAAAATTCAATACCGTGTTATGCTGTCGCGGTACAGGGGAAGAACGGTTTGTCCTGAATGCCGCGGATCAAGGCTGAGAAAAGATGCATCTTATGTCAAAATAGGAGTGAAACCTGAAAACAGGGTGTCCATTACAGACCTGGTACTGATGCCGGTTTCTGAAGTGAGTACCTTTTTTCAGCAACTTGAAATTACGGATCATCAGCGACAGGTCGCCAAACGTATTCTGCTTGAAATAGAGAATCGTCTGGAATATATGGAGAAGGTAGGACTAGGGTACCTGACACTGAACCGTCTGACGAGTACATTATCAGGAGGAGAATTTCAACGGATCAAGCTGGCGACCTCTCTGGGAAGTGCACTGGTGGGGTCTATGTATATTCTTGACGAACCCAGTATAGGGCTGCATCCGCGCGATACGCAGAAACTGGTGGAGGTGTTATATTCGCTCCGCGACCTCGGGAATACCGTAATTGTAGTAGAGCATGAGGAGGAAGTAATGCTGGCTGCTGACCAGATCATTGATATTGGCCCGGAAGCAGGAAGAAATGGCGGGAATGTGGTTTTCCAGGGAAACTGGGATGATATTAATGCAGGAACAGATCAGGAATCATCACTTTATGTATCGCATACCATTAACTTTCTGACCGGTAAAGATACGATCCCGATTCCGGCTGTTCGCAGGCGGTCGCTTCATTATATCGGATTAAAAGGTGCTTACGAGAATAACCTCAAAAATGTTGATGTGACCATTCCACTGGGAATTCTGACTGTGGTCACCGGTGTCAGTGGTTCAGGAAAATCGACCCTGATCAGGAAAATTCTGTATCCTGCTCTGATGAGGGCGAAAGGGGACAATAGTGATGATGTCGGAAAATTTGCCGAATTGTCAGGGTCACTTAACAGGCTGGATGCCATTGAAATGGTAGATCAGAACCCGATCGGGAAATCATCACGGTCAAACCCTGTTACGTATATTAAAGCCTATGATACTATACGGCAGCTGATGTCGGATGTTCCTTTGGCCCGAAACCGGGGCTATAAACCTTCTCATTTTTCTTTTAATGTGGAAGGTGGCCGCTGTGAAGTTTGTCAGGGTGAAGGTAATGTAAAGATAGAAATGCAGTTTATGGCTGATATTTATCTGACCTGTGAAAGTTGTGGTGGCAAGCGCTTTAAGCAGGAACTGCTTGAAGTTACTTTTCATGAGAAAACCATTGCCGATATCCTCGATATGACTATTGACGAGGCCGTTGAATTTTTCGGTGAGTATGAACCAAAGCTGGCGGAAAAACTGAAACCCCTTCAGGATGTGGGGCTGGGATATGTACGTTTGGGGCAGTCTTCCAATACGCTTTCCGGAGGCGAGGCCCAGCGGGTGAAACTGGCTTCTTTTTTAGGCAAAGGGAATACCAACAAGGGAAAAACCCTGTTCATTTTTGATGAGCCCACTACCGGACTGCATTTTAACGATATCAAAAAACTTTTGAAATCGATCAATGCGCTGGTGGATCAGGGCGATAGTGTAGTGATTATAGAGCACAATATGGAGGTAATCAAGTGTGCAGATCACATCATTGACCTGGGACCCGAAGGTGGAGAAAAAGGTGGCTTTATTACTTTTGCCGGCACACCTGAAGAAATGATAAAACTGGAAAATAATCATACGGCAAGGTTTCTGAAAGAAAGATTCGGAAAATAACATGCCGCTACTCTGGCCCAACCGGAACAGGTAAACGTGTGTGATTTACGGGCAAAAAAAATAGGGTGCCCCTTATCGGATACCCCATTTTTGAATTGGTAAAAGACTTTTATATTTTCTTAACCTGAACGGCATTAAGTCCTTTTTTGCCTTCAACCACTTCAAATTCGACGCGGTCATTTTCACGGATGGTGAGACCTCCCAGCCCTGTAACGTGGACGAAAATGTCTTTGTTGGTGTCGTCGTCAACGATAAAACCAAACCCTTTTGCTTCATTGAAAAATTTAACAGTACCTGTCTGCATGGTAATAAAAAAATATAAAGTAAAAAATAAACGATAAGGTTTTATAATACGTTAATAAGCAACAGGTAAGCAAATGATCTTCCCTATATAAGGGAAATTTTCCAATTAAGGACCCAGTTTCTACCAGAGAAAAATTCCGAATATTTGTTTGGCTTATCTGCTCGTTTGAAACGATTTTATAAATTCTTTTGTCACAAAGAAACGAAAATTGTTTGAAAATCAATTATTTTACATAAAATTTTGATTATTCGGAACAAAAAATTGTAAAAAACATGCATGATCGCCTTCGGTTTTTTGTCGAAAACCAGGTTTTTGGAGTCTGTACACGATTGGGTGAAAAGCTTAACTTTTCAGTCAGCAGTATCAGGTTGTACTTTATTTATGCCAGTTTCCTGACTTTCGGCTCACCTATTATTCTGTACCTTATACTGGCTTTCTGGATGGAGTTACGTAAACATTGGCGCAGGCACAGCAGCCCTACAATCTGGGAGTTGTGATTTCTTTTTCAGGCTTTTTCGCCAAACCGGGTAATTGAGTAAAGGTGTGTTTCCCGTTTACGAAATATTCCCAGACTACACTTTTATAATAAAGCGGAGCCCGGTAAGTAGTTCTTTTCAGGCCCTTTGAAAATTCCGGAATAAGGCTGTAAAAGGCAAAATGGGCTTTTACGATTGACCACACATCAGGCCACGCTCCTGTAGCCATGAACCTCACACTTGAAATGCCATCCAGTATCAGCCTCATCAGTATTGTTTTCCATCTCCTTCCTACCGGCATGTTTTTGTAAAGCATGAGCAGGTTGTTGCGGTAGTTCAGAAAAGTTTTTTTGGGATTGGATTTATGCAGTGTTCCTCCACCTACATGAAAAACGGTCGAATAACCACAATAGGTAATCCGGTACCCACTGTCGAGCATGCGCCAGCATAAGTCAATTTCTTCCATGTGAGCAAAAAAACGCTCGTCAAATCCATCCATACGATGAAATGCATCCGCTCTGACAAACAGACAGGCTCCTGTAGCCCAGAAAACATCCGCTGTATCGTCGTACTGGCCATTATCGGTTTCGCATGTATCAAAAATACGCCCTCTGGTGAAGGGATAGCCCAGGAAATCCATATATCCGCCGGCTGCTCCGGCATATTCAAACCGGTCTCTGTTGTTGTAAGCTCTTATTTTGGGTTGACAGGCTGCTATCCGGTCATCTGTTTCCATAAATCCGAGTACCGGTTCAATCCAGTTTTCGGTTACTTCAATATCCGAATTCAGAAGAATATAGAAAGGTGTTTTGATGAAACGGAGTGCGTAGTTGTACCCACCGGCATAGCCTTTGTTTTCAGGAATAAGAATAAGATTGATATCAGGAAAATGTTCGCGCAGCCATGCAACTGAACCGTCGGCTGAAGCATTGTCAGCTATCCAGACATTGTAAGGCCTGGAGTGTTCAATAATCTGCGTTAAAAACTTCTTCAGGAAATGGATTCCGTTATAATTCAGTATTACAACAGCAGCCCTGGAAGCCGGATTATAATCCTGGGGCATCTTTTTATTTCATCAAACTGCTTAAGTCAAGCCCAGGAATATTTGGTAAAGCTCCTTCGGTGGCTTGCTGTAAATGGTCCTTGATTTTGGGTTCAATCTCGTCCAGTGCTTTATTGACAGCGGCTACTATCAAATCCTGAACCAGCTCGCTTTCTTCCGGCTTGAAAAGATCACGGTCAATTTCCAGCGACAATACCCTTTTCAACCCGTTCACTTTTACTTTTACCATACCTGCACCCGATTCGCTTTCGTGCGTAATGGCACCCAATTGTTCCTGTGCTTCTTTCATCTTGGCCTGAAGGTCTTTTACTTTTCCCATCAGTCCCATCATATCACCTAAATTACCGAACATCAGTTGTATGTTTTGCCGGAAAATATGCTGTTAATACAGGTATTTCCAGTGGATTGTTATTTTTAATACTTATCAGATTTATGCTGCAAAGATACGATTTTTACCGGATAAGCAGAAATGTGCCTGATTTTCTGTAGATTGTTTCTGATGTATTCCGGATTTCAATTCTGTAGGTATAATTGCCGGGTGGCGCATCCTCGTCTTCTATCTTTCCGTTCCAGCCTTCATCTGCTTTCCGGGTATTGTAAATGGGTTTTCCCCAACGATCAAAAATCGTCATACTGAAGTCATCATAAATCTGTCCGACGGGCAGAAAAACATCGTTGTGCGTATCATTATTTGGGGAAAATGCTGTTGGGATATATAATTCTGCTCCTTTCTGATACTGTACCAGGTTGGAAAAGCTGACAGCCCCGTCGGCAGTAGCAGCGATGATCCGGTAAGCCGGTCTGCCGTCCAGCAGAATATCTCCCTGGACCGAATAAGTATTGTGGGTCCCTGTATTTTCCTGCTGGATCTGCCCGTTAATAGCTTTTTCAATACTCCAGGTATCCGGATTTTCTGTAAAGGGTGATTCACTGGTCCAGCGAAGTTCTGTATCCTGAGCCGACAGGTAAATGCTGCAAACTGCTGGTGTAGGGTCTGATTTGCTTCCGCAGGTATTCTCGAAAATTGCCTGATAACAATAAGAGCCTGTATTAGGATTAACCTGCTGGTCGACGTAGGTCAGCTGGTTGGAAACCGTTGCCAGTTCATGAAAACTGCCGCCATCTGACTTTTCGACAATAATTTTATAATCATCATGAACCGGTGTTGCTAACGCCGTATTCAGCACAATTACATTGTTTTCCACGCTGACCGACAAAAATATGAGCGGGTCTGGCCGGGTATTGCTGCCGGAGATGCTGACCGGTCTTGAATGAGAAGTAATCTCACCGATGTCAGCATGAATCTGATAGGCAATTACCTTATAGGTATGTTCGTCTCCGCAGGTAACGGGTCCGTCGGTATAGGTCGTTTCATTAATGGATCTGAAAGTACTTAACAACTGATTATCTTTATATAATTCGTACCTGTCAAATTCATCCGTTACGAGATTTCTGCTCCAGGTGATCAGGTTTTCTTCTCCCTGGCTGCTTACCTGAAGATGAACAACCGTCATTTCATTCTGTTCAAGCCGGTTCTGACACTGGTCTTCGATAAGAAGGCGGATGTTCTGCTCATTTGCTGCTGCCAGGTCAGGAATTACCAGGGTATGGTTGCCATCCGTTTGTATGGTGGCACCGGTGTTCTGATAGGTTCCTGAACCTGTTTTTACCTGCAGTGTGGCCACAGACCCGTTATTATTGG
Source organism: Telluribacter sp. (assembly GCA_040391535.1). GTDB lineage: Bacteria > Bacteroidota > Bacteroidia > Cytophagales > Spirosomataceae > JBEBXQ01. The sequence continues at coordinate 18,291 of JBEBXQ010000029.1, read as the reverse complement.
TGAAACTGGTTGTTATTTCGCCGGTTTCCAGGACTTCCACACGGTTGATCAGCAATCGTTCAAAATCGGTATTACTGCCCACTACAAAACTCCCCAGTTCCAGTGGTCTTCCGGCATTGCAGTTGGCCCGGTTATATACCCCGAATACCGAGACAGGAAACTCTCCGTTACGTTGATAAACATGAGAGCGAGAAAGAGGAGATCCCTTATTAATATATTCAGGAGCCGTGTTATCACCCCAGTTAATTCCGAGTCGATCGTACTGGGTATTGGTCTCAAAATCAGCAAATTCAATCCTGACCTCGCCTGAGGTGCAGGAACTCAGCCAGGCAACAGGCGACTGTGTATTGATAATTTCAATTTCTGAACAATAGGCAAATCCTTCACCATTAATGCTGCCGATCTGAAGAATTGTAAAGCGGTCAGGCCTTTTATACGTAAAGGTTGCATTGCCATTGGCATCCGCAGTAACCCTGTTATCTTCGTTAAGTGTCCTGCCATTGAAATCAAAGTAAAACTCTACATTCACCGCCCCTTGCAACCGGTTGGTTACAGTAATCACACTATCGCAACCCAGTGTCTGACTGATACTGAACGCGCCATTATTATTCTCACAATTCAAACCCTGCCCTGTTCCTTCTCTGACAAGAAAAAGGGCCAAACCAACAACCAGTAATAAGCGTGTAAAATGATAGGTCATCCGGTTAATTATTCTGACTGACTATTTAAGAATTCAAGGCAATATCGGAATAGAAACGTTATCAGCAATATTTTTGTTTACCGATCAGTATGCTAAACTGACAATTTCGATTGGATAGTGTACCTTTATGATTTAAAACGTTAATATCCTGAAAACTATTTTTCATCAACTTTGGTAATGGGCAATAATGATATAAAAATTAAGCTGGATTCAATTGAAGAAGCTATTGAAGATATAAAAGCAGGTAAAATAATTATTGTTGTTGACGACGAAGACCGGGAGAATGAAGGCGACATGATCTGTGCCGCAGAAAAAATCACCCCCGAAATCGTCAATATCATGGCCAGGGAAGGAAGAGGGCTGATTTGTGTGCCACTGACCGAGGAGCGCTGCGAAGAGCTTGAGCTTGAGATGATGGTCGGGAAAAATACGGCTACACATAATACGGCTTTTACCGTTTCTGTGGATTTGCTGGGACATGGATGCACTACCGGGATATCGGCCAGTGACCGCTCCAAAACGATTATGGCTCTGGTTGATCCTGCCACGAAAGCAGAAGAACTGGGCCGGCCCGGGCATATTTTTCCGTTGAAAGCAACTGCGGGCGGCGTTCTGAGAAGAAGTGGCCATACAGAAGCCGCTGTCGATTTTGCCATGCTCGCGGGCTTGAAACCCGCCGGTGTTCTTATCGAAATTCTGAACGAAGACGGTTCTATGGCAAGGCTTCCTCAGCTACGTAAAGTCGCTGACCGGTTAAGTATGAAGCTGGTTTCCATCAAAGATCTGATCGAATACCGTCTTAAACAGGAAACACTGATCAAACGGGAAATTGGTGTGGATATGCCCACTGAGTGGGGACATTTTGAGCTGATCGCTTTCCGGCAACTGAATAATAATCAGTTGCATCTGGCATTGATAAAAGGTGAATGGGAGGAAGATGAACCCGTTATGGTAAGGGTACATTCTTCCTGTATAACCGGTGATATTTTCGGCTCGTGCCGCTGTGATTGCGGAGGACAGTTACACGCAGCGATGGAAATGGTCGAAAAAGCCGGTAAAGGTGTAATTGTATATATGAATCAGGAGGGTAGGGGAATAGGACTGCTCAATAAGCTGAGAGCCTATAAGCTGCAGGAGCAAGGCCGTGATACGGTGGAGGCAAACCTGGAACTGGGGTTGCCCAGTGATGCCCGGGACTATGGCGTGGGTGCACAGATTCTGAGAGATCTCGGTATATCGCAGATTCGTCTTATTACCAATAATCCTAAAAAACGGGTCGGACTTTTAGGGTATGGACTCGAAATTGTGGATACAATCCCTATCGAAATCGCCTCCAATCCTTATAATGAGCAATATCTGCTTACTAAAAGAGACCGTATGGGACATAGCCTGAATAATCTGGAACCTGTTAAAAAACATGAGTGAAGTACGTACCGCACTTAATGAAGAGGATTACCTGCTTTGTAAAAAGGCGATTCTGGCATTAAGGCCGGGAATCAGTGAGGGAGCATATCCGGAAATGATCCGCCGGACGCTGGCAGATAACCGCCGGATGATATTTATCGGGAAAGACGGCATTGCGGCGGCGGTTGCAGTATTCGAAACAGGATTTAATCTGCACCGCGGGAGCTACATTTATATTGATGACTTATCAACTGTCCCTGAATACAGGGGACACGGCTACGCGGGCAAACTGATCGACTGGATTCTGGACTATGCAAAGGCCGAAGGATATCATCAGGTTCATCTGGATTCAGGAGTAACCCTTGAAAGAACCGAGGCACACCGCCTTTATCTTAATAAGCGGTTTGTTGTGACAAGTCTTCATTTTGTAAGGGAAATGTAATTACAATAACGAAATGACCTGGCGATAATGAGTCATAGAAAAGGGGTTGCAGATTGTCTGCAGCCCCTTTTCAGTGTCTTTTATTTGCAGATTTCTTACCGGCTCAGATACAGGTTTCTTTCTCCGTATATCTTCTGGAAGAATTCATCCTGGAGACTGTCAATAAAGTAAATACCTTCTCCGGTTGATTTCATTTCAGGGCCGAGTTCCTTATTCACATTCGGAAATTTATTGAAAGAGAATACAGGAATTTTTAATGCCCAGCCATGTTTTACAGGTTTGAAATCAAAGTCTTTGACTTTTTTAGCGCCCAGCATCATTTTGGTAGCATAGTTCACATACGGCTCCTGATAGGCTTTACAGATAAAAGGAACAGTACGGGAAGCTCTCGGATTGGCCTCAATAACATATACAATACCGTTTTTAATCGCAAACTGAACGTTAATCAAACCTATTACATTCATTGCCTTGGCAATTTTGTAAGTATGATTTTCGATCTGTTTGATTTCGTCCTCTGTCAGATCAAACGGTGGGAGTGCAGCATGTGAGTCTCCGGAGTGAATACCCGCAGGCTCAATATGTTCCATAATCCCGATAATGTAGGCATCTTCACCATCACAGATAGCATCGGCTTCTGCTTCAATAGCTCCTTCCAGGAAGTGGTCAAGCAGGATATTATTATCAGGAATATCATTCAGGATTTTGACAACGTGCTGTTCCAGTTCAGTTTCGTTGATGACAATTTTCATGCTTTGTCCACCCAGCACGTAGCTCGGACGAACCAGCAGCGGGAAACCAAGGTCACGTGACAACTCTACTGCGGCATCAGAAGTTCTGACGGTACCGAATTTGGGATATGGGATATCCAGGTCACTTAACAGTGCAGAGAAGCGTCCGCGGTCTTCAGCCCAGTCGAGTGAATGAAAGCTGCTGCCAAGGATCTTAATGCCATATTTTTCGAGCTTTTCCGCCATCTTGAGCGCCGTTTGGCCACCCAGCTGTACGATTACGCCTTCCGGTTTTTCGTGTTGAATAATATCATATACATGTTCCCAGAAAACAGGCTCAAAATAAAGCTTGTCAGCAATATCAGGGTCAGTGGATACCGTTTCGGGGTTACAGTTGATCATGATGGTCTCGTAACCACATTCTTTTGCGGCAAGCACTCCGTGCACACAGGAATAATCAAACTCAATACCCTGCCCGATGCGGTTAGGACCTGAACCCAGCACCACAACCTTTTTCTTGCCCGAAGCTACCGATTCATTATCAGCGATACCTTCGTTAAAGTTGAAGGTTGAATAATAATAAGGCGTACTGGCTTCAAACTCAGCCGCACAGGTATCCACGCATTTATAGACGCGCTTAATACCCAGCGAATGGCGTTGTTCGTATACTTTACTTTCTTTTACACCCAGCAGGTGTGCAATCTGGCGATCGGCATATCCTTTTTGTTTGGCTTCCAGTAACAGATTGGCCGGCAATTCTTCCAGATGGTATTTTTCGATTTTACGCTCCAGTTCAATCAGTTCCTCAATCTGACGCAGGAACCATTTGTCAATTTTGGTAAGTGACTGAATGGTTTTGAATGACAAACCAATCTTGAAGGCGTCATAGATATGGAAAAGACGGTTCCAGCTTGGATTGGCAAGACTATGCTTGATTGCTTCCTGATCTCTTAATTCCCGTCCGTCAGCACCCAGTCCGTTGCGTCTGATTTCCAGTGACTGACATGCTTTTTGCAATGCTTCCTGGAAATTACGGCCGATCCCCATAGCTTCTCCTACCGACTTCATCTGCAAGCCCAGTGAACGGTCGGACCCCGGAAACTTATCAAAGTTCCAGCGTGGGATTTTTACAATCACATAGTCGATTGTCGGTTCAAAGAAGGCCGAAGTAGTACCTGTGATAGGGTTAATCAGCTCATCGAGGTTATATCCGATGGCCATTTTGGTCGCGATCTTCGCAATGGGGTAGCCTGTAGCTTTTGATGCTAAGGCAGAAGAACGTGATACCCGTGGATTGATCTCGATGGCAATAATATCATCAGTTTCAGGATTGACTGAAAACTGAACGTTACATCCTCCGGCAAACTTACCGATACCGTTCATCATTCTGATGGAAAGATCACGCATTTTCTGATAGATAGTATCAGAAAGCGTCATAGCCGGTGCTACGGTAATGCTGTCTCCGGTATGAATACCCATCGGATCGAAGTTTTCAATCGAACAGATAATAATGAAGTTGCCGTTTCCGTCGCGAAGCAATTCCAGTTCATATTCTTTCCAGCCCATTACACTTTGTTCTACCAGTACCTCATGTACAGGCGAAGCGTGCAACCCATTGGTTAAAGCTTTATCAAAGTCTTCAGGCTTATCAACAAAGCCACCACCTGTTCCTCCCAGTGTATAAGAAGGGCGGATGACCAGCGGGAAGCCGATTTCCTGTGCAATCTCTTTTCCTTCCAGAAAGCTGCGGGCCGTACGTCCTTTACAGACATTAACTCCCAGTTCAAGCATTTTCAGGCGGAATTTCTCACGATCTTCCGTGGTTTCAATCGCTCTGATATCCACACCGATAATCTGAACATTGTATTTCTCCCAAATCCCGGCTTTGTCACAATCGATAGCCAGGTTTAAGGCAGTTTGTCCACCCATTGTAGGAAGTACGGCGTCAATAGGGCGACCCATTGCCTGATGTTTTTCCAGAATTTCTATAATGGATTTTCTTTCCAGCGGCTTCAGATAAACATGATCAGCATTAATAGGATCTGTCATGATCGTGGCCGGATTAGAGTTGATCAGAGAAACTTCGATTCCCTCTTCTTTCAGGGAACGAGCTGCCTGTGAACCGGAATAATCGAATTCACAAGCCTGACCGATAACGATTGGACCTGAACCAATAATTAGGACGGATTTAATTGCTGGATTTTTGGGCACGGTAGTAAAAGAATTTTGCTATAGCCTTCCGGCTATCTGACTTATCAATTTATGAATAATATATAACCTCTGCAATTGATTTGGACCAATAGGGTGGATCCAAAAATTGTGCAAAGTTAGGAGAGGATTTGAAGAACTACTATTATTTATTTCAAAAATTGAAAAAAAATAGATTATGTATCTGATTGTTAGCTGATTAATTATTTGTGGTGTCAGAATATTTTTCGCAAAATACCCCACTCGACAATTAATCATAATAAATATCCCGGATGACAAAACTTTTTTAATCCAAATGCCTCAATCGTAAAACAGGTGATTTTTGAGCCTGTATGAGGTTATGAAATGTGGTAAAATGGAAATGTACAATTATGCTAATAGTATTTATTGGGCAAAAAAATAAAATATTGTAAGGGTGGCCGGATTAGATTGGAGTCTGTAATTAACAGGCCTGCAGTTTCAATGGAACGAAGGAGTTGGATACGGGGCCGGATTTACGAATTTTCCTAAAATAAACTTTTTATGAATGTATTTTTTCGTAGTTTAACTAAATCGAGGCTCCTGAAATGTACAGCCACATGTGTTGTAATCGGGTCGGTTGGATTAAGTCCCTTAACCGGATTTAGTCGCGCGTATGAGCCTGCTACAGGTCACCGTTATGCTGCTGGTATTGATGAACAAACGATTACAGGTAAAGTAACAGACGAAAAAGGGGAGGCGCTTCCAGGTGTGAGTATTGTTTTAAAGAACAGCTCTACCGGTACTATTACAGATTTGAACGGTCTTTTTTCGCTGAGTGTGCCTGATGAGAATGCGGTGCTGATTTTCTCTTTTGTGGGGTACATCAGTCAGGAGGTTGCCGTAACTAATCAGACATCACTTGATATTAAACTTCAGACCGACAGCAAGGCCCTTGAGGAAGTGGTGGTGATAGGATATGGTACACAAAGGAAGAGTGATCTTACCGGTTCTGTAGCCTCTATCAAAGCGGAAGATCTGAAAAAACTGCCCATGACTTCTTTTGACCAGGCGATTCAGGGTCGTGTGGCCGGTGTCCAGGTTACCCAGGCGTCGTCTGCTCCGGGCGGGCGGGTCATGATTCGTGTACGTGGAGGAAATTCATTAAGCAGTGGGAATGAGCCATTGTATGTAGTAGACGGGTACCCGATTACAGCGGGTGGATCGGCAGGCGGGCAGGGAGCAGGGCAAAATCCGCTTTCGTCCATAAATCCTAATGATATCGCATCCATTGAAGTATTGAAAGACGCTTCGGCTACTGCCATTTACGGCTCAAGGGGTGCCAATGGGGTGGTATTGATTACCACCAAGCGAGGAAAGGCCGGTAAAACGGTAGTTTCCTATGATATGTACTACGGTTCCCAGAAATTAGCGAAGAAACTTGATATGATGAATGCACGGGAGTTTGCCGAACTGGTAAACGAAGCCCGTGCTAACAGTGGTGTGGCTACCCCGGCGTTCCCTAACGCGCTTGATCCTTATAATTTTCCGGAAATCAGTGCGCTGGGAGAAGGTGTTGATTATCAGAATGAGGTGTTCAGAACGGCTCCTATGCAAAATCATAACCTAACCGTTTCGGGTGGAAATGATAATACGCGCTTTGCAATTTCGGGAGGATATTTTGATCAGTTAGGTATTCTGAAGAATTCAGATTTCAAGCGTGCTTCAGTGAAAGCTAATATTGATTCAAGGCTTGGTAAAAATCTTACGCTTGCTACCAATATTACCGGAACCAAAATATGGGGAAATAATGGTGGCTCTGAAGGTGGAGGCGGTAGTGATGGAAGCACGGTGAATGCTGCTTTAACGATGCCGCCTACTGTACCGATTTTTCAGGCTGACGGCAATTACACACGTTTAAATCCGACACCTGGCGGATCTACCGTGCCTAACCCTGTGCCTATGGCTCTGGATCGTACGGATAAGCAGGTGATTGACCGCTTCATGGGTACAACCGCTTTAACCTGGAATATCATCAGTGACTTGTCACTGAAAGTGTCGATTGGTGCCGACATGTCTAATGCTAACAGGGAAACATATGATCCGCGCACCACTGTGGCTGGTTATAATGCCAACGGACGTGCATCGCAGGCTAATCGTCGTTCGGTATCTTACCTGAATGAAAATATCCTGACTTATAATAAGCTCGTTGGTCAGCATTCTTTTAATGTACTGGCAGGTTATACCTGGCAAACAGAGACCAATCAGCAATTCTCGGCTAATGCTACCGACTTCCTGACCGACCTGTACGGCTCTTCTAATTTGGGAGCAGGGGCCAAGTTTTCAAATCCGACTTCATCGAAGTCACAGAATCAGCTGGTGTCCTATTTAGGTCGTATCAACTACTCGTTCCGGGATAAATACCTGTTATCACTTACCGGACGTTCTGATGGTAGTTCCAGATTTGGTGCCAATAATAAATGGGCATTCTTCCCGTCGGTTGCCGTGGGTTGGAAAGTGTCTGAAGAAGATTTCATGAAATCTGTTGATCATATCAGCGGATTAAAAGTGAGAGCAAGTTACGGTTTAACCGGTAATCAGAACATTGCCAACTACCAGTCGCTGGCACGTTTGAGTGTTTATAACTATCCGTTCAATGATCAGCTGAATTCAGGCTTAGGACCCAATAATATCCCGAATCCTGATCTGAAATGGGAAACGACAGCCACTACCGATTTTGGTATTGATATCGAGCTGTTTAATAACCGGGTTTCATTTGTAGCAGATTATTATTACAAAAAGACAACGGATCTGCTCTGGAACATCAGCATTCCCACCACCTCTGGCTTTGGTTCGATCTTCCGTAACGTCGGAAGCCTTGAAAACAAAGGGCTGGAACTTGCGCTGGGAGGTACGGTTATTGACAGAGAATTTACATGGAATACCAACTTGAACTGGTCCAGAAACCGCAATAAAGTATTGGAAATTCCCGGGTTTACGCCTGCAGTTCAGGGAGAAATCTCAGGACACCTGAAAGTAACCGGTTCATGGCTGGAACCAGGTTTGCCGGTAGGAGTATGGAATTTGCTGAAGTATGACGGTGTATTCCAGAATCAGGAACAATTAGATGCAGGCCCTAAAAATCCTTCAGATGTATTGGGTGATGCACGTTTTGTAGATCGTAACGGCGACGGACAAATTTCGCTTGTAGATGATCGTATGATTGTGGGTGACCCTAATCCTGATTTCATTTTCGGATGGTCCAATAATTTCAACTATAAAGGTTTTGACCTGGCAGTTTATATGCAGGGTTCTTATGGTAATGATATCCTGAATGTACAGAGGGGAGAAAGTAACGTTTCATCTCCGTGGGCCAGTCAACGCAGGGAGATACTTAACCGCTGGACACCCACTAATACGAATACGGACATTTCAAGAGCCCGGGTAAGTGTTAATCCTCTTTTAATGCAGTCGTCCTGGCTGATTGAAGACGGTTCCTTTTTGCGTGTGAAAACCATGACATTAGGTTATACCTTCCGTCCGACCAAAGTGGTAAGTTCTTTAAGGGTTTATGTGACAGGCCAGAATTTGCTGACATTTACCAAATACAGCGGATTTGATCCCGAGGTCAATACAACCGGAAACAGTAACCTGCAGTTAGGCGTTGACTACAATGCTTATCCTATGGCTAAATCGTTTCTAGTAGGGTTGAATGTAGGGTTTTAAGCAGTTAGGGTTTGAATTTTATCAATAGTAAGGTAATTCACGATGAAAAATAATATTAAAATATGGGCCAGTGTTGCCATTTGCTTATTGGGCACCACTTCTTGCCATGAGGAGTTTTTAACAGAGAAGGTCTATGACTCCCTTACTCCGTTGAACTTCTATAAAACTGAAAATGATATTAAAGCGGCGGTGGCGTCAGTCTATAATACGACACTGACTCAAGACGCATGGGGGCGGCAAATCTGGCTTGCTGCCGAGTATCCTGGGGAGGCCTCCTGGCCGAATTTCTCAGGAGAAGCCTGGCGTACAGAGATGGACCAGTTTACCTGGACAACCGGATCAACCGGTTTCCCGCAGATCTGGGGCTCTTTGTATAAGATGATAGACCGTGCCAATACGGTACTGGAATTTGCTCCGGGGGTGACGTATTCGAGCGATGCCATGAAAAACCGGTTAGTGGGAGAAACGCGCTTTTTAAGAGGAATGGCTTATCTGACATTGGTTCGTTTTTTTGATCATGTACCCTATATAACAGAGGAAAACAAAGCAGAGCTGTACCCTACCAACGTGGGTACTGATGATCAGGTCTGGCAGCTTATTATTGATGACCTTCAGTTTGCTGCCGGTAATTTACCGGCTAAATATACGGGAGCTGACCTGGGAAGGGCTACCTCAGGTGCCGCTCAGGCTATGCTGGTAAAAGCGTATATCACCCGTGCAGGTAAGCCGTGGAACAAAACAGAGAACTGGGCATTAGCTGCTCAGGAAGCAAATAAGATCATCAATAATGCTGAATTCGGGTATGGATTGCATGAGAAGTATGAAGATGTATTCCTTGTAGCCAATGAACACGCGAAAGAGTATATTTTTAGTATAGAATTAGCCAGCGGGGGATTGGGACTGGGCAGGGATTATCCTACTTTCAGCGGAATCCGTAGTGGTAATCAGCTGAAGCTTGATGGCTGGTCCTCTATTGTTGCTGAAGTAGAATTCATTAATTCTATGGCAACAACAGATAAAAGGAGAGAAAAAACTTTTGTGCTTTCTTATCCTGATATCCGTGGAAATGGCATTGTTTATACTTATCCGGAGACCATCACAATACCTCATTTCAACAAGTTTGTGAGTGCGGATGATAATCAGGCTACAGGAACGGCTGATTATGCCACTAATATGCCGATTATTCGCTATTCGGATGTACTTCTGATGCATTCAGAAGCGGAAAATGAGGCAAATGGCCCCAGTGCCGAAGCTGTCAAAGGTATCAACATAGTTCGTGCAAGAGCTGGTCTGGCGCCTTTAATTCCGGGGAATTTTACCAAAGAAACCTTAGGTGATGCCATATTGCAGGAACGTGGCTGGGAGTTTTGTCTGGAAGGCCATGCATATTTTGACTTAAAGCGCAGAGGTGCCCTGGAAAAGCAGATCAAAAAATTCAATATCGAACCTAAGCACTATGTGTTCCCGATACCGCAAAACGAAATGGATGTAAATCCGAATTTGAAACAGAATGAAGGATATAACTGATTAGAATGTTAACGTGACCAGTTCTGAAATAGCAATTACAAACAAAGATCGTTATTTCAGGACGGGACACGATATAAAAATAAAACACCCTGGCTTCGGCCGGGGTGTTTTGCTTATGGTGTGTATTGATATGTAAGTTAATTGCAATAGCTGCTGATGGTTTTGTAGGCAGTTGAATAACCAAGCTCTCCGGCTTTACTTAAATCTGTGCATCCGCCATCTACATTACCCATACTATGCTTGATAATACCTCTCAGGTAAAATACCTCAGCATAGTCAGATTTGATTTTAAGTGAACTTGAACAGTCAAGAATGGCGCCCATCTGATCTCCTGCCGATGACTTTACCAGTGCTCTGGCAAAATAAGCATCCGCATTAACCGGGTTCAGTTCAATCGATGTATTCATATCTCCTAAAGCACCTTTAATATCACCGGTCAGGTTTTTACTGATCCCACGTGCATAATAGGCTTCAGCTCTTTCTTCAGAAAGCGCATTCATGCGTATTTCAGTTTGTACCTGACTTCTCAGCCCTTCCAGTATACCTTTGTTAATAGGTCCGCTGTAAACCAGCTTTTTAGGATCTCCAAGATATTTATTGTCGATCTCGATTGCTTTGTTCAGGTCCTGAATGGCACCCCGGTGATCTCCCATTCGTCCTTTGGCAAAACCCAACCCATACAAAGCTTCCTGATTTACCGGGTCTGACGACAGTACTTTGTTATAATCGGAGATTGCCCCGCTATAGTCTTTGGTTTGTGATTTAGCGAAACCACGCTGCAGATAAGACGTGGCATCTTCTTTATCCAGTTCAATGGCCTTATTGTAATCTTCTATAGCTCCTTTATAATCAAGCAGCTTTAATTTGGCGAGCGCTCTTCCTGAAAAAGCTCCGCTCCGTTTGGGACTCAGTTGTATAACTTTCGAAAAATCAGCAAGACTGCCTTCATAGTCCCCCAGAACCTGCTTGGTGGTTCCTCTGGCATATAGGGACATTATGTCATTTGGGTCAAGGGAGAGGCTTTTGTCAAAATCTTGCAGTGCTCCCCGATAATTATTTATTTTTGATCTTCCGGCACCTCTGCTATAGTAATATTTGGGTTCATCAGGGTTCAGCTCAATAGCTCTGGTGTAATCCTGTATAGCGGCACGGTGGTCGTCCTGCATACTTTTACTTACACCCCGGCTTTGGTAGTACAAAGCTTCGTTAGGGTTAATTTCAATAGCTCTGTCATAATCCAGAATGGCCCCTCTCTGATCCTTCAGATTGGCTTTTGCCAGGCCTCTGTTGAAATAACTGGGTGCATGATCAGGATTGATAGCGATCACGGCGCTGTACGCACGCAAAGCACCGGAGAAATCATTTGCTCTTGCCTTTGTATTTCCTTCTTCGAAATAGTTAGCGGCTGATTGCTGGGCAAATGCGCAAACAACGGATAGCATCATATACAATGCTACTGACAAAGAAAACCTATTTTTCATAGTTGATTAGGGGGGGATAATTTTGATTAGAAGACGATTATTTACTGAGTTAGTGTGTTGTTATAATTCAATTCTAAGGGTATTACTTTAATTCCAGAAGATTGCATGCTTTTTCAGCTGCAGACTGTTCTGCCTTCTTTTTGGTGAATCCGTTACCGTTGGCTACGGGTTCATTTTCAACTAATAACTGGATAATGAATTCACGCTGATGCCTGCTTCCTTTTTCTTCAACTACTTCAAATCTGATTTCTTTTCCTTCTTTCTGTGCCCACTCGATCAGAATACTTTTGAAGTTAACGTTATTCTGTACGATCGCATCCAGATCGTAATGCGTTAATAATTTTTTGAGAATAAACTGTTTGGTAAAATGATGCCCCTGATCAAGATAGATAGCACCTACAAAGGCTTCCAGGGTATCGCCGAACATAGAAGAACGGGGTGACATACCTCTTCGGTTGCCATCAAATTCAATGAAGCGGTCCAGCCCCAGCTTGCGGGAGATCTGATTAAGGGTTTCTCTGTTTACAATCCTTGACCTGATTTCGGTAAGAAACCCTTCGTCCTTAAAAGGATATTTGGTAAACAGGAATTCTGCAATGATCATGCCCAACACAGCATCACCCAGATATTCAAGGCGTTCGTTAGATTCCCTGAAACCGGAAATAGCCGTTTCTTTGGAGGCAGAAGTATGTCTGAAAGCTAGATGAAATACCTCTATATTTGACGGTTTACGCCCAATGATAGATTCAATGGACTTTCTAAAAACTTTTTCTTCAGGCGTACCTCCCGCTTTGAAAAGGGAAATAATCGGTTGTAAAACTCTTTTCGCCAAAATTAAAGAAATTATTCTTCCAACTTCCTGAATACAACAGATGCGTTGTGTCCACCAAAACCGAAGGTGTTACTTAACGTTATATTTACTTTCCTTTTCTGCGCTTTGTTAAAAGTCAGATTCAGATCAGGATTGATATCGGGATCGTCCGTAAAATGGTTGATGGTAGGCGGTATTATCTGATCCTGAATAGCCATGATACAAGCTGCAGCTTCAATAGCTCCGGCTCCACCCAGCAGGTGGCCCGTCATTGATTTAGTAGAACTGATATTGATGTTTTTGGCGTGTTCTCCGAATAACCGTTCAATCGCCGTAATTTCCTGTGGATCACCCAGTGGGGTGGAGGTTCCGTGTGTGTTGATATAATCAATATCACCCAATCCGAGGCCTGCGTCTTCCAGGGCATTTTTCATCACCATGTAAGCTCCGTGACCTTCAGGATGAGGGGCAGTAATGTGATAGGCGTCCGATGACATTCCTGCCCCGATCATTTCGGCATAAATTTTTGCTCCTCTTGCTTTAGCGTGCTCGTATTCTTCCAGAATCAGGGCTACTCCGCCTTCTCCCAACACAAAACCATCACGGTCTTTGTCGTAAGGGCGGGAAGCTGTTTCCGGAGAATCGTTCCGTTCCGACAACGCCTTTAAAGCGTTGAAACCTCCTACTCCTGCATTCGTTACTGCGGCTTCTGAACCTCCGCTCAGACAGACATTAATCGTACCCAGGCGGATATAATTATAGGCATCTATCAGTGCGTTTGTAGAAGAAGCGCAGGCCGATACAGTAATGAAGGTTGGTCCGCGGAAACCATAACGGATAGACAGTACTCCTGAAGCACTGTCAGCAATCATTTTGGGAATGAAGAACGGATTGAAACGTGGCGTTCTGTTGTTCTCGCTAAAGTTCATCACCTCATCCTCAAAAGTTTTAAGACCACCGATTCCGGATCCCCATATCACCCCTACTTTATCCAGATTGATCTTTTCAAGATCAAGGCCTGAATCTTTCACAGCCTCATCAGAAGCAATTACGGCGTATTGGGTGAAAGGATCCATCTTTCTGGCCTCCTGACGGGGTATGTAGTCATTGATGTCAATGCCCTTGATTTCGCATGCGAACCGGGTTTTGAATTTTTCTGCGTCAAAACGCGCAATAGGTGCTGAGCCGCTGACACCAGCCACCAGGTTTGACCAAAAAGATTTTACATCATTGCCGACAGGCGTTAATGCGCCCATGCCGGTAACTACTACTCGCTTAAAACTCATATTATAAAGAAAGAGAAGATGTTTCTGCTTGTAAAATTTTACTTCGCGTTTTCTTCTAAGTAGGAAATAGCCTGACCAACAGTACCGATGTTTTCCGCCTGGTCGTCAGGAATAGAAAGATTAAACTCTTTCTCGAATTCCATAATCAGTTCTACGGTATCAAGAGAATCCGCTCCCAAGTCGTTTGTGAAGCTGGCTTCGGGCGTTACCTCCGACTCTTCAACGCCGAGTTTCTCGACGATAATTTGCTTTACTCTTTCTGCAATTGCTGACATGTTTGATGACACTTTTTAGTTTAAAACGCCACAAAGAAATATATTTCAATTCACTTTTTCAAAAAAATTGCACCTTACTTATCTCAAACACCCTAAAATCTTGCTTTTATCTGATTGTTTCTCATTGATTTAGTCGGTGTTTACTTCATGCTTTTCAATTTTGTTCAGAAGACTATCGGCCTGGCCGGTTCTGCCAATAAGGGCTGGTGAGGGACTGTATGGCGGTGTTTGTGTGATGAAAATTTTCAATCCGTTTCATTTGTGTAAGTTTGTATATCGTTTCGATCATTGATAATTATTTTCCACAGATAAATTTTGTAATTGTGTCTAATTTCTTTCTGATGGCGGGGCCATGTGCTATTGAAGGCCGGGATATGGCGCTGAAAATTGCCGAACATATCGTAAAGCTTACCGACAAATTGAATATCCCCTATATTTTCAAAGGGTCTTACCGGAAGGCTAATCGTACCAAAGCGGATTCATTTTCCGGGATCGGAGATGAAAAGGCACTGAAAATTCTTGAAGAAGTGGGAACGGCTTTCGGAATCCGCACCGTAACGGATATTCATGCTGCTGAAGAGGCTGCTATGGCGGCTGCTTATGTTGATGTACTGCAGATCCCGGCGTTTTTGTGCCGTCAGACGGATTTGCTGTTGGCCGCAGCCCGGACAGGAAAAGTGATTAATGTAAAAAAGGGGCAGTTTCTTTCAGGGGCTTCGATGGGGTTTGCTGTTGAAAAAATAAAATCTGCCAATCCGGCTTGTGAAGTAATCCTGACGGATCGGGGGAATATGTTCGGATATGGTGATCTGGTGGTGGATTACCGCAATATTCCGGAAATGCAATCTTTTGACGTGCCTGTGGTGATGGACTGTACGCATTCCCTGCAGCAACCTAATCAAACCAGCGGCGTAACCGGAGGTAAACCCAGGTTGATCGGAACAATTGCCAAAGCGGCCATTGCCGTGGGTGCAGACGGGCTGTTCATCGAGACGCATTTTAACCCGGCAGAGGCGAAGTCAGACGGAGCCAATATGCTGCCTCTTGAGCAGCTGGAGGGATTATTAACACAGTTGGTGCGGATCAGAGAAGCAGTTTCATGAAATATATGATCTGTTTGCTTTGTTGTCTGATGTGTTCTTTTCAGACCATAGCACAACCTGAAGATACCATCCGGATAGAACTGAAACCACGCCATTTTATTGCGCCTGTATCGCTGGCAACCGCAGGTTTGGTTACCCAGGGCAGAATGAGCCGGCATTTGCAGCAGGAGGTGGTGAGCCGTTATCCTGATTTTCACAGTAAGGCGGATGAATATCTGATTTACGCGCCGGGAGTTTTCAGTCTGGGACTGGGAGCGGCTGGTGTAAAAGGGAAAAACAGCTTTAAGGATCAGATTATCCTGGCCGTTTTGTCGTCGGTGATTTCTCAGGGTGTAACCCAGGGATTAAAGAAAATAATCGGATATCCCCGGCCTGACGGAAGTAGTTTTGACGCATTCCCTTCCGGTCATACTACCATGGCGTTTACCAGTGCCACACTTCTGCATGAAGAGTATGGTCATCGTTCGGTGTGGTACTCGGTTGGCGGGTATAGCGTAGCAAGCGCTTCAGGCGCTTTAAGGATACTGAACAACAGACATTGGATCAGCGATGTGCTGATGGGCGCAGGGGTGGGAATTGGTGCCACTAAAGGGACATATCTGGTATATCCCTGGGCAAAAAACAAAGTGAAGAGAAAAAAATAAAGGAAACAGCTGCTGATTTTTTACTTCAGGCCGTTTTTACTGATATACCGTGTGAATATATTTTGTTTTCCAACGGGATCATTCCCGTTGGAATTTCTTCAGGCTTAGCGGGTCATTCTTACCGGAATACCCCTGCTTTGTAAATACTGCTTCAGATCCGGGACATCGATTTCACGGAAATGAAAGATACTGGCTGCCAGTCCGGCATCGGCTTTTCCCTCCGTAAATACATCATAAAAATGCTCCATATTACCGGCTCCTCCAGAGGCGATAACCGGTATCCGTGCATTACCTGACACTGTGGCTGTCAGTTCCAGTGCGAACCCGTTCTTGGTACCATCTGAGTCCATGGATGTCAGCAGAATTTCCCCCGCACCTCTTTCCTCTACTTCTTTTGCCCACCGGATCGTCCTTAATTCTGTGGGTTTTCTTCCTCCGTGGGTATGGACAATATGTTCAATGCTGCCGTCTTCGCGGGTGACACTCCGGGTATCAATGGCTACAACAATGCACTGACTGCCGAATTCAAGAGCCAGTTCGTTGATCAGATCAGGGTTTTTTACGGCAGAGGAATTAATGGAAACCTTATCGGCTCCCGCATGCAATAAGGCCGAAACGTCGGCAACAGACGAAATGCCTCCGCCTACCGTAAACGGAATATTTATCGTATGTGCCACTTTCCTGACCAGGTCAATAAATGTGGAACGCCCCTCAATAGTGGCCGCAATATCCAGGTAAACCAGTTCATCGGCACCTTGTTCTGCGTACAGAGCACCCAACTCTACAGCATCGCCGGCATCGCGCAGGTTGACGAAATTGACACCCTTTACAGTTCTGCCGTCCTTCACATCCAGGCAGGGGATTATTCTTTTAGTCAGCATTTCTTTCTGTTGGCTTTAAGCGTTTCCGAATTTACTCAAATCGGCCAGCGTAACCCGGCCTTCATATATAGCTTTGCCCACAATCACTCCGAAAAGATTCATTTCGGCCAGTTTCTCGATATCGGCGAGGTTGCTTACTCCTCCACTGGCAATGATATTCACTTCCGGCGTTTTATCCTGAATATTTTTGTAAAGGTCGAAGGACGGGCCCTGCAGTAATCCGTCTTTGGCTACATCAGTACTGATGGTATAACGGATGCCTTTGTCAGAATACTGCTGAATGAAATCATACACCCATAGCGTGGTATCCTCTTCCCAGCCGCTTACCGCTATTTTTTCATTTTTGGCATCAGCACCCAGGATAATGGCCTCGTTGCCGTATTCTTTAATCCAGCTTTCAAAAAGATCAGGCTGACGAACCGCAATGCTTCCGCCCGTAACCTGTTTTGCGCCTGAATCAAACGCAATTTTAAGATCATTACCGGATTGTACACCTCCGCCAAAGTCAATATGAAGAGAAGTTCTGGAAGCCAGCAGTTCCAGGACCTTCCAGTTCACGACTTTCTTTGCTTTGGCACCATCCAGATCTACCAGATGCAGGCGGGTAAGCCCGGCATCCATAAACTGCTGGGCTACTTCCAGCGGATTTTCGTTATAGATGGTTTTCTGCTGATAGTCACCTTGCGTCAGGCGTACACATTTACCATCAATCAGGTCAATAGCAGGAATAATTTGAAACATAGTATCGGGGTTAGTGGCAATCAGCGGTTAGCTTCGCTTTTGCCTTTTACTTTTGGATTCAGGAAGCAGGAAAACAATAGATTCTCCTGCTTCCGTAAGTGGATCAGAACAGCAGAACAGCCCGTTTCAGAGCTTCTCCCAGTCCGGAGGCATCAGATCCTCCGGCTGTTGCAAATGTAGGCTGTCCGCCACCACCGCCTTTGATTTCTTTGGCGAGTTCTTTTACAATCCGGCCGGCATTCAGGTTTCTTTCCTGTACCAGTTTTTCATCGATCAGAACAGCAAGCTGTGGTTTACCGTTGATGACTGACCCTAAAACCGCGTACAGTGCTGAAGCCTGCTGTTTCATTTCGTATGCGAGTTGTTTGAGTGCTTC
>JBEBXQ010000028.1:0-39644 GCA_040391535.1 Telluribacter sp. | reverse complement strand
GGATTGGCTATGCTGAACTGGGCAACGACTGAAGAGGTGAACAGTGATCGTTTTGATGTACTGCGCAGTTTTGACTCTAAAGCATGGCACACGATTGGTACGGTGAGATCAAACGGTACCAGCAGTGTTCCTAATACTTATCAGTTTACAGATGAAAGCCCTGCCAACGGCAACAATTATTACCGTCTGAAAATGATTGATCTGGATGGTTCCTATGAAATGAGTCCTATCGAAAGTCTTACTTTTGATATCCGGGAAGAAATCACCATTTCACCAAACCCTGTTGTTGAAAAAATCAATATCAGAACCGAAAATATGGCGGGTGTGGAAAAAGTGGAATTACGCAACAGTGCCGGACTATTACTGTATAATGCAAGTAATGCTTCAGCCATTGATGTTCAACGCTTACCTGCCGGCTTATATGTGGTTTCCATCACCAGAACAGGTGGTCGTGTTACTTCACATAAAGTTTTGAAACAATAATTCAGGTCAATGATCATAAATCACAAAAGGCTACCTTTAACGGGTAGCCTTTTGTGATTTAAAACGTTCTTTCCACAGATTCATCCTGAACTTCCGTAACCGGTTCAGATAAGAAAAATACCCTCTTCCTTCCCATTTATATTCGAAATAAAACCGTTCGCCGGATGTGAGCTTCAGTTGCTCTTCTTCACTCCGGGATCTGAGCGTCCGGCTTTCCAGATGATCTACTATGGAAGATGTGACAAGGGCATGTCTGAAACCATGTTTCTGTAAAGTATTGGCATAATCATTATCAGCAAACCAGAATTTGAAGTTCGGGTCCAGTCTGCCGGTCGTCTTCAGGATTTCCCTTTTAAAAACCAGACACCAGCCTGCTACCTCCTGCCGGATGGTATAGCCGTAAAACAATCCGCTGTCGGGCAAATACCCCTCTCTGGTATGATGCACAGAGCAGAATGGCGATACGCTGGCAAGATCAGGGTTCTTATCAAAAGCATCCAGCATTGCCGATGCCCAGCCTTTATGAAAGTACAGATCATTATTGCAGATACATACAAAGGGGCTTTGTGTATTTTCAATACCGATATTCATGTAACGGTGATATCCGAAAGGTGTTTTCGGATAAATAGTAGTAGTTCCGTTATACCGGAACCCCTCCATATCCCGTGCCGACTCAAGAACAACAATATTAAACCTTATCTTTTCCGCATCTTCAGAGGCATGCAGTGAAGCCACTGCCTGTTCTGTAATATTTTTCAGATCAGGATTTGCCGCATAACTCAGCATGATAATATCCATTTCTCTCATATACCTATATTCTATCGACAGGCTATCAGCCGGCATTTCCGGTATACTTCCTGCTTGAGCCTTTAAATAATTGTTTTCTTTTATAGTTAATTGATTTCAGCAGATAGCTGAAGAAGCGTTTCTTACCGGTTATTTTCACCAGTTTTTTGAGATAATCAAAATTGGTCAGATCTGCATGATACATCATATATTTAAAAAGTTTATCACGGCTTTTTAAATTTTGCTGCAACAACTGCTCCATTTCTCCGGCCGACAATCCGGCCTGCTGCAGATGCTGCTCCATTCTGTCTCTGAATCTGAGCTCTCCCGCCTGCATAATTTCAATTCCCTGACTCACACTCTGTCCGTGTATTCTGATAAAAGTGCGCGCATGCTCACTGTCAATATAAGTAAACCGGGCCTGCTGCAGGGTACATAAAAACCAGAATTCCCAGTCTTCAGTATGGTGACTGTCTTCAGGAAAGCCTCCGGTTTTCAACGCCAGCCCTCTTTTCAGCATGGGGCTGCTCACCACAGCAATATTGGAATACATCAGCTGCCTGATCAGATCATACCCTTGCAGATTGATCCGGGGGAGCCAGTCGTAATTATTGCGTTCATAATCAGGATATGTTTTCTGAGGGTCATCGTTTTCAAAGTAAAGGTGATTGGTATAGCTCAGATCGGTTTCAGGATGAGTTTCCATGAATGCGACCTGAATACTTAACTTTTCAGGACTCAGCAGGTCATCCGCATCCAGAAACTGAATGTACTTCCCCTTTGAAATCCTGATTCCATGGTTTCTGGCTGCAGAAACACCACTATTTTTCTGAAATACATATTGAATACGGTTGTCCGTTCCTGCAAAACCTTCCACAACTTCCCGGGTATTATCAGATGAGCCGTCATCTACAATGATGGCCTCCCAGTACGGGTAAGATTGCTGAAACAGGTTTTCAATAGTCTCGGCAAGGACAAATCCATAATTATACGCAGGGATGATGATGCTCACCAGTGCATTCATAGTATTCGTTAAATTGTAATTAAAGGGATTTAAAAACGGTCTGATTATAATTAATTACTATACAATCAATGCCAGATCATTTTGGCCGGTATACCCCAGATTTTGCGAAGTGCATAGAAAAATCTGCTAAGCTGATTTTTTTTCATCAGAAACAGCAACGTTTGCTGATTTTTCCAGATTTCCCAGCCATAGCTCAACATGAAGAAAGAATGGTTTCTTTCTTCACTCATTTTCAATAACTTTCTGGCCAGTCCCGGTGCCCTGTAGAATCTTGTTCCGCATACTTTCAACCAGTTACTTTCATTTTTAAGTTCTTTTATTTTTACTTCCACTCCTTTATCAGGTCCTTTCCTTATTGATAGCAGGTCTGTCGCGTTTCGGGTATGCTGGCGATAACTGACCAGGCATTCGTCCAGATAGTCAATCGAGCCGTATAATGTTCCGACATACGCAATCCACTGATCATAAGGAGATTGCTCCGGAATCGGAAAAATACAATTCAGCAACTGCCTCTTCATAAGAATACTGTGGCCTGACACGCAATTCATCATCAGAAAAACCGTTGGGTCCGTACCTCTGTAAAAATTGAATTTATCCGATATTCTGAAATTCATCGAAACACCGTTTTCGTCCATCAGTTCAGAATCGTGATACAGAACCGCATGATTGCCTATCCGTTGCTGCATAAGGCTGATTTTTTCAGGATGCCAGATATCATCCTGATCACATATAGCGATCATTTCACCGCTGCATAAACCCAGGGCCCTTTCAAAATTGCGGTTATAGCCTAAATTCTCCTCATTACGGTAAAGCCGGAACCGGTGATCAACTTCCGCATATTGGGTTAAAATACCCCATGTATGGTCAGAAGAGCCATCATCTACAACAACAATTTCAAGATGCCGGTACGATTGTGCCACCAGCGAATCCAGCAAGGGCTTCAGAAACCTTTCCCCATTATAAGTGCAAAGCGCAATAGATATGAGAGGTAGTGTATTCATTTAAATTTCAGAAAACTGTTGTAAGCCAACCAGGGAGCTATACAGCCCGCCACGTTGCATTAATTCGGCATGTCTGCCTGTTTCCGTGATTTTTCCGCCTTCCAGTACGACAATCAGATCGGCGTTTCTGATGGTACTCAAACGGTGCGCAATCACGAGCGTCGTTCTGTTTTTCATCAGATTATCCAGCGCATCCTGCACCAGTTTTTCTGATTCCGTATCCAGCGCGGAAGTGGCTTCATCCAATAGCATCACCGGCGGGTTCTTCAAAACCGCCCTGGCGATACAGAGCCGCTGCTTTTGCCCGCCTGATAACTTCACTCCTCTGTCGCCGATACCACTCTGGTATCCGTTCTCCATCTGCATAATAAAATCGTGCGCATTGGCAATGCGGGCAGCCTCTTCTACCTGCCCGGGAGTCGCCCCCGGCACACCAAATGCGATATTATTAAAAACGGTATCATTAAAAAGTACCGATTCCTGATTCACCATCCCTACCTGCGTCCAGACCGACTCCAGTTTCAGATCCCGGATATCCGTTCCGTCAATCAGCACCCTACCCTCTTCGGCCTCTATAAACCTGGGGATCAGGTCCATCAGCGTCGATTTACCGCCGCCCGACGGCCCTACGAGTGCCACTGTTTTCCCTTTCGGGATTTCCAGATTAATGGATTGCAGCACAGGCCTTCCCGGATATGAAAATGACACATTTTCAAGCCGTATCCCCTGTTCAAATGCTTTCATTTCGATGGCGTCATCTTTATCCTTAATCGCAGGTTTTTCGTCAATCAGCGATAGCACACGTTCTCCCGCAGCTATTCCCGAATGTATAGAACTAAATGAATCGGTGATCGCTTTGGCAGGACGCATCACCTGAGAAAACAAGGCGATATAAGCGATAAAATCCGGCGCACTCAATTCAGAACGGTTTTCCAGGATCAGCGATCCTCCATACAACACAATGATGGTAACCATTGCCACCCCCAGAAACTCCGAAACGGGTGAGCTCATCTGCTGTCGTTTAGCCATCTTTTTCCCTAACGCCGAAAAACGGATATTCTCCGAATCAAACTTTTCTTTCACTACTTCCGTCGCATTGAACGATTTGATAATCCGTATTCCCGAAAGTGCTTCATCCAGATAACTGATCATTAAACCGAATAACTCATGAGCCTGTGTAGCCTGTTTTTTCAGTCGTTTTACAATCCTGGCAATCGCAAAAGCCGATACAGGCAATACCAGGATAGCAAAGAGCGTCAGTTTGAATGAAGTAGCAAAGAGCAGGAATATATAAGCCAGCAGCTGCAATGGTTCTTTGAACAGTACCTGCAAAGTTCCTGTTACAGAATACTGTACAACCTGAACATCCGAGGCAATCCGGGCAATAATATCACCTTTCCGCTGGTTACTGAAATAACCTACATGCAGGTTCATAACATTGTTAAACACCGATTTACGCAGATTCAGCAAGGTGTAAATACGAAGATTTTCCATAATCCTCTGTGAAAGGTACCTGAACACATTAGCCAGAAATACCGATACCAGAATAACCACACAAACCCACCTCAGTGCCCCGAAAGCACCGTATTCAGCAGAAGCCCTCATGGCGAAATAATTAAGATACCCCATTACGTCACGCCAGCTTTCAGGCTCAGCAATATCTGTTACGCCAGTAGTTTCAAAGAGCGTCATCAGCAGAGGTGCCAGCAAGGCCAGGTTGAGGGTATTAAAAACTACCGCCAGAAGCGTACACAAAACATAAGGAACGGCAAACTTGCCGATGGGTTTTGCAAAGGATAATAATCTGAAATATGTTTTCATTGATTCATATACGGAAAACGGGTGTAACCCACTGCCGCTGACCGTCGGGGACTTTCATTTAATAAAGGGGACCTGTTTTCAGGATAACTTAATCAATTCATGCTGCTTAAGCATTAATCTTATTTTGGCGATTACCTGGAAAGTCGAAATTTCAGAATGATGGGTGATCATTTGCTTTCTGAACGCATTTTTCTTAGAACGTAATCCTCTTATATTCTTCAGAAATTCTCTGTAAGCCGCTACTTTATAAAACTGGCCACTCATACCACCTGCCACTACATCACACAGTAAAACCTGCAAATGCCACAAATACAGATCCATTCCGTATAAATGCAGATAGTGCATATAATACCGGTTTCTGAACAGAATCTTTTTCACTTTTCTTCTCGCCTGGTGGTTTTTCGTACTTGCAGAAACTTCATGCCTGCACACCGCATCATGTTCATAATAACACTTCCATCCCAGCCGCCACGCTCTGATCGACAACTCCTGATCTTCACCATAATAAGGACTGAACATTTCATTAAACCCTCCGATCGATTTCAGCTTATGTGTATCGAT
The DNA here is from genome assembly GCA_040391535.1 of Telluribacter sp. Taxonomy (GTDB): domain Bacteria; phylum Bacteroidota; class Bacteroidia; order Cytophagales; family Spirosomataceae; genus JBEBXQ01. The sequence goes on along the minus strand of JBEBXQ010000028.1, from coordinate 33,968 downwards.
CAAAGCGATTGCTCCTGATAAATAGAACGTAGGGGTGAGTGCTTCCTTGTCTGAAAAGCGAAAAAAATCATTGGATTTGATTTTTCTGCCTAAAAGTTTGGGAGAACGGGCAGCTTCTCTGATCAATTCATCATCCATGCCTATGATTCTACCCATTACACCAAAAGTGTCTTTGTATTCAAAATACTTATAAAGTTTCTCAAAATACCCTTCGCTCAGTATCACATCCGTATTGAGTAAAAATACCAGGTCTTTACTGGCCAGTGCGATACCTCTGTTACAACTATCTGAAAATCCGGTATTTTTCATTTTCCGGATCAGCACGATCTCGTCTCCGTAATTTTCCTGCAGATACTGAACGGAGTCATCGCCGGATGCATCGTCAACCACAATAATCTCTACCTCATTCCTGAGTGATTTAAGATAATCAAAATTCTGTCTGAAATACTTCTCAAATAAATGTCTCCCATTATAATTGGGAATGATAACCGAAATACTTTTCATCATTTTCATGGAGTTTTATATCGACATTACTTTTACCTACGCAAAATTCATGCCACATGTTTCAGTTGTATCGTAAAACAACGAAAGCCTGGACGCATAGGCCGTAATAATCATCAGGTACAATCAAAAATCAACCACTTACTCTTTCCGGCGGAGTTGTGAATAGTTTAATTAATAAGAGCTATTTGGAGGTAAATGGTTGGAAACGGATGAAAAAAAATATTAAAAATAAAGACCAAAGCGAATGGACATATTTACCTTGCCTGATCACGATTTATTTAGTAGTGGCTGCTCTCGATAGATTTGTTTGATCAGGGAGACGGAAAAGTATCCCCCTTTCGGGGTTTTACGAATGGTCATTTGCTTTTCTATCACCATTTCAGCACTTCGGGCTTTCATATGTATCCATTCGATTGAAGTAAACTGCGTGATATTATCTGCTCATCCACAATTAATCTGTCTCGCGGATAGCTATAAAATTGATACACAAGCCCTGGAATTACTTATTCCACGCTATATCATTAACATTACAAATTCTTTTCTCTGTTTCTGTCACGGATCTTTTTGACAATTCTTACCGCTGTCATAATGCTGATGGAAAAGATAAGCAACCCCGCAACGCCCCAAAGCCAGTCGACCGAGTTTTTTAATACAACCAGAAAGACAATTGAAAAAAGGAATACGGTTGCTACTTCATTCCATAAGCGGAGTTGCAAAGACGTATGTCTGAATATTCCTGAGCGAAGCTCCGTGGCAAGTTTTGTACAATAAAAATGATAAAGCAATAAGCCGGCTACAAAGCCAAGCTTAAGCTGCATCCATCCCTGGGTCAGCCAGTCGGGAGTAAGATACAACATAACAGCTCCCGAAAGGAGTGTCATGCACATGGCCGGCACCATGATGGCATTTAACAATAGCCGGGCCGACTTAATATAAGATTCAGACAAAATCCGTTTATCGGGATCCGGCCTTGATTGTGCTTCGGTATGATAGACAAATATCCTGGGAAGATAAAACAAACCGGCAAACCAACTTACTACAAAAATGATGTGCAGTGCCTTAACATGTAAATAAGTCATTTTTTTAAACTTTATGCTTGTAAAGTATGTTTCATTTCCGTTGGTGTACTCACGATTACCGGCCCCTAAAATAACAACATTACAGCTATGAAAACAACCTTGGTCCTGTTCGTATTGACATTGCTTTACGGTACTACGCTGGGTTCCTGTGTTCAAAGTGACAAAAATAATCATCAGTCTATGAATTTAAGTAACACATTAAATGACACCGCAGAGGGTAATACAGAAACTGCTGTCTTCGGAACCGGCTGCTTCTGGTGTACAGAGGCTCTTTTTGAAACATTGGATGGTGTCAAAGAAGTGGTTTCGGGATATTCAGGAGGGAAAACCCCTAACCCTGATTACCGGTCGGTATGTACCGGTACGACAGGGCACGCCGAATGCGTTAAAATTACCTATGATCCGGCAGTTATCTCATTCACGGAACTATTGCAGGCTTTTTTCCGGAGTCATGATCCAACCAGCCTGAACCGCCAGGGAGCCGATGTAGGGACACAATACCGTTCCGTAATCTTTTACATAAATGAGACCCAAAAACGGCTGGCTGAGGAAATCACCGAAGAGTTGAATAAATCCCAGGCTTATTCTAAGCCCATCGTAACGGAAATCAGTCCGTTGGATAAATTCTATGTGGCTGAAGATTACCATCAGAACTACTATGCCAATAATCCGGAACAGGGTTATTGTGCGGTAGTAATTGCGCCAAAGCTCGATAAATTCAGACAAGTGTTTAAAAACAAATTAAAATAGAAAACGACCGGTTGTCATCATTTTATGACCGATCAATAAGTAAAAGGAGGGCTTTTTCAAAAATTTGTCTTTTCTTTGCAACAAATTAATTCAACAAAAATCTACACTTTCTATTATGAAAAAACAACTTCTTGCCTTATTCTCCTTATGCCTGGTACTATGTGCTACATCAGGTGCTTTTGCGCAGTTTGAAAAAGGAGACAAATTATTGAATGCCGGATTATCATTAGGAGGAACATATGGTGGTGGAGCGGGTGTGGGTGCCTCTTTTGAAGTAGGGATTCACGACTTTATCAGCGTGGGTGCTCAGGCTGATTACCTGACCTGGAATTATGGCTGGTTATCTGGTTACAAATGGAAGTACACATTTGTCCCTATCGGTGTAAGAGGTTCTTACCATTTCGGAAAACATTTCCTTACAATGGATAACCTTGATTTATATGCAGGTCCGGCTATAGGTTATACTGTTGCGAATTACAAAGATCCAAGCGGCTGGAGTGGTAGTTACTCAGGTGGATACGGAGGAAAATTATTCGTAGGTATTTTTGCCGGTGCACGTTATTATTTCAAAGATAATATGGGAGTTTTTGCTGAAGTAGGTCAGAACACCTCAGCATTGAAAGCAGGGATTTCATTTAAATTCTAACATCTTGTTTCACATAAAAAAACAGGTTACCGATAATCGGTAACCTGTTTTTTTATGTGAAATGGTCTGATTCTATACACTCCCGAACTTTTCAAGCTGCTTTACCAATACATCAAAATCTTTCGGATAGGGTGCCGTGACTGTGATAGGTTCGCCGTTCATCAGGGCAAACGTAAGTGAACGGGCATGTAGTGCCACACGCTGAATCAGGGGTTGTTCTTCTGTATCTTTCTTCAGATTGAATTTTCTTTTGAGCGTCGACAGATAAATCGGTTTGCCTCCGTATTGCGGATCATTGACAATAGGTGCTTTCAGACAGGAAAGATGTATCCTGATCTGGTGCATTCTGCCCGTAACCGGAATACACTCTACCAAAGTATATCCTTTATAGATCTTTAATGTATTAAAAATGGTTTCAGCGATTTTTCCGCTTTCACGGTCAATCTTTACAGCGGTCCCGTTTTTTAAAGGGAGAATGGGAAGATAAACTGAAATTCCGTCCAGATCATGAACGCCGGTTGATACGGCATGGTACCTTTTGGTTACCTCCCTGTGTTCAAACTGAAGGGACATGTGCCTGTAAGCCGCCGGATGCTTTGCAAATACCAGGATCCCGGAGGTTTCTTTATCCAGCCGGTGAGCAGCCATTACATCCGGGAAATATTCTCTGCCCAAACGAAGCAGACTGCCGCCGCGGTCAGCGGTACGTTCGTCAAGTGTAGCCAGATGTGCCGGCTTATTCACAACGATAAAATCGTCGTTTTCAAATAATATTAAATCTGCGAAATTGATTTTCATGTGCCTGAAAAATTTTGCAAAGCTACCGATTTCAGGTACGGAATCAAAAAACTAAATAAGCTGCCCTGACTTTTTAGGATCAGGATTAATGGTATCAGATTCGATCAGGCCGTCACGTAAACGGATGATCCGGTGAGCATAATGCGCGATATCTTCTTCGTGTGTTACCATCACAATCGTATTTCCTTTGGAATACAGCTGATCAAATAAATCCATAATTTCATAGGAAGTCTTTGTATCAAGGTTACCGGTAGGTTCATCTGCCAGCAATATACTGGGATCATTCACCAGCGCACGGGCCACAGCCACCCGCTGGCGCTGTCCGCCCGAAAGTTCATTAGGTTTATGATAAGCACGTGTATCCAGTCCTACATTCTTCAGAGCGAGCATTGCCTTTTCAGTCCGGTCGGCCTTATTATAACCGGCATAAATCAACGGAAGTGCCACGTTTTCCAGTGAGGACATACGGGGAAGCAGGTTAAACGTCTGGAACACAAAGCCGATTTCCTTATTCCGGATCGCAGCCAGCTCATTTTCCGTCATATCGCTGACATCCTTATTATTGAGAATATATGTTCCGGAAGTGGGTGTATCCAGACAACCGATAATATTCATCAGGGTGGACTTCCCTGACCCCGACGGCCCCATGAAGGCAACATATTCACCTTTATTAACAGAGATACTTACCGCTTTCAGCGCATCGATAATCTCAGTTCCCATTACATAACGCTTGGAAATATCAATTGACTGTATAATTTTCATTGGCTTTAGCTGGAAAACAAGTTAATACTACTGATGATCAATATCACTGCGGTTATGATGCCCAGGCCTACGGCAATCATACGGTTTACTTTGTAATATGCCCTGATATATACAGTAGCCAGGACAATGGCCGGATTCATATAATTTTGTTCAAACATTCCTTTTTTCACGGAGACAGACGGACTTTCAAACACTATATCCTCTTCTTTATCCTCCATACACCACTGACCTGACTTTCCGGATAACTCTCCAAGATACATTTTATTATTATATTGTACAGTCACCTTTCTGCCCCAATCTGCAAATAAGATCTCCCCCACTTCCTTTTTTCCTTCAATATCCAGCACACTGACCTTTTTACTCAAAAATTTCTTCTTTCTGAAACGCAGCATAGTTCCCAGAAATTCACCGTAGGCATCCTGATTTACAAAAGTATTTTTTAACATACCCACTATCAGCTTACCTCTGTAAATCCGGGCCTCACCGGTCAGTGAAGTTTCCACCAAATGATATTTCATAGAAAACCGGACAGTATCCTCTGTTTACAAATCTAAAATTATCAATCATTTAAACGATTCTCTTTCTTTTTCTATAAGCGTTCTTTGCGCCTGATATTCCTGCCGAAACCGCTGATAATCGGCAAGGGGCAATCCGGCCTCTGCTTTTTCAGCAGCTTCTTCAGCATCGGTTACCAGGCCTTGCTTCAATGCCAGCAAGGCAAACTGCCGCCATAGCCAGGGATCTTCTTCATTATAAAGTAACGCACCGGTTACGATTTCATAAGCCTTTTCCAGTTGGCCTTGCTGAAGATAAAAGTCCGATACGGCCCCTACAACTTTTCCGTTGAGCGGGTTCGCGCGCAGTGCCATCTGAAAATCTTTTTCCTGCCTGCTGCTTATCGCCAGCGACAACAACGAATCTGCTTCCGAAGGTACGGAGGAAATCTGCTCAAGCCTGTCCTGTAATAACCTTAGAGCTGTATCAGCCTGCCCTTCTTCGGTGGCGAGCAGATTTTCGAGTAATATACCTGCAGAGCCCTGTTTCCCCTGCAGTACATTGGCAAATATCTGCCCTAATATTCCTTCTTTACCTGCTATCGTCGCAAATGCTTCTTCGGCCTTGGAGAAAACACCTAACTGCAACCACCAGTGTCCGGCAATGAGATTAAACTGTGCAGACTTACTGGTTTCTTCTTTGGCCCAGCTTTGTAACAAACCAATAGCTCTGAGTTTATCTCCGCTATAGAATTGAGGATAAACAGCCGCCAGCGACAATTCGTTAGCAATCAACGGATTTTTCATCGCCATCGCAAGTGCCAGCTCGCCCGGCTCTGATCCGTTTTTTGCCTGATTAAGACAAAAATTATACAGATAAGCAAAGGTTGCTACACTCAATAATGAATCCTGAGGGATCCAGTTATCATTAAAATTCTCCTTTTCAAATTTACCTGACAAGTTCCTGATTGTGAGCTTATTAGCCCTAAACGATACATAATCCCTGTCTTTCAGACTCCCTGCAAGCGAATCTCTTAGTGTACCTGCTGTGTTGCCTGCCAGTACCGCCAGCAGATTAGAGCCAGCCACCTCGGGGCGGGCCGACTGCCTCTCCGATAATTCCAGATAATAATACGCCGAATCAGCTACAGCGGAACGGTCAAAGAGCATCCCCAGATTATTGGATATTTCTCCGTTGGATGGAAATACACGATGTGCATTCTGTAGTGTAAACAAGGCGTCAAAGTAAAGATTTTCCCGCATCAGTACATTTCCCAAACCCACAAAAGCCTGCGGAGAAGGGTTTTTCAGCGTAGCCTGCCTGAAATAATAGGCTGCGGCAGTCTGATCGTCCTGTTTCAATGCCAGTGAGGCCAGGGCATAATTGGATTTATGATTCTGAAACTCATGCTTCAAGGCCATTTTATAATACTGTTCAGCCAGCGTATATTCCTGAGTCACCGTATGCAGATCACCCAGACCGTTAAAATATCCTGCTATTCCCTGAGTCAGAGGAAACAGATTCTGCATCGAAAAGAGTGCAATTACCCCGCCAAAACCTATCAACCTTGTTTTGGTAAGATCAAAACGCATGGGTTTGTATAATACTTTATATACCTCCAGCCGTTTTCTGAAAAGCGGTGTAAAATTCAGCAGTACATAAAATACAAAAACAATGCCCATGGCCAGCTGAGTATTCACGATGGTATCTTCCAGCACCTCCAGTACAGGATCATTGGAGAGAGTGGCCTGCGAAAGAGCGCAGGATAACGCAATGATAAACAATCCTGTATAAAGCATCCAGCCACCATGCCGGTAGTCCAGCGCACCACCTGTAGCATCACAACGCCTTTTAAAACCTGTTATTCCGGCCAGTCCACCCACGATAGCCGGAACAAGCGGACTAACCAGCCTTATCTCAGCATCAAGCTGCCGTGTATTTTTCAGAAAAAGCAATACAAGTAATATAAGATATAACAGGCTCCCGGTCAGAAAGGCCGGAAAGGACCGATGACTTAATCCGGAACTTTTCACAGTACAGAGCCAGACCAGTCCGGCAAGGACTTCGGTTGCACTGATAAAAAGAAAGACCACTGCCAGACCGAGCCATAAGGGCATTCCGTAAACCATGGCGGTAAGTGCCGGATATTCCGCTCCGCAGGTGAGCCAGACAAAACCTGCTAACGAAAAAACAGCACCGAGCATCAGGACAGCCCTTTGCGGCAGAGACAGATCAACTCTGAAAGCATGCATATAGTAACTGAGCCCGCCTGTGACCAGCAATATCAGTAAAAAAAGGAATCTTGGATGAATAAAATCGACATGCAGCATCTCCGTTCCTGAAAATGCCAGTAAAATCATAAAACCAGTCATGGCCCCGATATACCAGAACCGGGGTAAAGCAGTGATCGCGGCAAGAGTAAGTGCCAGCCCTGCAAGCGATAAAATCAATGCGGCCAGTATTACCGGGAGCTGTATCTCCATCACAGACGCGACAAAATTTTCAGTCACAATCATGGAAGGAACCGGTATGCCGAAGACGCCGTCTGACGTGTTAAGGCGGTCAATCACAGCAGAAATCTCTTTCCATTCACTCATTACACCCCAGGGAGCTGTGTTTGACAGAGGGTCTGTAATTTTACTCAGTAATAATATCAGGGCCAATAACAGGAGCGAAAGCACTGTGAAAGCAGCAATTCGTTCATTTGGGCGCCATGACTGTGGGGGGAAAAGTTTCATTTATTGTGCTTCTCTAAAAAATATCCTATAAATGTGTCAATTATCTATTGATCCAGACCATTAAATATCCTAATTTTGCGACCTGAAATTAAGAATACAAATCTCATACTAGTTATTCACAAATGGCAAACGCGACAAACATAGGAAAAATTACTCAGGTAATTGGTCCCGTAGTAGACGTATCCTTCGAAAACAGTGCCAGTATTCCATCCATTCTGGACGCACTGCAAGTCATAAAATCAAATGGCCAAAAAGTAGTTCTTGAATGTCAGCAGCACCTCGGAGAGGACCGTGTACGTACCATCGCCATGGAAGGTACGGAAGGACTTCAGCGTGGTATGGAAGTTATCGCGACAGGCGAGCCTATCAAAATGCCAACCGGCGAGCAGATTAAAGGTCGTCTTTTCAACGTGGTAGGTGATACCATTGATGGATTGAAAACCATAGATTCCCCTAATGGGATTTCAATTCACCGCAGCGCTCCTAAATTTGAAGATCTGGCAACAGGAACTGAAATCCTGTTTACGGGTATCAAAGTAATTGACCTTTTGGCTCCTTATGTAAAAGGAGGTAAAATCGGTTTGTTTGGTGGTGCCGGGGTTGGTAAAACCGTATTGATTCAGGAATTGATCAACAATATCGCAAAAGCATATGCAGGTCTTTCTGTATTTGCAGGTGTGGGTGAGCGTACCCGTGAAGGTAACGACTTGCTTCGTGAAATGATTGAAGCCGGTATTATCAGATATGGTGATGCGTTCAAACACAGCATGGAAGAAGGCGGATGGGATACTTCGAAAGTTGATTACGAAGTACTGAAAGAGTCTCAGGCTACCTTCGTATTCGGACAAATGAACGAACCTCCCGGAGCACGTGCACGTGTGGCATTGTCAGGACTGACCGTAGCGGAATACTTCCGTGATGGTGACGGACAGGGACAAGGCCGTGATATTCTTTTCTTTATTGATAATATTTTCCGCTTTACCCAGGCTGGTTCTGAAGTATCAGCACTTTTGGGACGGATGCCGTCTGCAGTAGGTTACCAGCCGACACTGGCTACAGAAATGGGTGCCATGCAGGAACGTATTACTTCTACCAAGCGTGGATCTATTACTTCGGTACAAGCTGTTTACGTACCTGCCGATGACTTAACTGACCCGGCTCCTGCAACGACTTTTGCTCACCTTGATGCAACCACCGTATTGAGCCGTAAAGTATCTGAAAAAGGTATTTATCCGGCTGTGGATCCGCTTGATTCGTCATCACGTATCCTTTCAGCAGAAGTGTTGGGTGATGCGCACTATAATTGCGCTCAGAGTGTGAAAAACATTCTGCAACGTTATAAGGAATTACAGGATATCATCGCCATTCTGGGTATGGAAGAACTTTCCGAAGATGATAAGCTGGCCGTATCACGTGCCAGACGTGTAGAGCGTTTCCTTTCTCAGCCTTTCTTCGTTGCTGAACAGTTTACAGGTTTGAAAGGTGTTCTGGTTGATATTAATGATACGATCAAAGGTTTCAATCAGATTATTGCAGGTGAATTTGACCACCTTCCTGAAATGGCCTTCAACCTTGTTGGAACTATTGAAGACGCGCAGGCAAAAGGTGAAAAAATGTTGGCTGAAGCTAACAAATAAGAATCTGACACATGAACTTAGAAATAATTACCCCTGATAAAAACGTCTTTGCCGGTGAAGCAACTGCGGTTACTTTCCCTGGCACTGAAGGACAGTTTCAGGTATTGAACAATCACGCAGCGCTGGTCAGTACACTTGGCCGCGGTGAAGTTGTGGTCGATACCGGAGCTGGCAAAAAAAACTTCACTATCGACGGTGGTGTAGTTGAGGTACTGAACAATAAAGTTCTTGTTCTGGCTGAGGCCATTTTATAAGAATTGCTTCGCATAGATGATGCAAAAAGCCTTCTCAAAGCAATTTGGGAAGGCTTTTTGCATCAGAACGATAACGAGTAATTTCAGATCAGAAGTGAAGTAATACTTCAGATGCTCTACCCCACTTCCTGAGCAGGCCGACAGCTGTATTACCAATCTACGACAGAACCGTCGAGCGCATTGTATGACTCCGGGTTTTTCCAGTCGTGCCCGATTTTATCAGCCATAGCCGCATCATCCAGTTCGATACCCAGACCTGGCCCTGTCGGTACCATTACGGTTCCGTCCTTTTGTAATTTAAACGGGTTTTTCAGATAGCCTTCTCCCAATGAAACCTGTTCCTGCACCAGGAAATTAGGAATGCTTGCCGCCAGATGAAGTCCGACAGCAAGCGAAATCGGGCCCATCGGATTATGGGGGGCAATGGGTACATAATAGGCTTCGGCCATTCCGGCAATGATCCTTCCTTCGGTAATACCTCCCGCATGACATAAATCCGGCTGAATAATACTGGCTGCTCCTTTTTCCAGGATTTCTCTGAAGCCCCACTTCGTAAAGATTCTTTCACCTGTCGCAATGGGCAAATGCGTTCCGCGGGCAATATCCACCAGTACATCCACATTCTGTGCCTGACAGGGTTCCTCAATAAACATCGGCTTGAAAGGCTCCAGTTCTCTGATCAGCAACTTTGAAGTTTGTGGCGGAATAGCTCCGTGGAAGTCAATCCCGATATCCATTTCATCGCCACCTGCTTCACGTAATGCTGCAAAACTGTCTGTGGCATTCTGTATAAATTTTGGATTTTCGACAAAATCAGCGGGGCGTTTTTTAGCTACTCCGGTTTTAATAACTGTATACCCTTCACTTTTCCTTTTTTTCATATCTTCCGGAGTGGAAGCCCTGCCATAGATGCGTACGCGGTCGCGGGTGGGGCCGCCCAGTAATTCAAATACCGGAATATTCAGGAGCCTCGCCTTGATATCCCATAACGCATGGTCGATACCACTTAAAGCACTGGTCAGAATAGGCCCGCCCCTGTAAAACGCATGCCGGTAAATAGCCTGCCAGTGATGTACGATATGACGGGGATCTTTCCCGATAAGATAAGGCTCAATTTCCTTAATGGCCGTCTGGATAGTCAGGGCACGCCCTTCCAGCAAAGGTTCTCCCAATCCTGTGACACCAACATCCGTATGTATTTTAAGGAAAATCCATCGGGGTTTGACCAGGAAGGTTTCCAGTTTTGTAATTCTTACTTTGCTGTATCCCTCAAACCGGCCGGGATGCTGTGTATAGGAAAAGGCCGGCAAAGACAAAGCTCCGGCTCCGGCTGCACCTAATAATGATTGGATAACGGTGCGCCTGGAAGGTCCGCGGCTGGGTTTAGAGTAATCCATACGATTCAATGTGTTAAGTGTTTAGTATTTCATCCTGACAAATACATAAAAAACTGCAATCCAACAGATCAAGGATCCGAAACAATAATTTTGGGAACGGAAGAATCCCTGTTGACCAATCGGGCTTCCATGAACAGCTGCTTCATACCTTCTTCCGGATTTTTGAGCCGGGCAATCAGCATTTCAACAGCCGTTTTCCCCAGTTGTTCCAGCGGTTGCCTGATATAGCTGATCGGGCAATAATACAAATCAAAACCTTCAGCCTGCCCGTAACTGACTATCGCCAGCTGTTCAGGCACACTGATTTTCCTTTCATTGATGTATTTCAAGCCATTTACTGCCAGGCCATACGTAGTAAAAATAAGCGCGTCTATCGGGTTTTCACCTTTCATCAGATGATCAATTTCAGCTTTCACCCGGGCATCCATATCTTTGAACGGAACTCTTTTCAGACAATCCTTCGGCAGGTTTATACCGCTTTCCTTCAGTGCCTGATGATATCCTCTGATCCGTTCCTGTGTATGAAACATATCCGCATCATAGGCGATCATTCCGATCCGGCGATATCCGTTTTTAAGCAAATGAATGGTGGCATCATAAGACGCCTTGAAATTATTGGTAACCACAAAATCTGTCTGAATATCCGGAAAGTGCCGGTCCAGAAGAACAAACGGAATCTTTTTTTCCTTGAGAAAAAGGACATTCCGTTCAGAGCCTTCTGCCGATACGATAATAAAACCATCTACCTGCCTGTTGACCAGGACATTTAACAGATCCCATGATTTTTTAGCGTTCTCATCTGAACTTCCTATGATGACGGTATATCCCGATTTTTTCGCCTCATCCTCAACTACTCTGGCAATATTGGCAAAAAACGGATTGGAAATATCGGCAATAATCAGCCCTATAGTAAACGTTTTGCCGCTTCTGAGACTTTTTGCCAGATGGTTGGGCTGATAATTCAGTTCATCTGCTATACTTTTTATTTTCAATGCGATACCGGCTCCTACCCTGTTTTCCTTCCCATTCATCACATAGGAAACCAACGCGGTTGAAACACCGGCTTTTTCTGCTATATCCTTTAACGAGGTGCGCTTTTTTTGCATTGTACAGATCAGGTAAGGTTAGTAATGAGCTTACCGCAAGTTAAAAATTTAATACTGACATCCACAGAATTATGGCCGTATAATGGTTCCGTCTTCTTTTCTGACCTGCCAGTTTGATTTGGTAAAGATGGGATACTTAGCCGCAGCCTTTTCGTCAATATCCACACCGAGTCCCGGTACTTCGTTAACAGACATATAACCGTTTTTCATTGTCGGGCAGCCGGAGAACACTTCCTGTGTTTTTTCATTGAACCTGACGGCCTCCTGAATCCCGAAATTCCAGACAGCAAAATCAATATGCGCATGTGCCGAGTGCCCCACCGGCGACACATCACCAGGGCCGTGCCATGCCGTGCGGACGTTAAACCATTCGCCCAGGCGGGCTACTTTCATGGCAGGGGTAATACCACCGATCTGAGAAACGTGAATACGGATAAAGTCAAACCACTGATTGACCATCGGCTCCACAAATTCGTTGATATTATTGAAAAGTTCACCCATTGCCAGAGGTACCGAAGTCGTCTGGCGTAATAATTTAAACCATTTCATGTTTTCAGGGGAAAACGGATCTTCCACGAAAAAAGGTTTGTATTCTTCCAGTCGCTTAATGAGGTTGATCGCGTCCATCGGCTGAAGCCGCTCATGAATGTCATGCAGCAATTCCACTTCATCACCACAGCTTTTCCTGACCGCCGCAAACATTTCCGGTACCGATTTCATATAGAATTTTTCATTCATATAACTATCGGTTTCCCCTCCGAAACCTGCCTCTTTAAAATCCGGTTTACGTTCCGTACTTCCTACCCCACCGTAGCCCCCCTGCTGTATCCGGATATATTTATAGCCTTCTGCCATAAACTTCTTTACACTTTCTACGGCCTCCTCCGGAGTTCTCCCTCCGGCATGTGTATAGCAGGGAATTGCAAAACGGCATTTGCCACCCAACAGCTGATAAACCGGCATACCGGCGCGTTTACCTTTGATATCCCAGAGTGCCTGATCCAGCCCGCACAAGGCATTATTGAGGACAGGGCCATTCCGCCAGTACGAGCTTACATAAATGGATTGCCAGATATCTTCGATGTTATCCACATCCCGGCCAACACAGAGCTCACCCAGGTATTTATCGATGGCCGTTACTACAGCAAAAGCCCTTTGTGTAAATGTTGCACACCCCAGGCCGTATAAACCCGGCTCGGTAGTTTCGACCTTAACGACAATCAGATTGGACCCCTGCGGAGCAGTAGCAATGGCTTTCACACTCTTGATCCTGACGGGCGATGTACCTTTTGCATATTGAGGCGTTTCATAGTGGGCACGGGCTTCCTGTCCACCACCAAAAATATTTAAAAGCCCGGCTGAGGTTCCTATTCCCAGCATTTTTAAAGTATCACGTCTGCTCTTACTCATAGGTTTTGTTTTTATGGTAAATAATCTTTCAAAAATGGCCGGTTATGTTCTCTGATTTCCGGAAACATAACCGGCATTACAGTGATTGTATTTATAGTTTTTTATCCCACCACATACGGGTACTAAGCGTATTGGCTCCCTGGCGGTTTATGGCTTCATTCAGGTTACCCTGATTTACGACCACTTCACTGTCGGGATACGGCATACGACGAATAAAGTCTTCCCCCTGCAGTTCAGAACCGGGATAAGGGTTTTTTGCCAGCGCAGGGAAACCGCTTCTTCTGAAGTTGGCGAATAATTCAGGCCCGTTTAAGAAAGACGATACCCAGTATTGCGTATTGATCTGCTCCAGTGCACTGGCGTTGTCCAGAGGATGCGCATTGATATAGCTTTCTATGCTGGCCGGGGCAATGGCGGCGGCGGCACCAAAGAGGGCCATTTCTTCAAGATTGGCACGCACACCATTTTCAAAGTATACGGCAGCTTCACCCTCAGCCCAGCCTCTGACAGCAGCTTCGGCAAGCAGAAGCTGAGTCTGTGAATAAGTAACATGAAATTCCGGTGCATCCAGCGCCAGTACGGTAGTAAGACTGACCTGCGAAAAATCCCACAGACTTGCTACTCCCTCACTCGCATATACCGTACGGATGGAAACATCATCATAGCCCATCGGCATACCAATCTGCTTATCAGGGTCAGTCGAAGCCCGGGAGGCCACCTGTTCAGGACCGCCGGTTGCTCCTACGTAACGCACTGCAATTGACTTCAGACGGGGATCGTTATTGTCTTTAAGATAATTAACAAAGGGGGCTGCCAGATAAAAATTGGTTTTTTCCCGGGCGGCCAGATGGTTGGCTATCCAGTTATTGTAGAGGGCCGAATGTCTGGTCATGGCATTGTCAGCATTAGAACTGATCAAACCACCCGCTATCGCTTTTTTTACATACGATTCGGCCAGAGCGGGATCTACCTTGACCAGCCGCATGGCTGCACGCAGCATCAGAGAATAACCGAATTTTTTCCATTGGGTGACATTTCCGCCATACAGGATTTCGGTATTGACCGTCTCTCCGGAAGGATCCAGCGCTGCTGACGCTTCCTCCAGTTCTTTCAGCAAATCCTTGTAAATGGATTCCTGCGTATCATATTTCGGGGAAATAATTTCGTCCAGATACCCCTTCCCGGCTTCAGAATAGGGTATATCTCCGTATGTATCCGTCAGGATCATGAATGAATAAGCCTTCCAGATTCTGGCAAACTGATGGAGGTTATGCATCACAGGATCTTCCCTGGTAGCCTCCGTAACATCCACAATCTGCTTGACAACATTCCGATAGAAATTCTGCCAGACCTGTGCGATATTCGCTGATACAAACTGATTATAATTACCACCCGCCAGCGAGCTTCCGTAGGGGGTGATCATCTGCTGTACGATGCCGAAATGATAGCAAAGCATCTGTAAAGTCCCGAACCCATCCTGATAGTTTACATCCAGAATGGCTTTATTCAATTGAAAAGCCGGATAAAGTGACGTCGGGTCAACTTTATTGGTATTGATTTCGTCAAAGCCGTTATCGCATCCCGACAGCAGGTGAAGGGACAGCATCAGGGCAAGTATATATTTTAACTTCGGTTTCATAAGATCTTCATTTTCATTGTTGTCTCATTTACTATCTGCTCAGAATCTGGCACTGAGATTAAAGCCGATGCTTCTTGTTGGTGGCAGGCTTGGCCAGAAATCCAGCCCCATAGCGTTATCGGAAGAATTCATCACCATTTCCGGATCCATATTTTCCGTCCACTTTTTGAGCACAGCCACATTGTTGGCCACAGCACTCAGCCGTAATCCTTTCAGAAAGAAGCTTGAGGGGAGTAATCTGCCGAAATCATACCCTAAGGACAACTGTCGCAATTTCCAGAAACCGGCGTTAAAAACCATATCTTCATGGACTCCGATCACATTCGGCCGCTCATAGAAAGGCTGCACCAATGCTTTGGTCTGGTTGATCTCTCCGTCGGGATTCACCCCTTCTCCGATCACAAACCCTTCTTCACGGCCTACAAGCGTTCTTTTATGTAAACCATGCCGCAAATAGTTCTGATTTTGTCCGGCAATGATCTTATGCCCCAGCTTAAAATCAATCAGTGCCGATAAACTGATTCCTTTGTAATTAAACGCATTGGTAATCCCACCGAAATACTTCGGTAAAGCATTACCAACATTACGCAGTTCTTCATCACGAAGGGCCAGTCCGCTTGCTTTATCAAATACCTGCCGCCCTTGTTCATCACGCAGATAATAGTAAGTATACAACTGCCCGATAGGCTTACCGACCTGCTGGCGCAATACCCTGCCACTTCCCCCGCCGGCTGTAATCATGGTATCGTTCTCAGCCAGGCCCAGCTTAAGAACTTCAGAAGTGTTGTAAGAAATATTAAAATTGATATCCCAGCTAAAGTTGTCACTTCTGACCGGACTGAATGTAAGCAGCATTTCCAGGCCCTGGTTCATACTTCTTCCTACATTGATCAGTTTGCTTGTATACGAAGACGCATCGGAAACCTGTGCCGCAAGGATCTGATCTTCCGTTATCTTGTGATAATAGGTCAGATCAAGGCCTACCAGGTTTTTAAATAATTTCAGCTCTATGCCTGCCTCTGATTCTTTCACACGTAACGGCCGCAGGTTACGGTTAGGGATCGAAGAAGCGTTAATCCCTCCCACAGGCACCAGCTGACCGGAGGGCGTTACCGCATTATTATTATTGACGGCATAATACAGCGCATTAGAATAAGGCGACACATTATCGTCACCTACCTGCGCATATGCGGCACGTATTTTCCCGAAAGTCAGCCATTCCGGAAGATTTGAAAAAGCCTGAGAGAATACAAAACTACCGGTGACGGATGGATAAAGAATGCTTCTGTTATCAGGTGCCAGTGTAGAGAACCAATCATTACGTGCTGTTACGTTGAGGTAGAGGAACTCTTTGTATGAAAATGTAGCCGCTCCGTATAATGAATTAATTTTCTTCTCGGAAAGGCTGTAAAAAGGATTTTTGACCCTACCGTTCATCACCGTATATAAGCCGGGCTGTACAAAATCCTGGACAGCCACACTATTGTAATCCATTTTCACATAACGGGTATTACCACCCAGGGTCACATCTACACCGAAATCACCAAAGGTATGGTTTCCGCCTAGCAGGAAGTCAATATTCCGTTCCGTGAATTTGCGGACATCCTGCACAAATCCTCCGTTTACATAACCGGCAGGGGCCTGGGCAATCGGAGCATATCCATTGGGTATATTATAATTATGGTTTCTGACATAATAGTCCTGGGCCACCCGTCCCTGCAGATACAACCATTTGGTAATATCCCATTTCAGAGCCATATTGCCGAACAGACGGTTACGATCCACATTTTCCTTATGATAATTTACTGAATAATAGGGATTATTACGCACCAGAAATCTGGAAAATACAAATTCGTTACCATTCGGATGAACCTGATTGGCTTCCAGTGCTTCGAAGGGCATGGAATTGGCCAGGGTATAAATAACGGTCGCTGTCGCGAAATCCTGAGCGTCAACCTGGGGCGGATTGATATTTTCCTCCAGGGAATAATTCAGGTTTCCCATTGCCGTTAGCTTTTGATTGATCTTCTGGTTAAATCCCAGGTTAATCGTTTTTCTGTTAAATCTTGAATTAGGAACAATACTTTTATTGTCGGTATTGGCAAAAGACAGGCTGAAACCACCGTTTTCACCGCTGTTAGATACTGTAACGGTATTGGTAAAATTGGTACCTATATTATAAAATTTCCGGATCCGGTTCCGAACCGGCTCATAGGGCCAGTCTTCTCCGTCAAATAATACCTGTCGCATTCCCGGCTGAAACTTTTCCCCAAAGCTCCATACTCCCGAAGTAGGGTTGGCAGATGTCGGTCTTACCCCACCTTCACCCTGTCCGTATTCATATTGAAAATCCGTAAAATCGAGCGGCGTATCAGAGGTGAAATTAAGGTTATAATCAACACCCCAGCCTTTTCCGGAACCTTTACTTTTAGTGGTGATCATCACCACCCCGTCTTTGGCTCTGGAACCATATAATGCCGCAGCAGTAGCTCCTTTCAGCACCGTCATCGACTCAATATCATCAGGGTTGATACTGGACATTCCGTCACCTCCGTCTGAATTATTCTGAATCCGGTTATTGACATAATTCCCACCCAGGGCATAATTGGAGTTATCAACCGGGACGCCGTTAATAACAATCAGCGGATTATTCTGTCCACTGAAAGACGACTGCCCCCTGATCCGGATTTTCGCTGTTCCGGCCGGGCCCGTTGACATGGAAGAAATATTTACACCGGCCATTTTTCCCTGCAAAGTACTCAGCACATTGGGTGTGCGGTTGACGGCAATCTGGTCGGCATCAACAGAAGCCGTGGCATACCCCAGCGTTTTGGCCTCTCTTTTGATACCCAGTGCCGTAACCACAACTTCTGATAAATTCCGCTCTTCCTCTTCCAGTTTCACATCAATTACAGAACGGTTACCAACCGTGATCTGCCGGGTAATAAAACCGATATAAGAAAAAACAATTAATGATTCACCAGTGGCATTCAGCACATAATTTCCTTCCTCATCGGTCACAGTCCCGACAGAAGTTCCGTTAATAAGTACATTAACCCCCGGAATGGGTTGGTTCCCTGCGTTAGTCACCTTACCGGTAACCCTGTGCTGGGCGACAAGGGTATAGCTGCACAATACCATTGCGAGAATACACAGAATCAAAGTGTTTTTCATGTAGACAATCCATTAAGAATGAAACTTTAAATACAATTCAAATGCTGATTCAAGTACTATTTCAAAATGGTCTTCAGATTGTACGGGCCACAATGCTCCCTTGCAAACACCTTACGGCATTAGATATACGTTAGTTTTTCTGTTATGTAGGTACGCTACCAGTTGTGTATCGCTCCGTCCGGACTTTTCAGATAGGGATGCGGATATCTGGTATTTTCTTTAATCTCCATAATAAACGTGGCTTTTTTGGGATCAAATTTCACACCCAGGCCCGGTGCAGGATTCAGATATAACTTTCCGTTTTTAAACAGCAGATAATCATCATTGAAATAAACAGGCTGTTCGGGCTTCCCGCCTGCGAGCTCCATCATGCATCGCATAGGACTGGACGAGCCCAGCACATGCACCAGGGCAGCTGTTGATAACGGACCGGTAAAGTGCGGAATAAGCCCAACATAATGAGTTTCACACAACGTAGCAATTTTTTTCAGTTCGGTAATCCCGCCGGTATTGGGAAGCGTAACCCGGGAATAATCAATTAATCGTTCTTCTATCAGTTCATTGGTATCCCATCGGTCACCAAATTGCTCACCTACCGCAATCGGTACTTTGGTCATATTTCTAATGGTGCGGTATACGCCAGGATTTTCAGAACGTATGATATCTTCAATAAAGTAGGGTTCAAGTTTTTGAAGTTCATCACAAATTTTAATGGCTTCGGTAGTATCAAAACGGGTATGAAGGTCAATAGCCCAGTTCCCCTGTCCGCCTACTGCCGCATCTATTCTTTTACAGAAATCAATCGTTTTACGTGCGTTTTCATAAAAATCAAACGGCACATCCGGATCATTACCCCCTGTAGGTCCTATACGATAGCAGCGTAAACCCGCCTTAATGCAATCTTCTGCTCTGCCCTCTTCGGTAGTGGCTTTGGAATCGCGGAAACCCGTTGCGTAACATTCAATATAATCACGGGTAGCACCGCCAAGCAATTCATACACCGGAACATCCAGGGCTTTCCCTTTAATATCCCACAAGGCCATCTCAATGGCACCCATGCCATGAAGCTTTTCCCTTCCCGGCGGATAAAACATACTTCTGTAAAGGTACTGCCAGAGGTGTTCTGTACGAAAGGGGTTTTCCCCTATCAGCATCTGAGCGCATTGTTCCACCATATCTTTGGTGCCGCCTTCTCCCACTCCCGTAATACCGGCATCTGTTACAATTTCAACAATACCACGGGCCTGATTAAACAAAGGTTTATTATAACCAGGGGCAGCATAATATCGGATGCTGGTAATTTTTAATTTCGGTGGGGCTGACATCGCAAGGCCGGGCATGAGAAACATTCCGGCCGTCCCTGTCAAAGATTTCTTTATGAAATTGCGTCTTTGCATGGCAGTTCCAAATAAGGTTTAGGAATAATCAGTTAATCGTTAAACTCAAAAACTACTGATACACGTGTTTTAATATTGCGCACACCGCTATTCTGGCCTCTTACTTTAACTTTCCGGGTTACTGTTTACGATTGTATGCAGTATTAAGGTTGCTTATGTTAAACAATAAATCATAATTGACATATTCATCGAAGTAATTGAACAAATATAATGTTAATCGTTTAAGCAAACAAATATATTTCCGGAATTATTTTCATATTTATAATAAATAAACAAAGAATGCAGCCCTGATGCCTGTAAGGAGGTATTTATCAATACTGCCTGATCCTCTGTAAATTCCGCAGATGATTAGTCAGACGGCAAGGAAAATGCAATATAATTACTCCCTGATTTCAGTCCGTACCGTGTACCGCCGGCTGCAATAGCAATGAACTGTTTGCCGCCTGCCTTATAGGTTACAGGAGTTGCGAAACCACCCGCAGGAAGTTTATATTTCCATACTACTTTTCCGGTTTTGACATCAAATGCGCGAAGGTGCTGATCATAAGTAGCCGCAATAAACAACAGTCCGCCTGCCGTAACCAGCGGTCCGCCATGGTTTTCGGTGCCGGTTGGCGGCAGGCCCTGAAGCGCTAAGTCAGGATATTCTCCCAAAGGAACAGACCAGCGGTATTCACCGGTATTGAGATCAATGGCATTCAAAGTACCCCATGGAGGTTTGATGGCCGGATAATTATCCTGATCACGAAACTGAATATTCCCGTTATTGAGATATGGAGGAATATGAGGGAAGTCCGCTCCCCCGGCAACCTTTACTTCTGACGATGCGGTGTTTATTTCAGTCTGTCTGCCGGTGTCGGAAAGGTCGCTGGTTAACAGGAATTTTACGATTTCATCCAGATCATTGTCCGACACGTGCTGAAAGGAAGGCATACGCCCCCGTCCGCTTATCAGTATATTCTTTATTTCACCGGCAGGAATCCGCTTCCCCACATCGGCCAGATTAGGGTAAGCCTGTCCGGCTACTGGGGCCGATCTGCTCCGTTCATGACAGGCCGAACA
This sequence comes from Telluribacter sp., assembly GCA_040391535.1. Classification (GTDB taxonomy): domain Bacteria; phylum Bacteroidota; class Bacteroidia; order Cytophagales; family Spirosomataceae; genus JBEBXQ01. The sequence goes on along the minus strand of JBEBXQ010000028.1, from coordinate 13,120 downwards.
CATCGCATTAAACAACGTCGCTCCCCTCGATTCTTTATTTCCTGTGTAATATGCCGGATTATCCCGCATTTGAAGCCACCACAGCATGTTATTCCCGTTTACATAAAATATACCCTCAGGATCTACCGCCGCGCCGCCCCACTCCGCTCCTCCGCCCATCCCAAAAATTAATGATCCCTGCAAGGAAGGAGGCATATTCTTCCCTGCTGACCTGCTGTTTCTGAACCGTTTTAAAACATACTCACGGGCATCGGGTGTACGGTCTGTAATATATTCTTCAGAAAGCGACTGGAGGGCGAAAGGCGCGGGTTTCTCAGGAACGGGCTGTGTGGGCCAAGGATGTTCTCCAGGAAGTGCCGGCACATCAGGTACCGGTTCCTCACTGACCGGAAACAAAGGCTCGCCGGTATCTCTGTCGAAAACAAATACATACCCGTCTTTGGTAGCCTGGGCTACCGCATCCCTTAACCGGCCGTTATGCTTTACCTGCAGCAGGTTAGGCGGACAGGGAATGTCACGATCCCAAAGATCATGATGCACAGTCTGAAAATGCCAGATGCGTTCCCCGGTGGCAGCATCAAGTGCTATGACACAATTGGCAAAAAGATTCTGTCCCTTCCTGGCCCCGCCGTAAAAATCAACGGAAGGAGATCCGGTACCGAGAAATACCATTCCCCTTTTTTCATCCAGTACCATTCCTGCCCAGCAGTTAGCTCCTCCCAGCTTACGGTAAGCGTCTTCTGACCAGGTTTCATACCCGAATTCGCCGGGATGAGGAATGGTACGGAATACCCAGGCCAGTTTTCCCGTGCGGATATGGTATGCACGTATATGACCGGGCAAAGCATCACCGCCTTCTGATACCGCAGAACCCATGATGATCAGATCCTTATAAACAACTCCCGGTGAAGTTGACCGGATCGAAAACGTGTTCACATCATACCCCAGCTCATCCATAGTCCCCAGACCTTCATGCAGATCAACCGCTCCATTATTCCCAAAAGCGGCCACGGGATTACCACTGGCTGCATTGATTGCATACAGAGAGGCCCCTACAGAATAGAGGATACGTTTGTCATTGCCATCTGCCCAATACACCAGTCCCCTTACCGGATGATACCTGGGCTTTATCTCAGGATCGGCAAAAGGATCAAATTTCCAGATTTCCCGCCCGGTGGCCGCGTCCGCTGCAAAGAGTTTAAGCTGCGGGGTGGTGCCATACAGAATTCCGTCAATAATGATGGGCTGGCATTGCATATCCATTCCCCTGCGGGTCGTGTCTTTGTTTTCTCCGGTATCATATTCCCAGGCGACCTGCAGCTGATGAACGTTATCCGGATTGATCTGATCCAGTACCGAATACCGGCTTCCGGCTTTATTCCCTCCGTAAGCGGGCCAGTTTTCAGATTCATCAGAAGTACCCGACCCGGAGATGACATATAGCATGGCGGCAGCAACAATGGTAAGCCCTAATAAAATGAATACTGTTGTTCTCTTCATTCAGATCAGATGGTTAGGTTCAGGAATGGAAAAAGTAGTATCGTTTACGCGGATCAAAAAGCATCTTTATTTACATAGCTGACCGGCAATTACTTATTCACATAAAATTCATAGGCAATATTCCAGCTTATTTCCTCTCCCGGACTGACCGACAACCGGATATAAGGCTCCGGGCAGGAAGTTGTGCTGCATGCCCAGAAAACCATTTTCTCCAGTGGCCTATCGCCCGAAATCCTTACGCCGGCACCTGTTTTCGTATTATCGATTTTTATATCGTAAGGCAAAATACTGTTATCTGCTGCCGTTACATTCGCCGTATAGACATTTTCTCCCTTCTGCAGATTCCTTTCATACGTAAGCCGGTTCCCTCTGGGAAAAATAATTTCGCCGAAATTGCGGCCTTCTGCTGTAATCTCTTTCACAAATGAAGTACGGATAAACGGCCCGGTCGGCTCCTGATCAATGACAAGAAAATTGTGATTATAAGTACTTGTGCCAATAGGTTTTTGCCCGGTATTTTTCAGACGATGCTCCAGTATCAGTTTGGGTAGCCCTTCTGCCAGTCTGACGGTTTTCTGATATTCATACGCATAACCATCAGTACCCTTCAGGATATGGGTAAAGACAACATGGTCTTTTTTTACAGAAGTGGTCCATTTTCCCGCATCTTTTACTGCATACATTTTGGTGAATGTATACTCCTTATCATCTGACCGGATCAGCGTACCTACCCCAATTTTGACAAATTCCTGACCTGCTTCAGCCTCCTCAAAACCCAAAGGGGTAAACTCTTCTACCGGCCCCGTAATCGCATCGTGATGCGTGGGATCATGTTTTGTGAACCATTGTCCGAAATACTGGTGCCCGTCAAATTCAAGGCTGCTGATCACACCGGACCTGTCAAAGCGGATGCCTCTGTAATACCCTTTTTCATGATCGGGCAGCCAGAGTTTCGCTTTGATGAGTCCGTTTGTAATTTCTGCAGCAGGAAAACCGGAATTGAAAGCTCCGCTGAGCCCGGTAAGAAAGCAAAAAACAAAGATTAGCACGACATAATGCGCTAAAGATATCCTTCTCATCTTATTGATTGTTAAGTTCCTGCACAATTTAACAAATTCCTGTTTTACTGCTTCTTTAATTCAGGTTGGGATTTATAGATGTGTCGGTATAAGGCAATGGAAGCCAATAGCTTTCTTTGGTAATGGCACGGATAGGCTGCAGGTCACCGGGGTCTTTCCGCGCGTTGGCCCATTCCACCAGTTCCAGTCTGACCAGATCAAACCAACGGGTCCTTTCACAGGCAAATTCCCATGCGCGCTCCTGAATTACCTCCGCTGCAAATTCTGCGGCCGTAAGCCCGTCAGCCGGTGACAGCGCTTTTGTCCCCGCAACCCTGCCTCTGAGCCTGACCAGATTCAGGGCATCGTAAGCCGCCTGATCGGGGCCTGTTTCAGACCGGGCTTTTGCTTCCGCATAAATGGTCAGCACATGGGCATACCGCATCATTACACTGGGCAATGAAATTGTGGAAGTGACAATATTATCCTTAATATACCATTTCTGATAGTAGGGATGCTTGGTCAGACTTTGCTGCCAGGGGATTTTTGCACCTCCCAGCCCGAACTCCGTCCTGAAAGTAGCTGCCTTCCTGGGACCTTCAGGAAATTCCTCAAAGAATTTCAGCTCAGCAAACATATCATCCCAGCCCCCCTCTTCGCCGGGCATGGTAGTACTGCCATACGTAGCATTTCCGGTTCCGCTGCCGCCTGAAAATCCGTTGATCTGAAAAACAGCCTCCGCTGTTCCCACTACCGCGGGATCATTGACAAATACAGCGGCAAAAGTCGGCAACAACTGAAAACCATATACATCCCTGTTATCAATCACTTCCTTTGCTTTGGCGGCGGCAAGGGCATACTTATCTGTCTGTTTCAAAGGCCAGCCCGCCATAGTCAGATAAACATCAGCCAAAAATGCTTTGGCAGCACCTTTATTGGGCCGTCCGGGATCACGCTTTACGTCAGGCAGCTTTTCTTCTGCTATTTTCAGGTCTTCCAGAATCAGTTCATACACTTCGGCAGGAGTCGACTTACCGATAGTCAGCATCTCTTCCGTAAATTCACCGGACGTTACCAGAGGTATATTTCCCCAGAAACGCGTAAGCCAATAGTAAGAAAATCCACGGATAAAATGTGCTTCACCTACAATAATATCAATCGTGGCAGCGGTTCCGGTCGTTATATGATAATTGTTAATCACGTTGTTTGCTCCCTGAATGGCCTTGTAACAACCATTATAAACCGCATTGGAACGTTGGTTGGTGGTGGAGACAGCAAACTGGTCAAACTCCCGCCAGTCGGCCTTGTTGCTGGCCGGGTGCGTCGTTACGTCATCTGCTCCGAGGACAGCTGCGTTGGCTGACGGGTGCATGAATCCGTAACTCCACTGTGCAGAGAGGCCACGGTAGGCGCCGGTAAGAGCTGCTTCCAGGCCTGCCTGTGTAGCCAGCACATTATCCCCATATAAAACCCCGGTTGTATCTTCTTCCAGATAGTTTTCACAACCTGAAGCAAAGGCCAGCAACAGCGCTGACAAAGCCATGCTACTATATTTTTTTATTGCTGATTTCATGATATTTGTACAAGTTAGAAGTTGAGACGAACACCCAGGGTGTATGTTTTTGAATTGGGATAAGAACCACGGTCTATTCCGATAGCAGTATCCGTACCAGAGCCTACATTACTTGACTCAGGGTCGGGGCCGGAATAATCCGTAATAGTCAGCAGATTGGTAGCACTCAGAAACAGGCTGATTTTACCGTGGTCTTTCAACAGGTTGCCTGCGATATCATAATTCAGGCTGATGTTTTTCAACCGGATGAAGCTCCCGTTTTCAATAAAACGGCTGGACTGGGTGAAGGGCTGATAAGTAGTGGTAAAGGCCGGAATATCCGAGGTTTCATTACCCGGACGGTAGTAATCCCTGATTTCTGTCAGCAGGAACTGACGTGCTTCTCCTGATCCTGACATGGCACCGGCTCTGCTGTAATTGAGCTTATCTACTCCCATGACGGCCTGGAAAAACACATTCAACGTCAACCCTTTGTAAGCAAAGGTATTGTTCCAGCCACCGGTAAATTTCGGGAAAGCCCGTCCTACGATCTGAAAGTCATCCGTTGTGATGTTATTGTCACCATTCAGATCCTCATAACGCGGGTCCCCGGGTACGCGTCCCTGCAAAGCAGCCGCTTCTTCATCTGATGGCTTAAAGGTACCCAGGTATTTCAATCCCCAGTAAGACCCCAGCGGCTCACCCGGCATCAGCATAAATTCATTGGTAATGGACATCCCTCCACCCGCACCGGTTCCCATTCCCAGACGGGGGTATTCGCCCAGGCTGATGACTTTGTTTTTTAAAGTGGAGAAGTTAATATTCGTTTCCCAGGTAAATGTTTTACCGGCTATCAGATCTCCGCCGAAAGAAAATTCAAATCCTTTATTCTGTATTTCACCGATATTACGGGTTTGCGTACCTCCACCGGCATAATTGGGCAACGCTACATTCAGCAGCAAATCCGTTGTTTTTTTATTGAAGTAATCTGCTTCAAACCGTAATCTTCCGCTTAATATCTCAAATTCTATACCCACATCCGTCTGACGGGTGGTTTCCCATTTCAGGTTGCTGTTACCCTGATTCCCCAGAATAATACCGGAAGTGATCGCATTGTTGTTAAAAGACACCTGTGTAGCCCCATAAGCCGATAACGTTGCATAGGGATTAATGGCCTGGCTACCCGTCATTCCCCAGCTACCCCGGAGTTTCAGGTTATGAAACACATTCATACTTTTAATAAAATCTTCCTCGGAAAGCCGCCATCCTAACGCTACGGAAGGGAAGACACTCTTCCGGTTGGCCGGACCGAACTTAGACGAACCATCCTGTCTTATGGAAGCAGCAACCAGGTATTTTTCTTTATAGGCGTAATTTACGCGGCCCAGCAGAGAAAGCAAGGTCCATTTCTGAAACCCTGATGTCACAGAGGAGGCTGTATTGGCACCTATGTTATCAAAACCAAGCTGGGGGAAACTCAACCCGGTAGCATTAGCCGTAAAATTCTGATCGGTAAACTGCTGTGTTTCCAGTACCGCTACTGCATTCACCGAATGATTTCCGAAAATGGCCGAATAGTTGAGCGCATTGGTGTTCTGAAGGGTAATCTGTTCAGACGAATAACGGGAAGCCGACGGGTTACGGTTAGACAAGCGGTCGCCGGTTACATTTTTATTCTGCGCATCCAGGAAATTAACTGCATACTGTAAATCCAGCGACAGTCCTTTAACAGGTAACTGATAGACCAGACCGGCAACTGCATTCAGATTAGTACGGTCCTGATTATAGGATTTGTCATAGAGGTGATCAAGCGGATTTCTTGTCACGGACCCGATCGGATCATTAAAAGTAGGAAAACCGTCTTCTCCGTAAGCCGGTGTGGTAGGCGCCCACTGCATGGCTTCAATTAATGCGCCGCCACCATCCGTATTATGATTCACAGAACGGGCAGCGGATAAGTTCAGCCTGAACTCAAGATCCTTGCTGATACTGGTATTGATATTGGCACGTAACAGATAACGCTTAAAATTACTGTTTTCCACAATACCATGCTGATTCACGTAATTTCCGGAAACCAGAAAGGTCGTTTTATCACCGCCGCCAGCTACCGAAACCTGATGTTGCTGCCCTCTTCCGGTGCGGTAAACAAGATCCTGCCAGTCGGTCCCGCCGTTACGTTTAAAGGCCTCCACCTGATCAGCCGTAAAGGGGGCATTAGAGCCCGTAGCAGCAGCCCTTGCATTGACGATTTCGGCAAATTCGCCTGCAGGCAGAATATCGAAGGTTTTGATTACATTGGAAATGCTCCCCTGCCCCTCGTATGAAACCTTAATTCCTTTTGCCCCTTTCCTGGTAGTAATAATGACTACCCCATTGGCACCGCGGCTACCGTAAATGGAAGTAGAGGAAGCATCTTTCAGTACCTGAATTGTTTCAATATCTTCCGGGTTCAATAAATTGAAATTAGCGCCTATAAATCCATCAATGACATACAGAGGATCATTATTTCCCAGCACGGAATTGGCACCCCTGATCCTGATTTTAGCGTCGCCACCCGGAGACCCGTTAGACTGCGAGACCTGCACACCGGCAGCACGGCCCTGTAATACCTCATGCAGCCGGGATACCGGTTGCTGTGAAAACTCCTTCGTCGAAATCACAGAAAGAGCTCCCGTCACATCTGTCTTTTTCTGCACACCATATCCCACTACCACCACTTCTGATAACCCGTGTTCTTCCTCCAGTAACTGCACATTCACAGCCGTACGGCCACTTACCTGAATTTGCTGTGTCGCATAGCCAATAAAGGAAAAAACCAGTGTGGCATCAGTGGCGGCATCAATCGCATAATCTCCGTTCGCATCAGTCACTGTCCCCATGGTGGTTCCGTTAATCAGCACATTTACGCCCGGAAGACCCTGATGATCCGAACCGGTTACTTTCCCTGTCACTCTGCTTTGAGACAATGCTTGTCCGCATAGCAGGAAAATACTCAACGTCAATAGGATAAAAGATTTCATCATTTGAATTGAATGTTAAAATTATGTATTACTAAAATCCCGGATTCTATTCTTCATGTTCGTTCTTACGCTTGCTTTCAGATATTCAGAAAGGCATAATTCTCCTGTTCACACATTTTTGTGTTAGCGGCATAAGACCATGATTTTTTCTTTTCAGTACCGTATTGCTTCTCCTCCGTTAAACTATTATGGTTAACAGAGGATGAAGAGCAAAACAACGCGAACACTGTTACGAAATTCATTCCCTGCAGTTGCAGGACACTGGAAAAAAATTGAAAATAAAATTTAAAAACCAACGGACTATATTAATCAATGCCTGTTAAGGCATTTGTTCCTGTTTTTATCACAAATGAAGAGTATAGCAGTATGTGTTATCATTTTAACCTATATCTCAAGCCTGGTACTGCATGGACATGGTCTGAGGGAATTGATCCGTAGTTAATCAGACTTTCGCGGTTTCACTGTCGGTAAGATTTTCATAACGGATAAAACAAATATAATGTTAAACGATTAACATTTCAAAGCATCAATAACTTTTTTAATTATTATTTTGACTATTTAATGAAAAGAGGTTCGCAAAGCAATAAAAAAAGCCATCGCTGACTTACCCGGAATGTATTCAGGCAAATGCAGATATGGCTTTACAGCGAGGAGGGAATACGGATGCTGATTTATTCCCACAAATTAATTTACGCTTTTTACTTCTGCTTCCGGCTTCATCAGAATCGCAAACCAGGATCTTCTGGCCAGACGGTAAGCATATGGAAACAAGAGGGTAAGTACCGGAATGATACTGATCAGGAAGTAGTTATAGTAATTGCTGAAAAAGTAGGTGAACACGAAAAAATAGACCAGCATGAAGGCGACATAAAACGCGTAACTCATATACAAAGCACCCTGATAAAACCCTGGTTCCGGAACAAGGTTTTCTCCGCAATGAGGACAATATTTATTCATTTTATCGAATCCTTTGGTATAGGCAGTCCTTGTAATAAAAAAGTCTCCCTGACCACAACGCGGACATTTATTTAAAAAAATACCTTTAAAACGATTATTTTCTGGCTTATCCATAATGATTGAATAATTTAAATATCAGGCAGGTAAAATGGTTTACTGCCATGCACAAAATAACCTTAAAGACAGGAGTTGAGGAAATACTAATTACGTCGTTAATGGTAATATTCAACGATTGGAAGAAGCGTCCCTTAGAAAAAACAGGTTAATACCGGTGCTCTTTCCTGAATTCTTCAGGTGTCTGTCCGGTCTTTTTTTTAAAAAACCTGGTGAAGTAAGAACTGTCACTGAAATTCAAGGCATAACCTACCTGGGAAACGCTGAGTTCCAGATTCACCAGCAGGCGTTTGGCTTCCAGTAAAATCCGGTTTCTGATCAGTTCTCCGGCTTTCATTCCGAGGTGTTCCTTACAAAGCGCATTCAGATGATTGGGAGTAATGGCAAGCAGATCGGCATATTCGCTGGGTAAATGCAGTTCCAGAAAATGCATTTCGATGAGCCTCTGAAAATTTTTCAGCACGGTGTCATTCTGGTGAGTGATTATTTTATCCCTTCTGTTTCCTGCTACCTCCTGCTCAATCAGCAGAAAAACCTCAAGCAGCTTCACCCGTACAAGATCCCGGCTATATACATTTCTCAGCTGTGATTCTTTCAGTATTTCTTCAAAAACCGGCCTTATGACCCGATCCGTTTCTTCTGACAGATTCAGGACATTGTCCGGCGTGATTCCTTTAAAAAAAGAAAATGATTCAAGGTAATCGGCCTGGAGAAGGAACGAATGAAAAAACGATCCGGTAAAGTTCACCAGGAATCCATCAACCACCCCTTCAAAATCCCATGAATGCACCTGGCTTGGGTTCATGAAATAGATCTGTCCCGGCTTCATTTCAAAACGTGTAAAATCGATGGTATGACTGCCTTTTCCTTCGGTAAAGTAAACCAGATGGTAGAAATTATGCCGGTGCGGGTGAGCAAGGTTCTTATAATGCTGGTCGAAATAATCTGAAAAACGACTTATCAGGACTTCCTGCTGTCCGATATCACATAATTTATGAATATCAATCGTCGGGAAGTTCTTTTTGGTCATCGCATTTCATTTTTTGATCTGAGATGTAAAAATACATTCTTCCGGGTTATTATTCCCTATTTCAGGATCGCTTTAAAAAGAAACGGGAACGGACCTCTGCAAGCTGTCCGTTCCCGTATATAGTAAACCCTGCCGGATGTTATCCTTTCCTGATCGCATCCAGGACTGCCTTAGCACCCAATCCGATGAGCGCATCAGCGGCTTTTATGCCCAGTTCTTCTGCGGTTTCGCCTTCTTCCCTTACTGCCTGATGACGGATCATGGTTTGCCCGTCTACACTTGCTACACCGCAATCAAGATATTGTTTCCCCTCTTTCTGGTACGACAACCCGAAAACCGGGATGCTGCAACCTCCCTGCAGTTTTTTCAGCAAGGCCCGCTCAGCAAGCAGGCAAACCGATGTAGGTGTATGATTTACCAGATTTATGATGGCCGCTTTTTTCTCAGGATTCAATGATACCGCGCTTTCTACGGCTACACTGCCCTGCCCTACTGCCGGCGTAAACTCGTCGAGATCAAGCAGCTCAATTATCCTGTCGTTATATTCCATCCTGTGTACACCGGCATACGCCAGTAACAGGACATCACAATGGCCATCTTCCAGCTTTTTAAGGCGGGTCTGCAGATTTCCCCGCATATCCACCGTTGAGATATGCGGATAATAATGGCTAAGCACAGCTCTTCTCCTGACCGACGAAGTACCGACCACAAAGGGCTTGCCGCTTTTCAGGGAAAAGCTTTTATCGTTCCCTACCAGCACATCATTGACTACTTCCCGTTCGGTAAAAGCAATCAGCTCGAGGTCATCATCCAGCTGCGACTGTACGTCTTTGGCACTATGGACAGCGATATCAATTTCTCCGGAGCGCAGCTTGTCTTCCAGTTCTTCGGTAAACAGACCTTTGCTGCCGATTTTGGAAAGCGATACATTCAGAATTTTATCGCCTTTCGTTTCTATAATATCCAGTTCGGTTGTAAAACCACCTTTCTGAAGCAAAGCCTCTACATGATAGGCCTGCCATAAAGCCAGTTTGCTCCCTCTTGTACCTATTCTGATATGCTTCGTCATTAGCGGAAACGGTTAGATTCTTTGACCATACGCTCGTCGCGACGGATAAACCGGTTGGCCATTACATTAGCTACCATGGCCGCTATCAACGCATAAAATCCGTACTGATAATTCCCCTGATCCTGCGGGTCGAATAGCTTTACACCCTTATACCAGGTCTGGTAAATGGTCGCTGCCAGCAGAGCGGTCATGAGGATTGAATTAGCCGCACACAGGCCCGACTGCACCAGGCGGCTCCTGAAACGGGTAATGGCATAAGCAGCTATCACACCGATAATACCAGCCAGTATTGCCAGATACAAAACGGAGTCTACCTCCGATTGCACCTGATTCAGCTGATGCGTAAAACGCGTGGAAGTCAGCGAAACGGACTGCAGGCCGTCTGATGAGAATTTCTCCCAGAGTGGTAATGTAATGTAGGCCCCCATAGCAATGGTTACAAGAGCAAGAAATACGGATTGGATACGTTGCAACATGGTAATCGTAATAAATTTATTCCTGAATCAATTCTGCATAAAGATCAAACTCTTCTGCGTTTATAATTTTAACTTTTGAAAAATCCCCTGTCCTTACATATTGCGAAGCAGGCAGCAATACCTCATTATCTACTTCCGGAGAATCAAATTCAGTACGTCCGATAAAATACCCTCCTTCTTTCCGGTCAAAAAGCACTTTCTGCTCTGTACCGATTTTCGCCTGATTCTTCTCATAGGAAATCCCTTCCTGCAATTCCATCAGGACATCCGTACGCTCCTGTTTCACTTCTGCCGGAACGTTATCGTCCATGGTGTGTGAATGTGTATTTTCTTCGTGTGAATACTGAAAAACGCCCAGCCGTTCAAAACGCATTTTTTCAACAAACTCATAAGTTTCGTCAAAGAGTTCATCCGTTTCGCCGGGATGCCCCACAATCAGTGTGGTCCGTAACGCGATCCCCGGAACCGTTTCCCTGATCGTATGCACCAGCTCTTCCGTTTTCTCCCTGGTGATACCCCTCCGCATCTTTTTCAGCATTTCGGTAGAGCCGGTCTGCAGCGGCATATCCAGGTAATTACAGATATTCGGACGGTCGCGCATTACTTCCAGCACATCCAAAGGAAAACCCGACGGATAAGCGTATTGCAGACGAATCCATTCGATTCCTTCCACATCAGAAAGCTTTTCGAGCAATCCGGCCAGTTCTCTTTTTTTGTAAATATCCAGGCCGTAGTACGTCAGGTCCTGCGCGATGAGGATCAGCTCCTTTGTACCGCGGCGCGCCAGTGAACGGGCTTCCGTTACCAGTTCTTCAGCCGGACGGGAAATATGTCCGCCCCTCATCAGCGGAATCGCACAAAAACTGCATGGCCTGTCGCACCCTTCAGCAATTTTCAGATAAGCATAATGTGCAGGCGTGGTCAGTAACCTTTCTCCTACCAGTTCGTGTTTATAGTCAGCTTTCAGGGTTTTCAGCAAGCGGGGGAGCTCGTTGGTACCGAACCAGGCATCCACAGTCGGTATTTCTACCGACAATTCATCCTTAAACCGATGCGAGAGACAGCCTGTAACATATACTTTATCGACAAGACCACGGTCTTTGGCGTCAGCATAGCGCAAAATGGTTTCGATCGATTCTTCCTTTGCGCCGTCAATAAACCCGCAGGTATTGATGACCACAATCTGGGAATCGTCTCTTTTAGATTCATGGGCTACCTGGTACCCGTTGCCTTTCAGCTGGGTATAAAGCACTTCCGAATCTACTACGTTCTTGGAACAGCCCAGTGTAACAATATTGACTTTATTCTTTTTTAATCCTTTGGTTTTCATCAGTTCCTACCCTATCCGTTCAATTAAGCCGGCTTTGCACTGTGTAACAGTTCTTCCAAATCTGACACCTTTCAAAACAGCCTGCAAAGTTCGTGAAAAATTTGACTATGTTGCCCATTTATACGTTAATTTGTCTGACAACATTTAATTCTGTACGACTTTGGCCCGACGATCAGCGCTCAGTATTTCCATTTTGCTACATCCTTTATTGCTACCTACTTACCTTTTCGCCTGTTTATTCGGGCTTGCCCCTGACGTCATGGGGGTTGGTATACTGGAGTTGCCGGCCCGGGGCAGTTTGCTGTTACTTATTTTTCTGAATACTTTCCTGCTGCCTTCCATTTGTATTTACTATCTGTACCGGGTCCGGCACATACCCGACATGCAACTGGATAACCCCGAAGACAGACGCCTGCCCTACATCATCACGATCATTTTATACATAGCTACTACCTACGTACTTAAATACAGGCTTTCGCCTATCAGCGAAATAGCACCGCGCATTTCCGCAGGGCTGGCAGGTATTACCTTTTCGCTGATTGTGGTAGCTGTCGTCAACCGCTACTGGAAAATCAGTGCTCATGCCACAGGTGTTGGCGGGGTAATCGGAGCTTTGGGGTGTGTATTATTCAGGTTTGACGCCGAGATGCTGTTTTATCCGGTGCTGGCCTGGATCTTACTGGGTGGGGCCCTGTGCAGCGCGCGCCTTTATATGAATGCACATACGCCCGCACAGATAGCTGCAGGGCTTACAACCGGCATTTTATGTTCCGCTATCACCGTTTTTTTATGGTTTTAGGCAACAATATAACCTGTTGATTATCAGAATTACTTTTCATTTCTTATTTTTCAGGAGAAGAAAAAATTAAAATTTATTGTCCGGATGCATTGGTTTTTCAAAATCAACCTCTACTTTTGCAGTCCCAACAGGGAATTGGATTCGTAGCTCAATTGGATAGAGCACCTGACTACGGATCAGGAGGTTTGGGGTTCGAATCCCTACGAGTCCACTGA
>JBEBXQ010000027.1:0-40336 GCA_040391535.1 Telluribacter sp. | reverse complement strand
TACTTAAGGGCTTTATCAAAGCCAGGTTCTGGTCTTTCAAGTTCAATACATAACATTATCATAAAATCGCTGAATGGCACGTCTGGCTTCTTCTTCCCGGGTGATACCCAGAAAAAACTTACGTTTCCGGCCTTTAATCCTAAGCTCAATCCCCCATTGCCCTGAGACTACATAAGCAGTAGATTTAAAGGTATATCTGATTCCATAGCCGCCGTAATCCATCAAAGCATGATAAGGCCGGACTTTGACTGATTCAATATCTCTCCATGCAATGACTTTGTAATTTTGCATAACCGGATGCCATTTGTAACCGATCCCGTTTTGATCAATAGAAATATCCAGCCTTAGCACAAAAAGAAATAAAAGCACCGATGCGGTGATAAGCAAAGGAAGAATATCTTCGAAAGAAAGCTGGTTAAAGCCAGCAGATGATAATTTTACAAAAAAGCTATACATAACAACCATTAAAACAAACAGGAGTACTACCCAGATCAATGGTTGTCTGAACTTTTGGGATTCTTTGTAAACTGAATAGGTATCGAAGCGAAAGTAGTCTTCCATGAGTAGTCGGGAAAAAACCTGCATATGATCATGCCGGTGTATCAATATACGAAATAATCTGTTAATCTGATTCTTTTATCCCGGTTATACTATTCCAGCGGGCAAAAAGGCAGGTTTCAGTCCAACAGCTATGGTTTGAAATCAAAACAATTCAAGTTGCTGAACGCTCTGCCTCCCCCTTCCGTCAAAAGTAATTTCATCGATCAGACGATACCGCTGCTCCACACCCGGAATCCTTTCCAGAACCAAAACAGAAACTGCCAGAAAGGAAAGATTGAAAGCAACCTCAGCCCAATCTCTGCCGATCATTTCAGATTCCCACGGTTCCAGATTCCGGGCCAGCGTAATGTGCGGTGTTATTGTATAGTCCGTATGAAGCATAAAATTTTTGCCCAGGCGGATCCTTTCATCTGCAAAAATATTCCTGATGGTGCGGCCTGAATCTACATGCAGACAAAAGGTTTTCTTCCATGGGAGAAAACCTTTTATGTTTACACTAAACGGTTCTTTTTCACTGGCTAAACGATGCAAACCATTGAGTATTCTATCTCTGTATCCTGCAAACTGAATACCATGCAGCAATGTTACATGCGGACGATACACAGCCTTCATTCCTTTAAAATTATAAGTACTTTGCAGAGCATGTACGTAGGGCAGTATTGCCTCCTTTACGTATTGAGGAAGCGTGAGTAAAACCAGATATTCCCTGACTTCCTGTATTGCTCTGCCGGCACTTGTGTTGTAAAAAAGCTGATTCATCATTCCCAAAACTATATTTCACAATTTAACTATAGAGTCCTTTAGCAAAAAGGAACACAATATAGTGATATACAGTTGATTATAAAATTATATTTTCAGGAAAATAAGAATACAAGTTTCGGTATGGTATTAAAAAATTAAATAAAAGACTTCTGGTCCATGTCTTGAATAAGCTACTGCGACGATACCCTTTTGTGTATCTGTAATACGGGCCTTCCCGAAAAATGAAATATATACCGGAGAAGGCCCGTTCAGGCATCAGATTACATAGGACGATCCCAGAATGCAGGTGGTTCAACACCCAACGCTCTCAGATATACATAGCCTTGTCCGCGGTGATGTACCTCATTATCGATAAAATACAGAATATTCTCAATGACCGGAAAGTCATATTCGCCAAACAGTTTAAAGGTCTCGCTGAAATCAGACACCTCCAGCCTGTTCCAGTAAGCATCAATTTCTGCTGTAGCCTCATCCCATTTTTGCAGAAACTGCTCTTTAGAGGTAAGCTCATCTGCACTTTCCTGATAAGCCTCCACATTTCTTTCCACTATACCCTTCATTCCCGGACCGCCAATGGCAAGTAACTCGGTTACCAGCTGTGCGAAGGTCCGCATACCACCGATGGAAAACTCAAAAAATTCCTTTTCAGGAAATACTTCAATGACCCTGCGTGTCAGGCCACGATGGCCTTGCCAATGTTTTAATAAATCATCCTGACTGATAACCTGTGGCTGTGTCTGCGTTTCCATGTTTTCTATTTTTAAGGTTGATAATACATTTAAGTTGACCATACAAATTTTCATCATCGGAATGACAGCCCTATGTCATACGTATCGGACATTTTATCATTTTCTATGAAAAAATCTTTACTTTGCTTAAAATGTCTCCTGACTTTATGCATAAACACGATGAAAAATATAGCTTTACTTATCATTTTCGCCACGCTTGCGGTAACAGGCTGCGCCACAAACAAGAAATCCAAACCTAAATTCGGTAAGGTTCAATCTGATGTTGCAGCACTGGACGGCACCTGGGAATTAAATTATATTTCCGGCCCCAGAATTGCCTTTGAAGGCTTATACCCAAGAAAACGCCCTACGCTTATTGTTGACACTGCCCAATCGGGAGTTTCCGGCAACGGAAGTTGCAACAGTTACCGGGGACCGGTTGAAATTGAAGGAAATAAGATCAGATTTGATAAAATAGCAGCCACCCTAATGGCCTGTGAAGGAAATGGTGAAAGTGTATATTTTAAAACGCTGGAAACGGTTACGGCTTACAGCATCAGCAATGATCAAAAGGAATTAACACTGTTGATGGAAGATATTCCGGTTATGCGCTTTGAAAGAAAATAGCTGTTACCCCTTTACGGGAAGTACTGGTTGACTTTCAGGCCTCTCCGTATCTGTTCATTTTTTGCACCGGATAAATGTAAGCCATGAAATACCTGTCAGCATCATTACAGCTGCCACACCCAATACGACGGGTAAATGATCAATATAAATCCTTAAAATACCGGATAAGCCCTGTGCCATCAGGATCATTTCGTTCAGTACAATACCTGCCACGAACACCCATAAGGCTATAACAGTACTTTTCGAGCCATTCAGCATCCTTATCTGAAAACCATATCCCAGTATGAACAACGTAATGCCCCCCAGCAATACCAGGTGAAGATAACCGATCACCACAGGCCGGAAGCTGAAAGCCAGCTTGCTTAGCTCCGGTATAACCGATAATGCCTGTAACCCTATTTTTATGGTAATGGCTAACATGGCACAGTAAAACAATCTTCTGGCAACCGGATTTAAACGACTGGCCAGCAACTTTCTTTGCATGAAAATACCCCTGATCCATATCAGCCATCCGGCTGTCTGGGCCATTGTAGCAACCACAATGACACTATACAACCAACCTGGTATGGGTAACCATAATGCCGACAGAAAATAAGCAGGAATACAGGATAATACAAAAAGACGGTATACAGGTTTTTCATTTGGAATATACATCTCTGAGGCTTTCAGCCAGAAATGAACAAGTCCCATACAGGCAAAGAAAAACCAGCCGTTATATTGAAAATGAAGGTAAAAGTAAACGGACGCTAATTGAAAACGGCTGTCAGGATGATGTGTCATCATCAGCCAGGCCAGCAGGAAAGTTCCGATCGACGAAATCACCAGAAAAAACAGTGCACCATGCAGCCAGTAAACTCCGGAATGCCTGTCAGATAATACGGAGAGATCTTTACGGAACAGCCAGGCATAGATATAGGAAATCAAGACCGCCAGCGACGAAGCCCCTATTGAATAAGGATTATATCCTCCTATAAAAAAACTGGCAAGCATACCGTATGCAGCCAGAAGATTGATCAGAAGCAATCGTTCATAGACTTTCGGCAATGGCTGATCCCATTGTTTTCTGAATAAAACAACTACAGTAAGTAACATCAAAGCATGAGAAATCCAGCCTGAAAAGGCAAAATGAGAATGGGCATGCAAAACAAATTTCTGCTGAACGAGCGGCAGCGGAAAAAGCACTTTCAACCGCATCAGAAGCCCGAGAGCAGCTACTATTGACAGGTTCAGCAATCCTGTCCTGAACCAGTTTTTTACTGTAAAATATCCGCCATTATCCATACCGGCGAAAATAAGGAACCCGTTTCTGAAAATTTTATGAGGCAGATCATAGAGCCCTGTATGTTATACAATCACCTTTCCTTTGACAATACATATTCTGTTATCCCGTTGTAAAAGTTTCATTGCCCGGATAACGGTTTCAACCCGTAAGCCTGAAATATTAGCCAGTTGCTGCCGGGTAAGCATCAGGCGCCTGCATTTTTTGCAGACATGCTTCCCCTCTTCCGTATAATAATCGATCAGTTCTTTCAGCATTTTTTCGGGTGAATTACTACCCATTGCCCGGATAAACATGAACTTGAACCGCAGATGCCGGGCAAACCCTTTACTGAATTCCAGATGAATCTCATGATTTTCTGCCAGTAACTCATGAAAAGCATCCGCAGAAAGACGAAGGACAGTAGACGGAATATCAGCAACGGCACTGGCTACGTAAGGCTTTCCGTCAAAAAGAGCAAATTCGCCGAAACATTCCCCATCCTGAACAAGCCAGTGCATGGTCTCCTTTCCATTATCAAAGAAATTAGACCATCTCACTCTGCCCTCCACCAGCTGATAATAATACAAAGGGCTGGCTCCTTCACTAAAAATGACTTCTCCGGCTTCCACCTTGCGACAGGTAGCCCCTTTCGATAATAACAGAGCAACTTCAATCATATCAAAAATCTATTTTTTTGTACAGGATGATGGACAAATGTACCCGCCGTCCGGATAAATTTTCATGACTTATCTCATCATTCCGCTTGAATAAAGTCAGCAATTCCTTCCGGAAACAATTTAACAATCTGATAATCAGCCAGAAATCACATATAACAAATACACTATTTCATAGAACAAACCCAATACCCTATTTTATGTTTACGATCATAAAATTCAGGTAATCAGCCGGGTAACTTTGTCACCAAACGAAACATATTACTGTAATATGAAAAAATTACTTAGCATAATACTGGTTGCTGCATTACTATATGCATGTGGCCGGAAAGATGAACAGCAGACCACAAGCGACCCGGGATCAGCCGGTTCTCTGACTACTTCTGAATACGATCCGAAACGTGGACAGGGTAAGTTTGAAAATGTAGAGGTTAGTACTACCCTGGATGTTGCCATGGCAAAGGATGGCAAACTGGTTTATGAACTGAAGTGTGCCAGCTGCCACAAACTCACAGAAGAGAAACTGGTCGGCCCCGGATGGGCAGGTGTGAGCAAAAAACATGCTCCGGAATGGTTAATGAACTTTATCACCGACCCAGATCCGATGATTGACCTTGATCCTGAACTGCAGTCTCAGCTCGAAATGTGTCTTGTAAGGATGCCTAACCAGAACCTCTCTGATGACGATGCCCGGGCTACGCTGGAGTTCATGCGTGAAAATGACGGCATAAAATAATGAAGGAAATAGTAATCCATTACTGATACTTAAAATAATTCCATGAAAGGATTAAACACAATCGGAAAGGCTGCTGCGCTGGCGCTGGCCTTCGGAATACTTTATGGCTGCAAGCCTAAAACCACCGCTACTACGGTAAGTGCAAACGCTGCTGAAAAAACGTATGTTGCTCCGGGCCAGTACGACGAATTTTACAATTTTGTTTCCGGCGGCTTCAGCGGACAATTATCTGTCTATGGACTCCCGTCCGGACGACTGTTAAGGGTAATACCGGTATTTTCGTTAGACCCTGAAAAAGGCTGGGGTTTCAGCGAAGAAACCAAACCTATGCTCAATACTTCACATGGCAGCGTGCCGTGGGATGATCTGCATCACGTGCAGCTATCCAAAACCGATGGAGAATACGATGGCAAATGGGTTTTTGCAAATGCCAATAATACCCCTCGCCTTGCCCGTATTGACCTGACAACCTTTCGCACGGCCGAAATACTTGAATTACCCAACAGCGGGGGTAATCACTCCTCTCCGTTCATCACAGAGAATACAGAATATGTTGTCGCCGGAACGCGTTTCAGTGTGCCGTTAGATACCGACAACGGAGATATTCCTATCAATACGTATAAGAAGAATTTCAGGGGAACGCTGAGTTTTGTAAGTGTTAACAAGGAAAGCGGAAATATGGATATTGCCTTTCAGATTGAAACGCCTGGGGTAAACTTTGACCTGAGCAGGGCAGGCAAAGGCAAATCGCACGGTTGGTTTTTCTTTTCAACCTATAATACAGAACAGGCCAATACCCTGCTTGAAGTGAACGCTTCCAAAAACGATAAGGACTTTATCCTGGCGGTTAACTGGAAAAAGGCTGAAGAATATCTGAAGGCCGGGAAAGGGAAAAAACTGAATGTCAGATACCTACATAACAAATACAGTGACGAAACACATAGTTCTGTTTCCGAGACCAAAAATGAAGTCATTGTCCTCGATTCCAAAGAACTGGAAGGTCTGTGCTATTTTATCCCCTGCCCCAAATCACCCCACGGCGTAGATGTGGACCCAACCGGTGAATATATTGTAGGAAGCGGTAAACTGGCTGCTCTTATCCCGGTTTTCTCTTTCGGCAAAATGCAGAAAGCCATTGCGGACAAAGCTTTTGAAGGGGAATTTGCGGGTATTCCTGTTATTAAATATGAAGCAGCTCTGCACGGTGAAGTGGAAAAACCCGGCCTGGGCCCATTGCATACTGAATTTGACGACAAAGGCAATGCCATTACGTCTTTCTTTGTATCCTCTGAACTGGTTAAATGGAATGTAAAGGACCTGAACATTATCGACCGTGTACCCACCTATTATTCTGTGGGTCACCTGATGATTCCCGGCGGAGATACCAAATCCCCTGATGCGAAATATGTCGTTGCCTATAACAAAATCACCAAAGACCGGTATCTGCCAACAGGTCCGGAGCTGTCGCAAAGTGCCCAGTTATATGATATAAGTGGCGATAAAATGCAGCTTATTCTGGACTTCCCGACGATTGGCGAGCCGCATTATGCGCAGGCGATAAGGGCAGAAAAAATCAAGGATAAATCATTGAAAATCTTCAGACTGGAAGACAATAAACATCCCTATTTTTCCAAAGGAGAAGGTGAAACGAAAGTAGTCAGAGAGGGTAACAAAGTACATGTCTACATGACCGCCATCCGCTCGCACCTGACACCTGACAATATTGAAGGAATTAAAATGGGAGACGAAGTCTACTTCCATGTTACCAATCTTGAGCAGGACTGGGATATCCCACACGGTTTTGCAGTAAAGGGAGCCGATAACGGCGAATTACTCATCATGCCGGGCGAAACCCAGACATTGAAATGGGTACCTGACCGTGTAGGTATTTTTCCGATCTATTGTACAGATTTCTGTAGTGCACTGCACCAGGAAATGTCAGGATACGTAAGGGTTTCTCCCAAAGGAAGTTCCGTTCCTATCTCGTTCAGCACCGGTACCAATCAGCCGGCTGATTAATTAAACCATACCAATCCGGCCGGCAGAGTACCGGCCGGATTTCCTTACCAACATCACAAGATTATGAACTGGCAGCCTATCAAACCTTCAGCCCGTATATTGCTATGGATCTGCGGATTAAGTTTATTTCTGGTCATTATTCTACCCATCTGGCGGATTGAGCTCGATGCACCACAATATCCGGAAGGCCTGCGGCTTTACATTCACAGTAACAGACTGGCCGGAGATGTTGATATTATCAACGGCCTTAATCATTACATCGGCATGAAAACACTCCATGCCGAAGATTTTATTGAATTTACGGTATTGCCTTATGTGATCGGCTTTTTCGGTGTAGCATTCCTGATTACGGGTTTTATCGCCCGCAAATCCCTGGTATATATACTATGGGTTCTGTTCGTCCTTTTTGGCATCATCGCTATGGCTGATTTCTGGAGATGGGAATACAATTACGGACATGACCTTGACCCGGCAGCGGCCATTAAGGTACCGGGTATGGCCTATCAGCCGCCATTAATCGGATTTAAGCAACTACTCAATTTCGGAGCCTATTCCATACCCGACACCGGAGGAATCATTTTTATTATATGTGGTTTAATGCTTACCTACTGTGCTTTTACTGCCTGGAAATCGTCCCCTGATAAAACACTACAATCATGAACAGATTATTTTCACCCGTCTTATTTTCGTCGCTTTTCATTCTGTACTTAGCCGCCTGCGGTCATGACGGTCCGCGGCCTATAAAATACGGTAGCGATGCCTGTGCTCACTGCCGGATGACCATCAGTGATGCACGCTTTGGTACGCAACTGGTTTCAAACAAAGGCCGTGCCTATCATTTTGATGACCTGCAATGCATGCTGGCATTTGTAAAGAACGGTCAGGTTCCCAAAAGTGAAGTAGCGGAATTTTATCTGCCCGACTTCACCGGGGCAAACGCCCTGTTACCTGCCCGTCAAATGTTCATTCTGAAAAGTGAAAGTATCAAAAGCCCCATGCGGGGTGATATGGCGGCTTTCCGGGATAAAGCCCGATCCGAAGAGACCCGGCAGGAACTTGACGCTATCGAAATACAGTGGGATGATTTGTGGAAATAGACCATTAATATGCTGATATTCAGATTTTTTATATTATCACTACTGGCATTTGCCCTTACAAAAGAAAGTGTAAAGGCAGGGATCATCAAAGCAGGTGAAGGCCAATTGATTACTTCCATAAGAGCAGCGATTGAAGCCGCACAGCCTTATGACACCGTAGAAGTATCACCGGGCGTTTACCGGCAGGGCAATATCCTGATCGACAAGCCATTAACCCTGAACGGCATCGGTTACCCTGTACTGGACGGAGAGAAACAACATGAGCCCGTTTCGATCCGCTCGCCTTATGTAACCGTAAAGGGGTTCAGCATTCACGCATCCGGGCATTCTTCTATGGTGGATATAGCAGGTATCAAGATTTACAATACCCATCATGTAAGCATCATTGACAATATCCTGGAAGATAATTTTTTTGGCATTTATGCGCAAGAGGTTAAAAACGGATACATCGCCAATAACCGCATCACAGCATACGGGAAGGCGGAGCAGCTGATCGGAAACGGCATTCATGGCTGGAAATCCGATAGTCTGATCATTGAAAACAATACGGTAACGGGCCATCGGGATGGAGTATATCTGGAGTTTGTAACCCATACGGAGGTGCATCATAACCTCTCTGAAAAAAACCTTCGCTACGGCCTTCATTTTATGTTTTCTCACGATAACGGTTACCGGAAAAACACCTTCAGTAACAACGGAGCCGGTGTGGCAGTGATGTATACCAAACGGGTAGTGATGCAGAACAATATTTTTACCGAAAACGGAGGTGATGCTGCCTATGGCCTCCTGCTGAAGGAAATCACCGACAGCCGGATCAGCCACAATACCTTTTCCTATAATACGACCGCTATACTCATGGAAGGCAGCAGCAGAGTACATATTGAAAGAAATGCATTTGAGGCGAACGGGTGGGCGCTGAAAATTCAGGCCAGCTGTTCAGAGAATACCATCACCCTCAATAATTTCATCCAGAACACCTTCGACGTAGCCACCAACGGCAGTCTGGTACTCAATAATTTTGATACCAACTACTGGGACAAATACGAAGGGTATGATCTTAATAAAGATAAAACAGGAGATATCCCCTACCGGCCCGTAAGCCTTTATTCCATGATTGTCGAAAAGTACCCGATGGCCATGATCCTTTTCAGGAGCTTTATGGTAAGCTTACTTGACCGAAGTGAACGGTTCCTGCCCAGCCTCACTCCGGAAAATCTCAAAGACAATACACCTGTTATGAAAGCATTTGCATTATGATTAAGATACAAAACCTGTCAAAGGCCTTCGGCCGCCAGAAAGTGCTGGATGATGTCACACTGGAATGCAAAGCCGGACAATGCATAGCACTCATTGGTCCGAACGGGAGTGGAAAAACAACCCTGATCAAGACCATTCTGGGGATGGTTATTCCGGATGCGGGTGAGGTAATTTTTAACGGAAAAAATATTGCGCATGACTGGGAATACCGCCGGGATATTGGTTATATGCCGCAGATCGGGCGTTATCCCGAAAACATGACCATCGGCCAGGTGATCAGTATGATGAAAGATATCCGCCGGCAGGCGGAAGCCAATCTTGACACCGACCTAATAAAGCTTTTTGATATTCCTTCCATCTCTGAAAAAAGAATGCGTACACTTTCAGGAGGTACGCGTCAGAAAGTAAGTGCCTGCCTGGCCCTGATGTTCAATTCAAAAGTCCTGATTCTGGACGAGCCTACGGCCGGTCTCGATCCGGTATCAACCGAAATTTTCAAGCATAAAATACTGAAGGAGAAAGAGAAAAACAAGCTGATCATCATCACCTCACATGTACTCAGCGAACTGAACGACCTGGTTTCTGAAGTAATCTATATGCAGGATGGAAAACCCGCCTTTTACAAATCGCTGAAAGAAATCAGACAGGAAACCGGTGAAGAGCAGCTATCCAAAGCTATCGCCAGGATCATCACCCGACAAACTCATGCTATTTCTGAATCCTTATGAATAAACTAATCAAATATGTGCTGAGCGACATTCTCCGCAGCAGGGTCGTGCTGGCCTACACCGTCATTCTGGTGGTACTTACATTCAGTGTTTTCAGTATTGAGGACAACGCCTCCAAAGGGATTCTGAGCATGCTGAACATTATTCTGTTCATTGTTCCGCTGGTAAGCCTTATTTTTTCAACGATTTACTTCTATAACAGTACCGAATTTATTGAACTGCTGGTCAGTCAGCCCATCCGCAGAAGTCAGATCTGGATAAGCCTTTTCTCCGGTTTATCCGGTGCTCTGCTGGCAGCCTATCTCATTGGTGCGGGCATTCCGGTATTGATTTACGCCTTTTCCATGTCCGGACTGGTCTTGATCCTGTGCGGGTGCCTGCTGACCATGACCTTTGTTTCGCTGGCCGTATGGGCATCTGTCCGTATCCGTGATAAAGCCCGGGGTATCGGTACAGCTATTATGCTCTGGCTGTTTTTCGCCTTATTGTTTGATGCCATCGTGTTATTTGTGCTGTTCCAGTTTTCAGATTATCCGATAGACACCGCCATGACTGCCATGGCAGCCATCAATCCTATTGACCTCAGCCGTATCCTGATTTTACTGCAAATCGACGTTTCGGCCATGATGGGCTATACCGGTGCGGTTTTCAGGGAAACATTTGGCAGCACACCGGGCTTCGTTCTGGCATTGCTGCTGATGGTGCTCTGGATCGTTGTTCCAGCAGTATTTTCAGCAAGGTATTTTAAAAAGAAAGACCTGTAGTTAAAATTACTAAAGATCATGAAGACCGGCGTATCTTTCAATGATCTGCGAAATGAAACGCTTCAGATACGGTTCACTGAGAAATGCACCTGACCAGTCATTAAAACGGGCGCATTGGGTTCCCAGGTAAAAAGTATAAACAGCAATACCTAATAACGGCAGTATGCGTTTTTCCTCCTCCGGGATCCGGATGACCGATTCATACCCTGACATAAAAGCGGACAGCTTGCTATCGCATTTTTCCTGGTCTCTTTCAATATTAAACAATTGCATCCGGTAATAGGCAAGATCAAGGCAAAGCGGGCCGTTACCACAAAAATCAAAATCGAAGACTGTAATATTTCCCCCGGCGTCAACATTCAGGTTATCAAACCACAGGTCCAGGTGAGCTACTCCTGTTCTGACTTCCTGCCATGCTATCTTCTCCCATTCCGTAGTAATCAACGCCGATATTCTTTTCATAAAGCGCATTTCATCGGTGTCATCGGAGAGAAACAAGGATAAATGTTTCAACGGACAATGTAAAAGTACCTCCGGTGTATAGGTAATCCTCTGAAGCTGCACCTGATAGGTCTTCTGATGAATAGTGGCCATAAGCCGGCCGATCCTGAAATGAATCTCTTCCGGAACAAACTGAATTTTATCGCCCGGGGCATAGGAAAATAAAACACCGTACCGGTCTCCTTCCGGTGCGTTCAGAAGCTGGATATAACCGTTATTTTCATCAGCAATCGGGTATGAAACCGCTATTTTATTTTCCTTCAACATGGATAATAATCGCAGTTCCTCTTCAATTTCTGTTTTTGTTCTCCAGTGAAGACAATAAACCCTGAACACAAACCGGTCCTCCGGACTTTCAATAAGATACGTATGCGAAATACCTGCTTTCAGCAGTCTGCACACCACCATACCTTTTAACCCGTACTGCATGGCCACAAACTGACCCATCTGTTGAGGTGATAAAACCGAGGTAATAACCGGGAAGTGATTCATAAAGCGACAATTCAGCGTGTTGATGAGTTAATAAAACAACGTTTATTTGCTGTACTCCATCAGATACAGGTCAAAGCCTTCGGCCCAGTAATCCTTTTTAATTTCCAACAGTTCAAAACCACATTTTTCGTAAAACCGGAAGGCCATCTGGGAAGTACGTACGCTGATGATTTCTACCTCTTTGATGGATTTCAGTTTCGAAATCCGGTGATTCAGCAGCAAACGCCCCACTCCTTTTCCCTGATAATCCGGATGAATAATGTCCCAGCTTAATTTGCCGGTCCTGCGATGATCTTCAAAGTTAATACCGCCACAACCGATGATTCCCTTTTCTGTTTCCACGACAAAATATTCCTCTGTTTCATTTTCGAGGTAGAACACCAGCTCATTTTCTTCTTCCGGAGCAAAATACAACGGTGTATTAGCGCGCAGCAATGTGATCACTCCCGGTTTATCAGCAGGCTGATAAGGCCTGATGGCGGTGTCAGGAGCCGATAGATTTGAAGACAGCATAGTATTGATATTTGCCATGACGACGGTATGGATGCAGGCAAAGATAGAGCACATCTTCCAATGGAAACATACCATCAGGCTGTTTTCTGACCATAGCCTTCCCTATAAAGTAAAAAGGGGCAGCTGTTTCCAGCCACCCCTTTCATAAAATATGCGTTTTTCCTGTCAGTTCTGAACAGCTTTCGGATTATACAGCATTTCATCCTGTGGAATCTGCAAAGTCATTTTTGATACCGGATAGGTATTTTTCGTAACATGATTCTGAGAATCGGTGCGGTCAACAGGAATGTTCCAGCGTTTGTTGTTATAGAACTCGCGTCCGCCTTCACCCCATAGCTCGATCCGTGACTGCAGCTGCACCATAGCCAAAGCAGAAAGTCCCTGCATGGCCGGATAGTTGTCACAGGTCAGCACAGGTGCACCTGCCCGTGTACGTGCGGCCAGCAGAATATTCAGCGTCTCCTTCGCCCCTGCCTCATTGCCGGATTGTGCCTGTGCTTCTGCTTTCATCAGCAGCACTTCCGAAACACGCATATAATAGCATGTCACATTCCCTACCTGCCCTTTATCATCACTGTCAAGTCCGTGAGTTGTAGCAAATTTCAGGTTGGTATATGTCGGGATATAAGCGACAGTACCACTCCCGGGGTAGGAATAATCACCCAGAGCCTCTTCAGAAAAGGCATCTTTGCGGTAGTCTCCAGGTGCTATTTTATCATACAACCTGTTATCAATCCTTTTGTAAGCCCGGGCAACACCACCATTTCCATTACCAAACGGATTGGTATAGGCATTATGATAGGTTTTGGCCTGGCCTACGGGGAATCCCAGAATCACTTCGGGGTTAGCGCTGTTATTCAGGAAGCCATTCGTTTCAGGTCTGTATTCCGGATTTGTGGCAGTACCTGTATTTTTTCCCCCGTACTGCGATTCATTCATCAAGGTAGATTGCTTACTCAGGATGTTGTCTGCCGCAGCAATGGCCGTCGACCAGTCGCCCGTCCATATCGCGATACGCGCCTTCAGGAAGTTGGCCACGCCAAGATCAATGTCCGACAGATCGGTGGTGGTATAACCGGTAGCAGAAGCATCCAGAAGTGCAATAGCTGTATCCAGATCCTTTTTAATGAATGCAAAAGTTTCTTCAGCCGTAGCACGGGCCCGACTTTCCTGTGTCGGAGAAAAACGGTCGTACAACATAATTCCCAGCTTGCTGCTACCTCCCAGTAAATAGGCCTCCTGATAATTTTCCATCAGATAATAATAACCATAGGCACGCATTACCAATCCTCTCGCCTTATAGTTCATCAGGAAGGTATTGTCACCCACGATTTCATCCGTAAGGAAATTAAGCATTTTGTTGGACTGGGTGATGACGTTCCAGGCATAAAACCAGTATTTATTATTTTTATCCGTGGCTGAAGAGATGAAATCCCCGAGCTGATATTCATTAATCCCGTAAAG
The DNA here is from genome assembly GCA_040391535.1 of Telluribacter sp. Lineage (GTDB taxonomy): Bacteria > Bacteroidota > Bacteroidia > Cytophagales > Spirosomataceae > JBEBXQ01. The sequence continues at coordinate 26,152 of JBEBXQ010000027.1, read as the reverse complement.
AGATGAAAGACTGGTAACATCGCCCAGCACTATATCATTTCCTTCCAGGTTACGCATCATATCAAGGCCCTGATTGCTATAGTACATGTCAGCTGTTCCTGCTCCGGCAATACCGGCATAATTAAACAGCAGAGGCATGTTGTTAGCCATGCTGCCCATCACAAGCTTAATCGCTTCTATATCCCCTGAAGCCAGTAACTGCTGAATCTGCTCGTCGGTGATGTTATTGGGAGGAGTAATATCCAGGCGGTCAGCACATGAACTGAAAACCGCAGTTGCGATAATTCCTAAAATATATTTTCTCATAGTTATGATAACTTTAAAATCAATTCTTAAAAATCAATATTAACACCCAGTGACACCGTACTCATGTACGGATACGCATAGGCACCTACTTCCAGACCGCCTACGAGTGACATACGAGGATCAAATCCTGAGTGGCCGGTGATCATGGCTACGTTATCAGCGGAAGCGAAAATCCGGAAGTTGCTGGCGTTGATTTTCTTCAGTAACGCTGAAGGCAGGGTATATCCGATGGAAATATTTTTCACGTTCAGATAAGACGCATTAAACAAAGCCAGGTCAGAGTACATCCAGCTTCCCATGGTAGAACCGTTGGTATAATAGTTATTACCATAAAAAGCCATCGGGAACTTCGCGTTCGGATTTTCGGGAGTCCAGGTATTACCGATCAGTTCGGCAGATAACGCACTTCCTACATTACCATTGATATAAAGGCTGTTGGCATATTCGACACTCATGTATTTCCCTCCGATCTGATAAGCAAGAATGGCAGAAAAATCAAAGTTCTTATAACGTACGGAAGTAGAGAAGCCGCCTATCCATTTCGGAAGCGCGCTTCCCATTTCATAGCGGTCGGCCAGCGTGTAGTCTGTCGTGGTCACATCACCGCCAATGGCAACATTGTTCCATTTGCCAGCATCGTGGTCAGCTGAAGTAACACGGTGGTAGAATGTAGGTAAGCCAGTGCTTTGGTCAACCCCGCCGTATTTGAAGAAATACATGTTATAGTAATCTTTCCCTACGCCTCTCAGGTAAGAGATGGCAGTGGTAGACGCTCCGCCATTGGCAGCCCAGCCGTCAACGCTTCCGGTCCAGTTTCCGTTAAGCTCCTCAGAACCTACACCTGAAGGTACTTTAGTGAGTACGGTGGTGTAATGCGTTCCGTTTACACCTACTGTCCAGCGCAGGTCTTTTTTATTGATCACAGTAAGATTCAGATCTGCTTCAATACCACGGTTTCTGATTCCGGCAGAGTTTTTAGCCAGACTGGCTTGTCCCATTGAATAGGCAATCGGCTGGTTCCAGACAGAGTTAACCGTTTGTTTGTTATACCAGTCCAAAGATCCGTGAAGACGTTTCCAAAGTGTAAAATCAACCCCTACATCAAATGTATTGGTATTTTCCCAGGTAAGGCCATCATTCACAAAGGCACCTTGTGTTAAAGTATACGATTGTGGGATACCTGATCCAGAGGTAGACGAAGTATAAACAGCTCCGTATGCCCAGGTCTGATAACCGGAATAATTGGCAATCCCGCTCTGGTTACCGATAACCCCATAACTGGCACGGACTTTCATATCATCAAGCCATGAACTGGCCCCTTTCATGAAACTTTCGGAAGAAATTCTCCAGCCTCCGCCGATTGACCAGAACGTTCCCCAGCGGTTGTTACTGTACTTGAATTTGGAAGAACCATCACGACGGATAGAGGCTTCAGCATAATATTTTTCGTCAAAAATATAGCTGGCACGGCCAAAGTAACTTTCCATGGCAGTCTTGATAATGTTACCGCCCGGGCCAGAGAAAGTACCACCTGTATAGCGGCCTACAAAGTTGGCATAACCGGTAAAGCCGTCAATCAGACCGTAGGCCGAATTGAAGTTCAGGTTGTCAAGGTTATATTCATAATATTCATGTCCGGCCATCAGGCTGACGGCATGTTTATTAAAATCCTTATTCCAGTTCAGTAATTGCTGTGCATCAAAAATACCTACGTTCTGATACGTTTTCCCAAACGCACCACCTGTGTTTACATAAGGACCGGTAGAACTGGTTCCGTAACGGGTTCTGGTTTCAGAAAAACGGTCATAGGAAATATTGGTCGTAAAGCTGAAATCTTTCAGAAAAGTGATGGTAGCATACCCTTTCAGGTTCAGATCATTGGAAACTCTGGTATCAATATCGCTGTCAAGTAACTTGATCAGATTGGCAGTGGAAGTTGGTCCTTTTGTCGGGCCCAGCGGAGAATAAGACACTCCTGCGTCATCATGAACACGGTTTGAACCGTCCGCATTTTTCATGATTTCACCATTTTCATCACGTGCATATAAAGAGATCAGAGGACTTTGCCCGTTGATCCAGCGGAAAACGTTCGCTACAGCAGAACCCGGGTTACGGCCGAAACGGGTGGCTGGCGATTGCGTGGTACGATGAGAATATCCGACATTGGCACCTACTTTAAGCCAATCATACAATCTGGCATTTACATTGGAGCGAATATTGTACCGTCCGAATTTTGAACCACGTATATAGGAAGGATCTTCCAGATAACCCAGCGAAGTGAAATAATCCACTTTGTCAGTACCGCCACTGGCAGTCAGGTTATATTGCTGACGCAATTTATTTTCAAGGAAGAAATTGTCATAGCTTCCTGATTCATACAATTGTCTGGCATTAGGATTCAGTTTTCCGTCCGTATTCACCAGATAGGCACCTGTCATTGTAGCACTGGCACTCGCACCTGCTCCAGTCGAAGTATAAACAGCCCCGGGAACATCATAAAGCATCCAGTTACCCAGTTCATTTCTTGCAAAATTGTTTGTTGAACCGGTGTAATCGAATAAATGCTTACTTGCGAATTCAGCAGCAGCTTCATGCGACATGTTTGGGTCCTGCAAATTGGTTGAGAATGTTCCATTAGTAGAAGGCGTACCGGCAACACCATAACGCACTGAATTATAAATAGCCTGCCATGTATATTCGTAAATATCCTTAGCGTCAGTCATTTTATCATATTTTAGTGAACCTGCATAGTTCACTCCCCAGCGGCCTTCAAAGGATATTTTGGTTTTCCCTCTTACCCCCTTTTTGGTGGTTACCATAATAACCCCGTTTGCTCCCCGTGACCCGTATACAGCTGTAGAAGCTGCGTCTTTCAGCACACTGATACTTTCTATATCGTTAGGGCTGATAGAAGACAGTGCATTTTCATGCTCAGCCGGTACACCATCGATCACGATAAGCGCATTAGAGCTGTTCTGACTGGTTGATCCCGCTCCGCGAAGCCGGATACCGGTATCCAGACCAGGCTGGCCGTCTATTGACGCAATCTGCAAACCCGGTACCAAACCTTCCAGGGCTCGGGAAACCGTTGAGTTAGACTGAACGGCAATCGCTTTGGAATCAATGGCTGTCATAGAACCGGTAAGGTCTTTCCTCTTGCTTGTTCCATAGGCAATCACCACCACTTCTTCCAGAACATCCTGATTCTCCAAAAGCTGTACATTAATCATTTTCTGTGAGCCCACAGCTACTTCCTGCGAAGTATAACCCACAAACGAAAATACAAGAACGGCATCAGAGCCGGGAACATTGGGAATACTATAGGCTCCGTTTATATCCGAGATCGTACCTGTCTGTGTACCTTTTACAATAATATTTACACCTGGCAATCCTTCATTCTTAGCATCAACAACCTTTCCCGAAATCTGGATCTGTGCATTGACTCCTATGCTTATCAAGAAGCAATAAAGAAGTAATAAGGGTATCTTTTTTTTCATTTTAATAGTTTTTGGTATCCATAAGAATTAACAGTGATCATTAAAAAAGCAGGTTTATTCATTGGCTTAAAAGTTAGGTTGTAGTAAATATATGTATTGAATAGTATTTGAAATCTGAAGAAATGAGAGTGACAAAAAATCTCATTTATCCGTCTTAAAGAAGACCGGTAACGTACACAAGGAGTTATATTTTTTTAATACTCCATACCAAACATTGCACAAACTCTGATTTCAGATGCAGTTGTTAAGTGCTAAACCAGACAGTACAGGCAGAAAATTCAGGCGGAAATTTATCAGTGAGGTCATTTTCAGGGCTTTTATATTAAAATTGGTCTTAAGGTCAAAATTTGAAGTGCCAAATATACATATATTAACAAATATTTCATTTCTTTGAAAAGAAGTATCGTGTCAAATCAGTGTGAGACCTGATATTTCACTGTCAGCACTTCCGGCTTTTTTATGAATACAAATACCTGAAAATTAGCCTTTTAAACAATAATCTGTTTCTTCACAATCCTGTTCTGTATGTTCTCTTTTCGTTATAATAATTTTACAATTATTGCACTATTCTTATTTTCTCTACTAGCCTGTAAGGAAAAGAATGTCATTACCCTTCCCGATTCACTCCATGATCAGATCAGTATACATGATATTACCGATATCACTGCTACTGCTGTTTCTGCTATTTCAGAGAAGCTGCCCGGTGAAATTTCAGAATATGGCCATGTCTGGACCATACAACCAGGGATACCTGTCATTACGGACGCGCATACGACATTTAAGGGGGCTGCTTTCCCCGATTCTGCAATCATTGTCAGTGATCTTTCCGCGCTTACTTTAAATACGGTCTATAACGTCAGAGCCTATATCAAAACAACTTCCGGAATCGCCTATGGTAATACTGCAGCATTTACAACCTTGCCTGACTACACACAACGCCTGGTCAGGATTCTCAGGGATTCACTTTCCGGCCGCGACTTTGGTTATAGCTTTATCCTTACCAAAAACGGTAAGGTAGTCGGAGAAGGTTATGAAGGATTACAGGCCAGAAAGATTGAACAGTCAGGCGAGATACCACTTACCCTGAATTCCGGGATGCAGATTGCCAGTATGACCAAAACACTCACTTCCATTGCCTTTCTGCAACTCACCCAACAATACAACATTAAGGCAACCGACAAAATACTTGATTACCTGCCTGATTACTGGATCAAAGGTCCCAATATTCAACTCATTACCTTCGCAGATCTGATGAAACATCAAAGCGGAATTACCGGATTGGGTGAAAACTGTCTGAACGGCGCTTTTGCAGAAAATGTATGGTGGGGACTGAACGCACTTATTGAAAAAGGCATCAAAACCGAAAATCACGGTAGTTACTGTTACCAGAACGCCAATTTCGGATTATTCAGAATATTAATCCCGGCTATTCTGGGTTACCAGTTCTCAGATCCGGTTACGGATAATACAGAAACTATAAGGATTTATGAAGAGTATATCAGCACCCGTATTTTTGAGAAAGCGGGTGTTGCAACTGAACAGCCACTGAATAATGACACTGTAAAACCTACTTTTGGCTATAGTTACCCTTATGAGCAGAACAGCTATGGTTTTAATCCCGGTGATTTTTCTGCCTCTGCAGGTGCATACGGTTTTTACCTGAGTGCCTCGGATGCCTCTAAAATCTATTCATCTGTTTTTGCTACTTCTGATGAAAGTATATTATCGGCCAGACTGAAAGACACGCTTCTTCTTAACGGATATGGAAGTTACAGCACCATTACTTCCCAGGGTAAATTTTACTATCACGACGGTTGGTGGCATTCAGGTCTGGGATCGGGTATCAAGCCCCGCGGATTCCGGTCTATCTGGATCAAAGGGCCTGACGAGCTCACACTGGTGCTTTTTACCAATAGCTTAAGGAATGACGACGGCCTTTTTCCGCTCCGATCCGATGCCTATTATGATATTACTTCCTTCGTACTCTGGGCCTTCTCAAGGATTCACGGAGAAGGTACTCCAAAAGGCAGGACGGATACCTTTAATTTTCATGATTATCTTGAACATCCGGAACCACATTAAAATTCATCCTACTACAATGAAAAAGAGCAGGTTATCCAACGAAGAAGAGGTAGCGGCCTGTTTGCAGAACATGACCCACCCGCAGACAGAGCTTGTACATATGCTAAGGGAAATTATTCTGAATACAGATCCGGAAATCGGTGAGCAGATTAAATGGAATTCGCCTGCATTCTATTATAAAGGGCGAATGAAGGAGTTTGATCCTAAAGAATACAAGCGGGATATTGTTGTTTTTAATCTGCGGAATCCAGAGTATATCCTGCTTATATTTCCAACCGGTGCCGGCATCCCCGACAGCAGCGGATTACTGGAAGGAAAATTTCCTGATGGACGGAAAACCGCTGAATTTTCTTCAGCGGAACAAGTTACCCAAAGAAAAGAAGACCTGGAAAAGGTAATAAAAACCTGGCTGGGACTTATTGAAAAGTAATTAACCGACTCCTTATTATCCATCAGAAGAAATCAGGCGGTCAGCCAGGCATATGTTGATCAGCTGGTCATCGGCTTCTTTGCCCATACATACGTTGCAAAATCAACCTTATCCAGATTGGGAGAAAAACTGTTCGGATCGCTGATCGTCATCAGCATATCAAAAGACGGAGGATAAGGCCCCTTCAGCAGACTTCCTGCGGGAGTATACGGATAAGTATCAAGATACGATTGTATCTGCCTGGGTGATACCCTCCGCTGAATATGTACGCGGTGGACCTTTTCCGGATGATTGATTCCTGCCGCGGCCATCAGTTCATAAGCACTTCTGACAGTCTGCCGGTGAAAATTAGCCACCCTGGTTCTTTTATCCTCCACAACAAGCCCTCTTACGAGATGCGGATTCTGTGTCGCTACTCCCGTGGGGCATTTATTAGTGTTACATTCCAGTGCCTGAATACAACCCAGTGCCATCATCATTCCACGCGCAGAGTTACAGGTATCAGCCCCAAGCGCGAAGTTTTTCACCAGATCAAAACCTGTCACCACTTTTCCGGCAGCGATAATTCTGATATGTTTTTTCAGATCAAACCCTGTCAGGCTATCGTAAACAAAAGCCAGCGCATCGCGCAACGGCATACCTACCGAATTGGTAAACTCCAAAGGTGCCGCCCCGGTGCCGCCCTCTCCGCCATCGACAGTGATAAAATCCGGATATATTCCCGTTTCTATCATTGCTTTACAAATGGCTATAAACTCACTTCTGTGTCCGATACAAAGTTTAAACCCTACCGGTTTACCTTCGGACAAGCTCCTGAGCTGAGCTACAAAATACATGAGTTCAATAGGTGTGGAAAATGCACTGTGACGGGGAGGTGAAGCTACATCCTTCCCTTTCGGCACCAGCCTGATCCTGGCGATTTCATCAGTAACTTTGGCAGCGGGCAGCAATCCGCCATGACCGGGTTTGGCTCCTTGTGACAACTTGATTTCAATCATTTTGACACCCGGATGCACCGCGCGCGCAGCAAAGGCCGCCGGATCAAAATTACCTTCAGCATCCCTACAACCAAAATAGCCTGTACCTATCTGCCAGATCAGATCTCCCCCGCCTTCCAGGTGATAATCACTTAGTCCGCCTTCACCTGTATTATGTGCAAATCCTCCTATTCTGGCACCTTCGTTAAGTGCCATAATAGCATTTTTACTTAGCGCACCATAACTCATGGCCGAGATATTCAGAATACTTGCCTCATAGGGCTGCTTACAGTCCGGCCCACCGAAACGCACTCGCGGGAATTCCGTTTGGTGATGGATATCAATAGCGTTGATACTATGATTAAGCCATTCATAATTATCATCATAAACTTCCAGCTGAGTACCAAATGGTGCTGTATCCACCTGCTTTTTCGCACGTTGATAAACCACACTCCGGGTAATCCGGTTAAAAGGTTTTCCGTCAGTGTCACTTTCTACAAAATACTGATAAATTTTGGGCCTGAGTTCTTCCATGACATAACGAAGCCTGCCCCCCAACGGATAATTCCTTCGTATGGCCTGCCGGGTTTGCGTAATATCAAAAACACCCAGTATAAATAATGGTATGAGCAATAATAATGACCACAACACCGGCGGCCAGTAGAATGCCGTTGCCACAACAGCCGCAAACACCACAAGAGAAATATATAAAAACAGATTTTTCATGATTTTTTGATGACAAAGTATCTCAGTTAAAATAGCAAAGTTATCATCAATACCGAATAAAACAACTTTCGGAAAAGTCAATAAAAATCATTTCCGAATCCCGTTTCCTAAACCTGTCTTCCGGAATTCATCCGCTACCCGGGAAATGCCGCAAAGCCACGCAGCCAGACCCAGTCCATTACCGGGCTGACATTACTGATCGCTGATTCCGGACTGCCGGGAAAATGATAGCAAGGATTCCGTTTTTGAAGAAATCAGGATAGCCTGAAAATAGAAAAAGATCCGGTAAAACCAGATCTTTTTCTCGTAAACCCTCCTCTAATTAAAATAATTTATGGTGCAATGTAGTATAACTTCTATTTCGATGCAAATAAATAGCAAAATAAATATGCAATACAAACACTAAAAATAGTATAACATATTGAATTTAAACAAATTACAAAATGAATTAAATCAGATTTTAAAATTTACCAGTCAGCAATTCATCAGATAGTATAAACTCGTAGTTAGTATTGTATAAAAAAGCAGCAAAGTTATTCGTCAGAATCTCATCTCACCACTACCGGTAAAAGGGATAGACCGGTACAGGATTTATCTGTGTTACACATCGGTAAATGATAAAAGTAAAGCCTGATACAGCAGTAATAAAAACACTCGGAACCGTAATCTATACTGACAGATACGGTATCTTTGTGACTTTGTTATTTAAACGCCAGGAAATTATATTATATGTCATTTGCTTCTTTAGGATTATCGGAAAAACTCGTCAGAATTATTGGTGAACAGCAGTATACCGAACCTTACCCCATCCAGAAGGAAGCAATTCCGGCTATTCTGAAGGGCCGTGACCTATTGGGTATGGCCAAAACAGGGTCAGGAAAAACGGCTGCATTTGTATTACCCGTGCTGGAGCTTCTTCAGGATAAACCGTTACCAAAAAACCGTCATATCCGCGCATTGGTATTGGTTCCTACCCGCGAACTGGCTTTACAGGTAGGTGCTGTTTTTCAGAATTTCAGTGAAAGGTTACCCCGGAAAATAAAAACCCTGGCTGTCTTCGGCGGTGTTTCCATCAATCCGCAGATGATCGCTCTGCAGGGTGTCGAGATTCTGGTAGCGACACCTGGCCGATTACTGGATCTGCTTACCCATAAAGCACTAAGTATAAGTGAAACCGAAATACTGGTACTGGATGAGGCCGACAAAATGCTTAACCTTGGTTTTGAGCTGGAGATGAAGGATATTTTTTTCCTGCTACCGCCCAAACGCCAAAATATCCTCTTTTCGGCTACTCTGGGTGACGGTGTAACGAAAATTCATCAGCAGATTCTTAAAAACCCTGTCCGGATTGAAATTGAGGAAGAAATACAAAATATTGATCAGATAAAACAGTCGGCTTACCAGACCGGCCCTGAAAGAAAAGGACCGTTACTCCGCTTCCTGATCAAAACCCTTGAAATGCAGCAGGTACTGGTTTTTACTTCGGCGATCAGAAGTGCAGACAATCTTGTTGAAAAGCTGAAAAAAAACGGAATTGATGCCGCCACTATTCACAGTAAAAAAAGCCAGGGAGCCCGAACTGAAGTGCTTAATAAATTCAAAGCCGGGAAACTCCGGGTACTGGTAGCCACCGACCTGGTGTCACGGGGTATTGATATTCAGCATTTACCTTATGTGATTAACTATGAACTCCCGCGCTCTCCACAGGATTATGTGCACCGAATTGGCCGGACCGGACGTGCTGAAGCTACAGGAGAAGCCATTTCGCTCATTACTCCGGAAGAAGAACACCATTTCAGAATTATTCAGAAAAAGATGAAAAAGCGTGTTGAAATGATAAAATCCGACGAGCTGGATTTACTCGGATATTAGTTAATCGGGGTTAGGGTCCTGTCATGGTTTCGCAGTTCAATGAACGGGTATTTATTTTTTCTTTTTCTATCATCCTGTCCGCTCTTCGGACTTAATAATAGCCACGAATTGGTGGAATGATTATAGAAAGTGGAAGAAGATAACGCTTACAGAAGCCAGAATGAGTGATATTTTCAGATTGTAAGCCTATACCGAACTGGCGTTAGTTACCATACGGACAAAGGATTCTCCGGACGGAGCTCTGAGAATAAAACCTGCTGACCGTTTCGGGTATGCGATTCAAAAACAGCCATAATAGCGTCGATTGTCGCTTTTCCTTCATACATATTACAAACAGGCTGACGATCGGCATGTAATGTTTCCAGCAAATCAATTACCGCAGCACGGTGACCTTCAATGAATGATTTCAGGTCGGCGACGGGCTCAGGTTCGGCGATTCCGGCACTGGAGACGGGCAGCCAGCCCTTATCGTTTAAAACCGGTGTGTTGATGTTACCCGGCAGAAAATGTACCAGAGGCTCTGTGTCAATCCGGATATCAAAAACACCTTTGGTTCCGATGACCTGCATACCGAAATTGGCATCACTCGTACCATACTTTCTGATGGAATCAAAATAAACAGGAATGCCCTTTTCCGACTCAAACCGGGCATGTAAACGATCTCCTCCAACCGGTCCCACCCCTTCCTCACCAACGGAGAGGTCCTGTTTTCTGACCAGCTGATTACGGAGATATATCGAGGCGCTGCATGCCTTCAGCTTTCCGGAAAACAAAGGTGCAAGGTTTAACACATGGGAACCCAGTACCCACAAATCCAGAGGTCCGCCACGATGATCTTCCTTGCCCCGCATTCTGATTTCAAGAATATTTCCGGCTGCCCCTTCGCTGATCAGCTCCTGCACTTTTGGCAAAACCGGGTGATAACGGTTGCGGTGTGCCAGTGCTATTCTGGTTCCGGACTTCTCTGCCGCTGCGATAATTTCATCGGCTTCGGCAATGTTTCTGCAAAACGGCTTTTCTGTATATATACCTTTCACGCCGTTTTCAATTCCGGCCAGTATCATATCCCGATGCTGATCTATGTGACGTGGTGCTACACATAGCACATCCGGTTTTACCTTACGCAGCATCTCATGATAATCCGAAAAACCCTGCTCTGCCTGCAGGCGGGTCATGGCTTTGGCTAATCCTTCCCGATCAGCATCAGCTATTCCGGTTATTTTTGTTTCCGGAAATGTCAGCCACAACGCATCCATTCCGTGTCCGTAATTCCCGCGTCCCGTATGCCCGGCAACAGCCACTGTTAATTGCTTTCCGCTTCCCGGCCAAACCGACCCAGCAGAAACAATACCCAAAGCAGATTGCAGAAAGACACGTCTCTTCATAAGGATTATGTTAAAGGGGCGGAGCCTTAAGATGGCTGCACTTAACAAATATGGCGCCACCCGGTGAAGTCAATCTATTCTCAGTACACCAAACCTCCCTGGCCGGTGAAAAGCAGGCTCATTACCGCTTATTGTTGAATTCCAGCAAAGATAGGCTGAGTTGGAAATAGTACCTTCCCAGTTGATTCCGTCAGGTTCATCAGTCAGCACTATTCTGTAGAAATTGAGTCTGTAAACATCAGATTTGCCGATGAGCGCAAAAGGAACAAAGAATGAACCTGACCACTGCCCGGCTGACTTTTCAACCGAATGCACAATACCACTCTCCTCGTAAGGAACCATGGTAAGCCCCAGACTGAAACCATCCGGATTATCCACCCAGGCCGAAAACAACGCATTGTTCGGGTTAATTTCAAGCTCAAGATACCGTACCGGGACGTCCTCTCCTGCCGCAATAAACAATTCAAATACCTCCTGATTCCACATATCCGTATTATGCTTTGTGTAGGTATTTTTGGTATGGTACGGATTATCAAGGCAGGTAAATTGCACTGTCAGGCCCTCTTCCTCAACTTTCAGTGCAATGGCTGTCCGCTGTGACCCTGTTTTTCCATCTGTTGCGGCATACATCACTGCATCGGTTACCTTTACCCATTCATTTTTCCGCGCAACTATTCCGGGAATCTGATTTTCAACTGTATCCAAACTCATTATCTCTGATAACTTCCTGTTAATTTACTTTGGCCAATGCATCAAGGTCAATATCTTTCAGCGCTTTTTTGATCTGTGCCATATCAACCTGGTCGCCTTCTACTTTGACAATAAACCTCTCTCCTACTATGACCGATATTTCACCCGATTTATTAGCATTATCATACTTTTCAAAAGCCTTATGACCATCTATTGACAGGGTTTTCTCGTAACCGTTACTGGTTTCCTTATCTACTTCGGCCAGGGACCATGCAGCAAGCCCCATCATGGCAAAACCACTTATTCCGGCAGCATCTGTCAACGTAATATCCATTGACGACTGGCCGTCTTCTGATGCGTACCTCGCCTCAGCAGTTGAAATCGTAAATCCCATGGCACCGTTCTTTTCTCCGCTGCTTTCTTTAAGCGGCAGCCCTGCAGCATCTTCAGGTAACAGCTCTTTCAGCTTTCTGAAGTCCACCGGGTCAACCACTTCTCTGTTTTCCAGGTCTTTCGCCATGGTCTGTGCCTTTTCACCAAGTTCCTTCAGGGCTTGCAGCTGATTTTTAGGCTTTTCTTCTCCTGTTTCAGTGTTTCCACCACAAGATGAAAACATAACCGCTGCCATCATCATGACAGGTACAAAAATCTTTTTCATCATTTCAAAAGGTTAAGGGTAAGACTCAGATTTATTTCGTCAACGTTTTTTGCTGTTTAGACTTCCACAGAAAATATACACCAATCAGCACCGCAGGTATACTCAGGATCTGTCCCATATTAAGGGACATCTCGTCTTCAAAAGCCACCTGGTTTTCTTTCAGAAATTCATAGAAAAACCGGAGTGTAAAAATCCATATCATAAATATACCGGTCAGGCTTCCCATGGGAGTATTCCCCTTTTTCTTATTCCAGAGCCAGAACAGCAGAACAAACAACACCAGACAGGAAAGGGCTTCATATAACTGCGAAGGATGTCTCGGAACCTGCGTATATTCAAGATTCTGCATAAAAATGAATGCCCATGGAACATCGGAAGGATGGCCGATAATCTCACTGTTCATCAGGTTCCCGAAACGGATAAAGAAACCTGCAAGCGCAATCAGAATAACCATACGGTCTGTCACCCACAAAAACGGTTGCCCTGTCCCTTTACGGCTCCTGGCATAAAGCCAGAGCCCTGTAAGAATACCGATAACCGCACCATGGCTTGCTAAGCCTGCAAAAGGAGGCATGAATACTTCGAGTGGTCTGGTAAACAATACTTCGGGTTCATAAAAAAGAAAATGCCCGATGCGCGCACCAAGCACTGTAGATAACAGCATATATAATGTCAGTGCATCAATATCTGCCAGTGGTTTCCCTTCTTTCTTGAAAATATGGATCATAATCTGTTGTCCGAAAAGAAATGCGGCTGCAAACAGCAAGCCATACCACCGGACCGTAATAGGACCGATCCCCAAAAACTCCGGGATTGTAAATAAGTCGGGATTGGTATTCCAAATAATATAAGAAAGCATCTGAAGGAAAATTGATATATTTGTTAATTAAGTACTTCCGTTTAGGATATGAGGCCGGCTGCAATTGCAGCCTCTGAAGCAAATGTAATACATTCTACTGAACGAAATGAAATTTTTGATGATTGGATTGGTAAAATTGTATCAGGGTGTATTATCACCTTATTTACCCAATTCATGCCGTTATACGCCAACCTGTTCACAATACACCATTGAGGCCATACAGAAGTATGGCTGGTGGAAAGGATGCAGACTGGGAGCCCGAAGAATCTCCCGCTGTCATCCCTGGGGCGGCAGCGGTTTTGATCCCGTACCCTGACCATAAATTCCCTGACTTTCTACGGTGGTTATCCGCCAATAGCGATCTTACTCAGAATACTTTCAATGATGGTTCCGGTACGGATGCCTTCGGCTTCAGCTTCGTAATTGAGCAAAATCCGGTGGTTCATAATATCCGGAGCAAGTTCCTTGATATCTTCCGGTAAAACATAGTCCCGGCCTTCCAGAAACGCATGGGCTTTGGCTGCAATATTAAGATGAATGGATGCTCTGGGAGATGCCCCGAACTGAATGTACTTCGCCTCTTCCCTCAGATTAAAATCCAGTGGCCGGCGCGTGGCAAAAATCAGTTCTATAATATAACGTTCCAGCGTTTCGGAGATATTAACCTTATTGATTTCGCTGCGGATACCAAACACATCCTCTTTATTCAGCATGGGCCTGATCTCATAGCTGAAGTTGAGGTTGGACATCCTGCGCATGACTTCCAGTTCCTGTTCTTTTTCAAGGTAATCGAGGTAGACTTTCATCATGAAGCGGTCGAGCTGTGCTTCCGGAAGCGGATAGGTCCCCTCCTGCTCCACGGGGTTCTGAGTAGCCAGTACAAGGAACGGGCGGTCAAGCGGATAAGTATGGTCACCGATGGTCACCTGTTTTTCCTGCATGGCCTCCAGCAATGCCGACTGCACTTTAGCAGGCGACCGGTTGACTTCGTCGGCCAGAATAATATTCGCAAAAACCGGCCCTTTCTTCACTTCATAATCCCCGATTTTAGGTTTATAAATCATGGTACCGATCAAATCTGCAGGCAACAGGTCGGGAGTAAACTGAATCCTGTTAAAGTCTAACTGTATCACTCTGGCAATCATATTGATGGTCAGGGTTTTGGCAAGACCTGGTACGCCTTCCAGCAAAACATGGCCACCGGAAAACAAGCCGATCAGCAAACGGTTCAACAGCTTTTCCTGACCTACAACCACCTTTCCCACTTCATCAAGTACCGCCTTGATTTTAGGAATATATTCTGACATAATTATCTGAGTTACAACTAAAAAAAATATAAAATGCTTATTATCAAAATATTAAATCCATCAGCATTTTTAAACCTGCCTGTAAAACAATAGATTATTCATTCTTGCTTTACTGCAATTTTACAAATTTATTGTTTCTTTGTGGTTAATCATATCTTACAAACATTTAGTTAGGAAATTACCATAATCACCATTTCAATATGAAGCCCACACTTTTGATTCTTGCGGCAGGGATAGGCAGCCGTTATGGCGGCATCAAACAACTCGATCAATTCGGCCCTGACGGAGAAACAATCATTGACTACTCACTTTATGATGCCATTAACAGCGGTTTTGGAAAAATAGTATTTATTATCCGTGAAGAAATTAAAGAAGACGTTGTAAAGTTATTCAGCCCTAAACTGGAAGGGAAAGTGGATTTTGACTTTGCTATTCAGAGTGTTGAATCCTATGTACCGGAAGAACTGGGCAAGGTTGAAAGGGCCAAACCCTGGGGTACAGGCCACGCGATGCTGTGTGCAAAAGACTATACCAATACACCGTTTGCTATTATTAATGCCGATGATTATTACGGAAAAGAGGCATTTGAAACCATGGCTCAGTTTCTTTCAAATGACTCCAATGATACCCAACACGCATTGGTAGGATATGAATTAGCCAAAACACTGTCTGAAAACGGAACCGTTTCAAGAGGTATTTGTGTCAGCGGTGAAGGTGATCTTTTACTATCCGTAACAGAACGCACCAAAATATACCCGGAGAATGACCAGATAGTTTTTGAAGAAAACGATATCAGAGAACCACTTTCTCCCGATACACCGGTCTCAATGAATTTCTGGGGATTCAAACCTTCTGTCTTTCCTATTGTTGAATCACTTTTCAAAGTATACGCTAAGGAAAATGTCCTGAATCCGAAGGCTGAGTTTTATATACCTACCGTGGTTACGCATATTATCAAAGAAAACCTGGGCACCTGTAAAATGTTCAGATCGTCTTCCGACTGGTTTGGGGTAACCTATCCTGAAGACAAGCCTGCGGTACAGGAAGCTTTCAGGAAACTGCACGATGCAGGGGTATACCCTGACGGATTGTGGAAGTAACAGATTCAATACATTACTGAGCCCTGATGGCTTCATCGTATTTTTTCACATAGCACAATGCCGTCTTTTGTCCGGAGAATGCAGTCTGCAGGAAAATATCAGGGCTAGTACCCCTCTTTGTAAAAACAGAGGGGTGAAATACAGATAGCTCACAAGGAAATTTTCAATTATTTACTGGCCAGTGTTTTACTGAAGAAACATACCGGTTGTATCATCTGTATTCATTTTTCCGGACGTCAGATTTCGTCCAATGTCAGAGCGGGTGTATCAGTCTTTAGATACAGCCTGGAGTTCCAGTGTTTTTTTCAGGTATTCATCCGTATGGTTTAAGAACCCGTCGATGGTATGCTCTATCTCTATATGAGGAATAATTCCCCTTCCTTTCGCCTGATCCGGTAAGATGCGGGCATCCTGGATAACATGGACAATGGAAAAGCCCGATTGAATCTTTGTGTTTGGCAATTCATAAACTACCGGTAAATGACCATTGTGTTCATAGTAACCTCCATCCGTTTCCTTTCCTATGACAATGGCATTGGTATACGACTTGATCAGAGAAGCCAGATGAGAACCTGCCGATGCCACATACTCGTCGACGAAAAGGTAGAGCTGTCCTTTAAAAGATTTTTCATTGGGCAGTATCAACGGGTTCTTCTGGTCGGCCCAGTAAAATTTACCCTGAACCCCGACAGGATAAAGATCCTTCAGGTAAATATCCAGTCCGTACCCGTCTGTAGCCCCATTGGACAGAAACAAGGGCGTAATCACCAACCTGTCCTTTAAGGGCATTTCGTTCATAAGGGTATAAGCGTATTGACTGTCTCTGAACGGGTGCCGGGTTAAATATGTAAATACCTTCTCGTACAAAGCTCCTGCGCCACCCGCGTTGCCTCTGAGATCAATAATGAGGTTTTCAATATTTTCTCTTTCCAGTGTCAAAAGCATATTATCAAGAAAGTCAGCGAATTTTTTATAAGCCGGGTCGTCCTTACCACCGGCAAAGTCAAAACCTCTTATCGACAGATGATACATCGAATCATTGACCTTTTTCAAATCATATCGTTCCTGAGGAACTGCCTTTGCGGCTGAATGCCTTGAATCATGCAGTTCCCTAAAGCGCTGCAACGATATTCCCGGCAAGGTAACCTCCTGTATTTTATTGTCCCATTTATACCGGATCGTATAAGCGGGATGCGTACCAAACTCGATATAGAATTTGTCTGACATACCCTTTTCAAAGCCGGCTACTTCTTTATAAGTCTGCGCGTAGCCATCCGAAGAATAATAACCGGAAAGCCGTCTGATCATTTCCCCGGCCGAAAGACCGTTGATGGACAAAATTTCAGCAGCGAGCGGGATGGCCACATCTTTTGAGTTCTGAAGAAGATGACCATTCCAGTTTTTCAGGGTAACGGGCAAATACTCATCCTGACCGGTCAGATAATACGACGCATGATCAGGCAGGTCTGTATAGTTATGACAGCTGCCTTCAAATTCGGTTAAGCGTGCTATTATTTTATAAAAATCAAAAATATGCTGACAGTTACTGATTTCCGCATCTGCCCGGGCGTATATACTGTCGATCCGGGCACGGCTTCTGTACACATACAGTCCTGAATTTGCCTGTTCTCTTATGGAACGAAAAACCCGCAGGTCTTCTCTGAACTGATCAGTAGTAAAATTGCTTTTCGAAGGTATTAATTCCGGAGATTCGAAAATCTCTATTTTTGCAGGCTTGGCATTGCCGAGATATGCCTTCGCATATACGCTGAGCTCATATTTGCGGCCCTTTTCCGGCTTGATTTGTAAACGTTCAACAGATTCACTTCCCCGGGAGTCATCCTGTTCATTCTGTTTTTTACCGTCAACAGCCAATGAAAGCGCCAGATTGGCATCAGCCGAACGGACATAAATCCAGGAGGCCTTTTTTGAAACAGGTACATATTTTACCGTATCTCCGGGAGCCAGGTCCAGGATAACCTGGGCATGGGCCATATGTACTAATGTTGAAAGGATGATTAAAAAAGAGTTTTTCATTCGTTTTCTTTAAGTAGTGAAGTATTACAAATGTAGGTAAAATCCGGCGCAGTAATTTATACACATTTAAGTTCATAAAGCATCAAAAGCCAATTTGCAGAAGAAAAAATGTATATTAGCCAGCAGAAATATACCCCATATTTATGCCACAGAACCAATTGTATTCAGTTGTATTGACGGCGTTTCAGAGTGGGTATAATAGCTACCTGCCAGCAGTACTAAACAAAACATAACCCTGTAATGAGCAGACTAAAATTGGCAATTATATTACTATCCTTTGCTTCTACACAAGTGTTTGCCCAAAATTGCAATTGCATAAGCAATTTTGAATGGGTAAAAAAAACTATAGAGGAGAATGATGCCGGCTTTTCATATGCATTAAAAGCAAAAGGGGTTCAGGCCTATGAAGATCATAATAACAGATACCTTGAAAAGGTTCAGAATATTACTGACCTGACCGTATGCGCCAATACGCTTTATGACTGGTTGAAATTTTTTCGCTCCAGCCACTTTGGGATGAGACTGATACAACCACCACAATCTGATAATAATACCACCGACAATACCATAAACCTGTTTAGAAATTGGGAGAAGTATAACTTCGATACAGAGCAATTCAAAAAATACTTAAATAATACGAAAACCAATGACTATGAGGGTATTTGGGTTACCGATCCCTATACCATTGGTGTTAAAAAAGAAAAAGACGGGTATATCGGATTTATAATTGAGTCAGGGGTGGAAACCTGGACAAAAGGAATGGTAAAATTCAGATTTGCCATTCATGATGATAAAGCAAGTTCAACTTTTTATTTAAGGGATTATTCAGCTTTGGAATCAGACATTGTAAGGCTAATAGGTGTGAACCACATGCAAATAGGAAACATTACACTGAAAAGAGTCTATCCTGAATTAACGGATGAAACAAAATTTATTCAGTATTTTAAAACCATTAATGCAGCAAAACCATACATAGAGTACTTAAATGAATCAACCTTATATTTCAGAATACCATCATTCGATATTTCACAAAAAAAAGATATTGACAGCCTTCTAAATACATTCAATGACAAAATTCTGCAAACAAAAAACTTAATTATTGATATAAGAAACGGAACAGGCGGAAGTGATGACAGCTACAGGGAAATTCTGCCCTACCTTTATACCAATCCAATCAGAACTGTGGGTGTTGAGTTTTATTCCACCAAACTAAACAATCAGCGAATGCTTGATATCATAGACAATCCTGAATGGGGGGTAGATGAAGAAGGTAAAAAATGGGCAAAAAAATCTTATGATATCCTGGAAAAGCATCTCGGAGAATTTATAAATGTGGACAGTAGTACTATTGAGATCCTGAAGTTTGATAAAATATTACCCTATCCTGAAAATATTGGAATAATAATAAATCAACAAAACGGAAGTACGGACGAACAGTTTTTGCTGGCTGCCAAACAAAGTAAAAAAGTAAAACTATTCGGAACAACAACTTATGGTGTACTGGATATTTCTAACATGTATTTCGTTCCATCGCCATGTAATGAAATTCAATTAGGATACTCACTATCCAGATCACTAAGGATTCCCGAGTTTACAATAGACGGAAAAGGAATACAACCTGACTATTATATAGAAAAATCAATCCCGCTTTATGATTGGACAGATTTTGTAAACGGAGTCCTGAACGAAAAATAGATATGCATGCAGGTAACAGTATATTTGCCTGATGTCAAAGGTTCAACGGTGTGCTACTATTAAACTTTTGTATTAAAAAAGACCGCTTATCAATAATCAGTACTACAGCATAAGTCATTTTACAAACAAGCATGGGGCATGAAAGACATTATTCAAAAATCAACGTATCACCCCTTGCAGGGTTTTGTGAGGAAAATAACTGAGTCAGCAGTCAGAGTAACACGAAGTAACCTGATGAATCATGTAATTTGAACAAATGAAAGATAATCAAAGAACACTGGAACAGCAAAAAGAAGAATTTAAACAAAAGAAACTTATAGCTTCTCCGATAGCAGGTTTAATTGCCTGGTTAATTGTAGCTATTTCAGGACTTTTCTTTCCTGATAAAATAACGGTTTGGGTTTTATTTATCGCGACAGGCTCGATAGTTTATTTAGCGATGGGTATTTCAAAATTTACAGGCGAAGACTATCTTGATAAAAGCAAACCAAAAAATACTTTTGACAATCTGTTTTTTCTTACTGTAGCCCAGGCTCTTTTAGTATACTCAATAGCCATTCCGTTTTTTATAGAAAACTATACATCTCTTCCTTTAACTGTAGGTATTTTGACTGGATTGATGTGGGTTCCGTTAACCTGGATAATTGACCATTGGGTGGGATTGTTTCATTCAATAGTGAGGACAATTTCCATTTTGGTTCTTTGGTATCTATTCCCCTCGGACAGGTTTGTATTCATCCCCATAGCAATTGTAATCATATATATTGTATCAATTATTATTTTAAACAACAGAAAAATTAAAGCGTAAAAGCCAAACCTCTGATAAAGTATTGCCCAAAACGGTAAGCGCCATTTCAAAACAATAAAAATGAAAATTAAATATAAACTGACAATTCTGTGTTTAATTGGAGTACTGGCCATTTGTAGTTGCGATAACTCAAACACCAATAAAAGCCAAACGCCAGACACAACCACTTCACAAACTGTCGGCAAACAAGCGATTGAACGTAAACCATCTCTCAGCATTGCAGGGACCTATTCTTTCGGAGACGATGTAGAACTGGGACCTGTCGGTTCAGTAATGATATATCCGTTGACAGATCATTCTGCCCTGTTTTTTCTTGATCTGTGCAGGGGTGCACCATCCTATAATACAGGGCGATTATCCGGAGAAATGACCATCCGGGATCATATAGGAACCTACGACTCTAAGAAAGATGGTGCTGACTATACCTGTGAATTAAAATTTGAATTCAGTGCTGATGCACTTAAAATAACGACAAACGAGGAAAGCGGGGATTGTGGTTTTGGATATGCTGTATATGCTGACAATAATTACAATCTGATTGACAGGTCAGTTCCTGAATATTTTATTACCGGAGAGAGCGACACCGTCACATTCAGCAGCTTGGCAGCAGAACTGTATGATCATCGTTTAGACTGAGATAATGAAAAATATCTCGTACTATTCTGAGAAAAACTTCAGCCGTTGCTCCAGGTTGCACACTCCATGACACAAAATCCTGAACCTCCTATCAGCAAACAAACAGACAACCATGGCATACGAATGGGACACTTTCAGACATCTCTTTAAACGGCTGGAAATTCCGGCAAAGACGACATTGTTAGCAGAAGGGAAAATTTCAAGGACTATGTATTTCATTGAAAAAGGTTGCCTTCGGACCTGGGTTAACAATAACGGAAGAGAAATAACAACCCAGTTTTTCTTTGAAGGAGACAAAGTCGCTTCCATTGAAAGTTTCAAAACCAATCAGCCGAGTTTATACAGCATAGAAAGTTTAGAGCCATGTATTTTACAAACGATTACTCAAAAGGATTTTGAAAACCTTTTTCAGCATTCTCCGGAAATCAGAGAAGAAATGCAGGAACATTTGTTCAGGCGGCTCATCCAGAGCCAGAAGCGTTTTTTCTCATTTCTCAAAAATACACCTCAGCAACGCTATCAGGAACTGATACAGGAACACCCTGAAATTATCCGCAGAGTCCCTCAGCATTACATCGCTTCGTATTTAGGAATTACCTCTGTTTCTTTAAGCCGTATCAGAAACAGGCGTTAATCTTCATTTCTTAACAATTGTTATCGTTCAACATCCTGCCTGCTTTTCATTTTTGCATTGTAAAATTAAAACAATATAAAAGTGAGAGTAGCGATCGTATTCAATCATCCTTACGAAAAGAGTTTTTGTAACGCCATTTTAGAAGCGGTTACCAAAGGACTTCAGAGCGGGCAACACGAGACTGATCTTATCCATCTTGACCATGACGGCTTTAATCCTGTTATGTCAAAGGCTGATTTAAAAGCCTTTACTGATCACCAACCCATTGATCCACAGGTAATCGATTATACTGACCGTTTGAAAAAAGCGGATCATTTGATTTTTATTTTTCCGATCTGGTGGGATCTGATGCCTGCCACGACCAAAGGTTTTATTGACAGGGTACTGAGTCCGGGGGTGGTGTATGACCACCACCCAAGAGGCTTCGGATTGGTACCGCTCCTGAAAAATTTAAAGGGAGTAACAATCATTACGACCATGAATAAGCCGAAAATAATGTATTCATTACTCATCGGCAACCTGATCCGGAAAGCCATATTAAGAAGTGTTTTTAAAACAATGGGGTATAAAAATCTGCATTGGATCAGCTTTTACAGGGTAAAGTCGGTCAGTCAGGATAAAAGAACAGCCTGGCTGACCAATATAGAAAAACGGTTTTCAAAACTTTCTTAAACATCCTGCCATATGAAACTGAACAGAAATTACGTGACTCCATTCATTTCCCTGGTATTTCTTGTCACCGGATTTTCGGGAGTGCTTATGTTTTTTCATTTATTGGATGGTTATACGGAGGTTGTCCACGAATTAGCAGGCGTGTTCTTCATTTTATGGGCCGTCCTCCACATCATACTCAACTGGAAAGCATTAAGAATCCATTTCAAAAAAAAAGTTTTTATCCCTGCCGCGCTGGCTGTTTTTATTTTATCTGCCGGTCTGATCATTGCCGAAAGAATGCACCCTCCCATAGACATGGTTATGATAAACAGGATTGTAAAAGCGCCCATTTCAGATGCGTTCAAAGCATTGGATATCAATTATGATAAAGCCGCGGAAAAACTAAAGGAAAACGGTATACACATTGACAGAGCAGACACTATTGAAGCTATCTGGATGAATAATAATGCTGATCCTGAAAAAGTAATAGATCTGATTATGGAGTAAAACTGTCTTTCAGGAACTATCCAAAGCCCGACAGCCGCAGGTACATTCCGGAACTAACCTCCGGTACTTTCTAAATGAATACCATTTGTTTGTGTGCGGTAAAAGCCGGATAAACACCACAAATTTGAGGCGAATAATACCAATCATTATACAATTTCCCCATCAGCAGGTAGTAGCTAACGTTTTTACATGATACCTGACCAGACTTATCGGGCACTTACTTTTAAACTTATCCCCCCGAAAATCTGTTCTACAGCGAACCGGAAACAATACATTAACCTGAACAGACGGAATAGTATGTCAATATCACAAGAATGGGAACTTAGAGGAATGCAAAAAGCAAGTGAAGCGGTGGCACACACCCTGAAAGAAATGATCGGTTACGCGCAGCCCGGCATGAGTACAAAAGAGCTTGATGAATTTGGTGCCAGAATCCTTTCCGGATTCGGCGCGCAATCGGCCCCTAAAGCGACCTATGGTTTTCCGGGTTGGACCTGTATCAGTGTAGATAAAGAGTTTTGTCACGGTATTCCCAAAAAAGAACGTTTTTTAAAAGAAGGAGATCTTATCAACATTGATGTTTCGGCTGAACTTGACGGCTTCTGGGCTGATAATGGTGGTTCGTTCGTACTTGGTGAGGACACGAAAGGGCACGGACACCTGGTGGAGGCATCAAAAGAAATTTTACGTAAGACCATCAGCAGGATAAAAGGAGGTGTGAAAATTGCGGATATAGGGAATATCATGGAAACCGAAGCGAAAAAACGGGGGTACAGGGTTATTAAAAATCTGGGTGGCCACGGTATAGGGCGCAGTCTTCATGAAAAACCGGAGGGGCTGCTGAATTACAGAGACCGGTTTGACCAGAGAAGGTTCAGGAAAAATTCGGTGGTAGCTATCGAAACCTTTATTTCAACCTCCTCTGATTACGCCGTTGAACTTAATGACGGATGGACAATGGTAGGCGACAGAGGCGGTTACATGGCACAGCATGAGCATACGATCGTGGTTACAGACGGAGCGCCTGTTATTCTTACGGAGATGAACGGAATACTGAACTAACCAAACCGACAAGTATCCACCAGATCACACAATCAAAAGATTAACCGGGGGATGTGAAGACAGGATTATCCTGCCGGCACATCCCTCGTTTTATTATTTCTTCGAAAACAAGTCCATGATTCTCAATACTTCAACCCCGTCTTCGGCAGGACACGGATTCCCGTTTTTTCCGAGAAAATACCCGACTACCTGTTCAATAAACGGTTGCTGTACATGTTGGGGATACCCGATTTCAAACACCTGCTCTGTTCCTCCGGTACTAACGATAATCTGCGAGGAACTGAAAAAGCCAAAACTGATTTTTCCTTTGGTTCCAAAGATTTCACATTGATCTTTGTTGTCTGAGGGCGAATTATTGAAACTCCAGAATCCGTTAAACAGCACGTTATTCTCAAATACAAGCTGGCCGGCCACCAGGTCATCGACTGCTGATCCTTCCGATTGATTGACCGATACACCCGATGCACGCTGAATACGGCCGAATAAGTAAATCATCAGGTCAAGCTGATGCGGAGCAAGATCATAAAACAGTCCGCCCCCCGATATGGATGGGTTCAGCCGCCAGTTCTCAGCCGACTGAGCCACCACCTGATTGTCCCTCCCCTGCATCAGCTTCAATGTAATACTGCTTACCTCTCCTATTGCACCGGACGCAATTAATTCTCTGATTTTCACAAAATAAGGCAGGAACCTCCGGTAGTGGGCGACACTCAGCTTACGACCGGTTTCTTCAGCAACCGTTTTCATCCTTACACAGGATGCAGCGGTCATCGCCATGGGTTTTTCGACATATACATCCTTTCCGGCATACAATGCCTTGATCGTTAACTCCTCATGACTGGACGGCGGGGTTGCGATGTACACCGCGTTCATCTCAGGATCAGCCAGCAGCTCTTCCGCGTCGGCATACCATTGAGGTACCCCATGCCTTTTTGCGTAATCCGCAGCTTTGGCAGCATCTCTGCGCATAACCGCCAGCAAAACAGAATGATCAACTTTGTTAAATGCAGGGCCGCTTTTAACCTCTGTGACATCACCACAGCCAATGATGCCCCATTTTATTATATCGTTTTTCATAAGTGCTCAGTAGTTTGAACACAAATATAGGATTTCTGCCATTTTCCGATACGAAAATGCAGAATTGTTAAAGACCGGATAACCCTCCGTTTTCACCAAAACAACAAGGTCAGCATCCCTTTAAATACAGAAAGACGGATCGGGATGTAGCCCTGCTATCTGTATTTATTTTTGCAACATCATTGCACAAGTGAACATTGTTTTTATATTTGCAACAATATTGCAAATATAGATTTATATGACAGACGATACCCATTTTGACGTAATCATCATTGGCGGCAGTTATGCCGGACTTTCCGCCGCTATGGCATTAGGACGTTCATTACGGAACGTTTTAATAATTGACAGCGGTTTGCCCTGCAACCGGCAAACACCGCATTCTCATAATTTCATCACACAAGACGGTGAAGAACCCGCAGCAATAGCCAGGAAAGCAAGGGCCCAGGTTCTGAACTATGACACGGTAAAATTCCATAGCGGTCTGGCCCTGAGCGGAAAAAGAACCGAAAACGGCTTTACGATCAGCACGCAGGCAGGTGCAGCATTTACCGCTAAAAAACTGATTTTCGCTACCGGAATAAAGGATCTGATGCCCGCCATCGAAGGCTTTGAGGCATGCTGGGGAATTTCTGTGATCCATTGTCCGTATTGTCATGGTTATGAATTCCGCGGACAAAAAACCGGTATTATGGCCAACGGGGAGAAAGCCTTCCACCTGGCCACGCTGGTGAGTAACCTGACGGACAACCTTACCCTCCTGACTTCAGGCAAAGCTGATTTTACGGCTGAACAGATTACAAAACTGGACAGACACAACATTCAGATGATCGAAACGGAAATCTCGGAAGTGGAACATGAAAACGGGCACATCAGAAATCTGATTTTCAAAGACGGCAGCAAGACCGGTTTCGATGCGGTATATGCCGCCGTGCCGTTTCAGCAACATTCGGCTATTCCGGCTGATATAGGTTGCGAGCTAACAAGCCAGGGCTATATCAAAGTGGATATGTTTCAGAAGACCACCATCAACGGCGTTTTTGCCTGCGGCGACAACAGCGGAATGATGCGGTCCGTAGCCAATGCGGTATATTCAGGCAATTTAACCGGGGCTATGGTAAACAAGGAACTGACGGAGGAGTGGTTTTGATCAGTA
>JBEBXQ010000026.1:0-41908 GCA_040391535.1 Telluribacter sp. | reverse complement strand
ACGAAATAGAGCCCGGCCGGAAGCAATTCCATCGAAATTTCATTAATGGATGTTTCAGACTCATACTTTTTCACCCTGTCGCCTTTTGTATTAAAAATTTCAACAGTCCCGATCCGACGGGGTGATTCAAGAGTGAGCAGATTCTGTACAGGATTAGGGTAAAAATGAACAGAGGCTGTTCCGTCAGACTGAAGGCTTATTTTCCGGGAATAGGTATATGTTCCATCCCGGTCAACCATTTTCAGGCGATAGTAAACTATATCTGCAATAAGGTTATGATCCTGATAGTGATAGCTGGTATTACCAGTGTTAGTACCTTTGGCTGAAATACTGGCAACCCGGTCAAAGTGCCTGTTATCCTGGCTTCGCTCCAGCTCAAAGTGAGAAAATGCCGTTTCTGACACCGTTATCCACGACAGCGTAGCTGATCCTCCATCATTGACTTTTCCTTCAAAGCTGATCAGCTCCACCGGCAGCGCCCCTTCTCCAAAAATACTCCACCTG
Organism: Telluribacter sp.; assembly: GCA_040391535.1. Taxonomy (GTDB): domain Bacteria; phylum Bacteroidota; class Bacteroidia; order Cytophagales; family Spirosomataceae; genus JBEBXQ01. The sequence goes on along the minus strand of JBEBXQ010000026.1, from coordinate 41,404 downwards.
GAAAAAGAAGGAATCCCGGTTTTCTGGATATAATTCTGCACCGGATCATAAACGATACCTTCGGACTCGTTAACCCAGTTTATATGATCTGTACTTCTTCCCAACTCTGCATCTTCCTCACTCAGACCGTTCAGTTCAGCTTCAAGATAATGAAACCGGAGAACCGCATCCAATGCTGTATTGTTAGCCGGGAAAATATCGTAATACCGCTTGATTCCGGTATGCGTACCCGATGCTTGTGCCACATGGCCTCTGCGGATTATTGTATTTCCCATATCTGCTGATGAAGAAATAATGGCCCCCAGATTTCCCGGATTGGCAGCAACCGGGGTATTCAGATCAGATTCTGTCTGAATATACCCTCCATTGTCGCCTGTGACATAGCTGATTTCCGATTCGTTTTGTAACAAAGCCCCGGGTTGCAGCAACAGATTAAAGCCATTAAGATTCAGCAATCCTGAAATAAACGTTACGGCAGTATTCATTGTCAGTTCATTTTCAAGCACCAGTTCTGTTCCCTGCGCTTTATTGACAACCAGATTATGAAGTACCAAAGGCCCCGAACTGCTAAGCGACTGATTCGTATTTCCACTCATATACAAAACAGCATCACTGGTTTCCTGTTCAAGTACACCCTCAATCTCCAGATCAGCATTTTTAATGACCAGGCTCACATTCCCGCTTTGCTTCAGATAGGTCCCTGAGGCAATTTTGACTACAGGCTGAGCACTGAGTTGCGTGATCGAAATAATCCAACCACACATAATTACAATTTTTACCTTCATTTTTATGTGGTTAAATATTATCTGAACCTTACAACCGCATTAATTCTGAAAATTGAAGTAACATCTGACTGGGTAACTACATAATAAAAAGTATCTCCCATATTCACCGTTACAGCATTTGCTCCATTCAGGTTATTACATGTGGCACCCGCAATATTCGTCACAAGAGCACAACTAAGGTTTGTAGGGGCATTATTTTTATAAAGCGTCACAGTCACATTTGCGTTAACAAATCCGGCAGGATTATCTACAACCTGTTTTACCTGAAGGTTATCTATAACACCATTTACAGGAGAGGCAAATGTCAGCATGGAGGGATTATAAGCGTATGGGGCTGAATTTGGCAAAGGTAACCCTGAATTCATTAAAGGGAGTGAGAATGTAGAAATTGTTGAGTTCACTACAAATCCAGAGTGAAAAATTGAAGAGTTTGATGGTAAATTTGTCAACTGCGATCCATCTACAGCAGGTAAGCGATTGGAGCCATCCAATTTCACCAGATTATTGGCCGTATTAAAGGTATTGCCCTGCGTAGTTACATTAGAGGGTAATGCAGTTAACTGGCTGCCGTTAACTGCAGGGAGTCTGCCACTTCCATCAAGCTGTACCAGGTTATTGGCTCCGTTGAAGGTGTTACCCTGCGTAGTAACATTAGAGGGTAATGCTGTTAACTGGCTGCCGTTCACAGCGGGGAGTCTGCCACTTCCATCAAGCTGTACCAGGTTATTGGCTCCGTTGAAGGTGTTACCCTGCGTAGTTGCATTAGAGGGAAGAACTGTTAGCAGAGAGCCGTCAACAGCTGGTAGTTTACCCGCTCCATCCAACTGCACCAGATTATTGGCTCCATTAAACGTGTTGCCCTGCGTAGTAACGTTGACTGCCGGTTGGAGCAATACCCAGTCTGGTGTTACGGAGGTTCCCTGATTATAATAAAAACCGGTGGGAGCATCTGTCTGATATACCATCAGTCCCGCTGCCGGGGAGGAAATTGCGGTACGGTCTGTGGAGGTCATTCTTGGAATAAGAACTCCTTTTTCAGTACTGGTCACGTCCAGAATAGCGGAATTATCAGCATCAGCACCTGTACCGTTAACGGCCACAGATTGTGCAAATGTCATAACAGTGGTCATCACAAACCCTGAGCATACAAGAAGAGTAAATTTTTTCATAGTTGAGTATTTTTTTAATCTAGATATTTGAGATAAGCATTTGAAATTCAACAGTTAGGATTGAGATAGAGATAGAGAATTAGGAACGAGATAGCAATCAATAGTAAATCTACAATTTCACAAAATTATTCCTACTATAATATATAATAAAATTACCTCTAAATGTACTATTGTTTTATAAAAATAAATTCAAGGTAAGTCTGTTTCTCAGTGGTATTGTTTATCAGAAACTTTTAAAAGGCACAGCCAGGAAGTAAATCTCATAGCAAATAGATCGTCCAAAAGGAGGGGTACCTGAAAATGGTGTGGCTGAAGTGAGGGGGGTAAAGTCAGAGACACTGATGCCCCAAAGAGCATCAATGTCTGTATGTCGGGGAAAATGAAGACTTATTTAAAGCCCAGCGCCAGTTTGATATGCGCCAGATGGTGTCTTCCGTGCCACTCGGTAATGGCCAGTGCCTGTCTTTGATCAAAAGACCGCTTTCTGACCGGATGGTAGTACGAAATATTCAATTGCTCTTCATTGAGTGACCGGATTAAAGTTCTGTACCTTTGATGGATCCCTTCCAGAATCATCAGAGACCATTCCACTGATGGTTCGGTAGTGTCTGCAGTATTTCCCCAGGCTGCCATGTCAACCAATGTAGCATCATGATAATCCGGCTCGGTGAGAGCTTTTTTCATTCTGAAGAAATGTAGCAGATGCATATCGGCCACATGATGGACAAGCTGACGAACATTCCAGCCGCCTTCTCTATACGTTTTCAATAACTCTTCTTCCGTCAACTTTTCAGTCATACCACGATATAATGCAGGCATTTCTGTTACTGAATGCAGCAAGCCGGACATCTCTTCTGAAGTATAATAATCTTTTAATACAACCTGCCCTATAGGAAATCTTAAGTCCATTTTATTTTAAACATTAATTTATTAACCCGGGGCCAGGATCTGATCTCCATGGTGATTTATAATCCTGATCCCGCTAAAATCACATTTCCCAACCTGCCCGTACAGGTTCACGCAGATATTGATCAGCTTCAGGAAGGCCAATCGCCTTCATGTTCCTGCTATCCCAGTTTATTTTTTTACCTCCCAGGCGTAGTGAAAGTACGCCCAATAGTGTGATTTCTGTCAGGCGGGCACCATTTTCAAAATTTGAACCAGGCACCGGGCCTCCGGTTATCGCTTCTACCCATTCCTGATAATGCCCTGTTGATCGGCGGATGGTTTGTTTAGGAGACGTAAAATCTGATTTCCCATTCCTAAAATAAATTTTAGGGGAGGACCCTCCCGATTGGGTAACCAGAATTCCTTTGCTGCCTATAAACAGGGTTCCTCTTGCCGGCAGTTTTTCATTCTCCGGTAATATTTCAGGACGCTGAGGCATTAGCCCCCCTGAATACCAATACTGTTTCAGTGCTTTCTGGTCACCTTCTTTTTCAAATTCATAATACCCTATTTCACCGTAAGGGGCTATATCTTTATCGCTATATCCGGCAGGATGCACTTCTATACTTTTGGGTGAATGCAGGTTAAAAGCCCACACTGATGGATCCAGATCATGGCATCCGAAATCACCGAGGGCACCACAACCCAATGCCCAGAAATCCCTCCAGGTTACCGGCGTATAATCTTCATGATAAGCCATGTAGGGTGTTGGACCTAACCACAAATCCCAGCCAATATCCTTACCATCGGATTTACTACCCGTTGGCAATCCTTTCAATCCGGGCAGCCAGCGTGTGGCCGGCACCCAGGTATGTGCCTCCTCGATTTTTCCCAGCATACCCGACTGAATAATCTCTACCGTTTGGCGAATACCATCTCCGCTGTGCAATGAGTTTCCCATTTGGGTGGCCAGTCCTGATGCGCGGGCTACTTCTCCTACCTTCCGTGCTTCCCACACATTATGAGTCAGAGGTTTTTCACAATACACATGTTTACCAGCCTTCAGAGCCTGAATAGATACGTAGGCATGGGTATTATCAGGCGTGGAACAGACTACAGCATCAATTCCCTTATCCTTTTCCAGCATTTCCCGGAAATCAATGTATTCTGTAACCTTGTAATTTTCTGTTTTGGCTTTATAATGCGCCTCAATCATTTCCTTAACAGGGCCGCGACCTGCCTTTGATTTGTAATAAAAATCTTTCAGATCCCAGTATTCAGCCGGATCTGCAATTGCAGTGATCTGTGCATTTGTAACACCAAACAGGTTTGAGGCATTTTGCCGGCCTTTACCTCCTACCCCGATCATCCCTATATTTACTTTATCACTTGGGGCTATAAACCCTTTTCCTCCCAGTACGTGGCGGGGTACGATAGAGATACCAGCTGCTGCGAGAGCAAGACCTCCGATGAATTGTCTGCGTGATGTGTTTTGTATATTTTTCATTCATCAATTGGTTAGAGCATTGGAAAAGTCATAACTGTCAAATCAGAGAACTTATCATTCAGGCAAATTAATAGAAAAATTTATAGATTCCGGAGAGATATCTGTCCTGTCTGTCAGCAAGAGAGGATACCTCTACTTCAGAAAGACGGTTTGCCCGGTCGAAGCCGATTTACGGGCTGCATCCAGAATTTCCACTGTTATTATATTAATGGGTAATTCATAAAGCGCAACGCTTTCTCCGTGCAGTTTTCCCCGAATCACTTGTGCAAAAACCGCGAAAGGATCTTCAAACGGAGCCGGAAGCGGGTCTATTTTTTGCGTACTTTCAGGCTGATTACTTTTCAACCTGGTTTTAACCGTGGTCCGGTCTACAGCAACAGCATACCCTTTTGTACCAAATACTTCCATGTCTTTGCGGCTGAATGTCCAGCTCCACGATGCCTGAATAATACATTGCACACCAGGATATTGAAGAATGATCGTCGCTTCATCATCCACCTTCGGGTACAGATCAGGGCGGTTCTGAGCCGTTACAGCCGTTACTGATACCGGACGCTGACCTTCCATGAGCCAGGTCATAAGATTTCCTCCGTAGCAGCCAAAATCGGTAAGAGCCCCACCCCCATTCTGTACCGGGTCCGTCAGCCAGTCTACAAAATGCCTGTGCATTTGTGATGGACCGCTGTGCCCGTCATTAACCATTACTTTTCTGAGCTGCCCAAGCTCTCCTTTTTTGTACAAATCCCTTACAAACTGATTACTGGCATACCATGAGGTTTCAAAATTGGTCAGCACTTTGATTTCATACTCCCTGGCCAGTGCCTCTATTTCGAGCGCATCCTCAAACGTAGTAGCCAATGGCTTCTCCACCATCACATGGATTTTACGGGGTGCGCTGGCCCGAACAACTTCAACATGCTCATTCACCGGTCCGAAAGCCATTACACCTTCCGGTTTCACTTTATCAAGCATCTGGTCAAGATCCGAGTAAAACAGTTCTTCCGGCAGATTATATTGCTGCCGGAAAGTTTTAACCAGCTCCTGGTTTTTCTCATATATCCCCACAATTTCAAGGTCGCCCTTCACTTTCCGGTTGTAAATCCATGAACTATGGCCATGGCTGATCCCCGCCACTGCCAGCCTTACCGGTGACTGTGCCCAGACCAGATCTGTAAGGTAAAGCATCATTATTATTGCCATTCCGGCAGAAGTAAAATACGTTTTCATGAAATGAGTTTTTAATATCAGATTCGAATAAATGAAATTCCTTTCATTTTAAAAGTCCGGTATCAGTAATTATTACTTTGATCTTACGATCTCCAGTGCCTTTTCCAGAAACTCATCCCGGCCTTCCCTTACACCGGCAATTGTCTTTTCAACATAAACGTCGGGAATGACGCCAATCCCGTGATGTTGCGTCCCGTCATGTTTCAGCACTTTCATTCCAGTCCAGGAAATCGTATACCCACCCGGCAATGTAAACGGGTTGACGTTACCATTGGTACCAGCGGTAGGCTGGCCAACAATAACAGCAAGCTTATAATCTTTTATAAAGCTGAGATAACTCTCTGCATAACTGATCGCACTACCATCAGTAATAAACACAACTTTCGCACTGATAGACGGGGTCTCAGGCGCTAATAACCAGCCTGTCTTCTGGTATCCGGTTATTTTTTCTCTGTCAGGATAAATAATCCGGGGGATCTGCATCCAGCTGGAAGATGTGTCCTTTTCAGAAAGCAGATGTTTAATGAATTGCGGAGAACTTTTCGGATATCCCCTCAGGTCACATATGATACCTTTTGCTTTTGTCAGCTGAGGTAATAAATCATTAATAGCTTTGTCCTGAATGACATCAAGGTTCAGGTAATAAATTCCTTCATCCAATTCTTTAACGGCATCCGGCCTGGTTAATGCATTGTGGTAAGAGGGTATTGACAATGTTCTCTTCAGAGATATGGTTTCACTTGTTTCATCCGGTTTGTTTATTTTCAGTACCAGCTCTGAACCCTCCCTGCCATACAAAGCCAACGTGCCTGAGCGATGCTTCCGCCATCCTGCACTGGGCGCTGATATATTCTGTTCAATGTTTTCAAACCATTTTTGGGGTGAAATGCCATTAACAGACGACACGATAGTTCCTGGCGAAATATCGAATAAGCCGGAAGAAAGCACGCTTGTAATCACCAGTTTATTCTCTATCCATTCCCATTGGATGGGAGGAGCAAAGCTTTCCTGCAACGTTAACGGAGAACTAACATACACATGACCATCTTTCAGATGTGCTGTAAATCGTTCAAGTGTTTTGAGGTGATCATGTGCCGTTTTATCAGTATAAGAGTTTTGCAAAGCTACTTCCAGATTCTTTTCCCAATCCGTTTTCGCGACATCAAAGTAGGGATAGAAATGCTGGAAAATATTCCAGGTAATAATAATATTCCCCAGTCTGGTATAGAGGTCGTTGCCGGTCATTGACGAATCCGGTATAGACGATAGTGCTTGTTGTAACTCCTCCAAGCTGTCCGGGGCAGAAACGGGATACGTTGCGGATGGTGTACCGTACAACGCAAGGGGCATCACGCATACCAGATCGCGGGCGATTACTTTCCGGATATATTCTCCGGGTTGTGCAAATGTGTCAAAAAGCAATTGATAGGGAACTGTACTATTTCTGACAGGTATTTCTTTGATTGACAACAGATGGTTGTCCGGCTTTGTACTGTCTTTCTGTATTGAAAGACTATAATCGCTGTTCGCTTTGTCGAAGGCTTTTATGCGATCACTTTCGGGATTTTCAAATCCATCCGAAAGAACCGTCTCCCATTCGCCGTCTTTTTTGATTTTCAGCACAAGGTCGTCTGCTGTAAGCTCACCCTCCCCTCCTAAAAAAAATCCGAAGACCAATTGGGATGCATTAGCAGCTACCGTCCCCTTTATTTCACAATCCTTCCAGCTCTGGCTTGATTTAACAGGTCTGTTGCCCATATTGTCAAAAAACAAGATACCGCCTTCCGAGTCAACTCTCATCCAAAGATGCCCTGAACCAGCTCCTTGCGCTACCTTTACTTTGGCCGTCAGAACAAACTCATTTCCTTTGTATTTTTCTGCGGGAACCTGATACTGGATCGTTCCGAATCTGGTATCATTGCCGGAAGAGGCTGCGGGTCTGTTTGTCCGCTGACTTCTGTAGACATTTTTCTGATTACCCAAACCTACCCCCAAATGCTGCCAGGAAACAACCTTATACCCAGAAGTGTCAGCAGGGGTTATCGTTCTCAGATCAAATTCTGCATTTTCTCCTGTTGAATATAATTTCATAGCAGGAGCTATCGGAAGGAAAATACGGTTGAGTGCAAGTCTCAGTTCTTTTGAATCCCGGGCATTCGCGACTTGTCCGGACCCGTATACTGCTAATCCTTCCCAGTCGACAACAGCTGCTTCGTCGCCCGGGTAAAAATATTTTACATAACCATACAACCTGGCAAAGGTTTCGAGGTTTTCTGTTTGTTGCTTACTTTGAGAAAAAGCAGTAAATACATACAGGAGCGAAAAAAAGAAACAGATTGTCGTTTTCATGAGCAGTGGGTAACCGGAATGTATAGATCGTTTATTATACCTCTTTATGCTGCAGTGCATGTTTACTTGCAGGTTCTACCGGCTATTTTATGAAAGATAAGTCTCTCCGATTAAAAAAATCACCTGTAAGTTCCGCTCTTGCAATACTAATATACGGAACCAAATTGAAAAATATCTATGAAGTATGATCATGAAACGGATGAAGCCACTGCACATTAAATGTGGGATTACAACTTCATCCGTACATTATCCAAAGGGTTTGGGGTATTTCTGTTACAATTATCGGCTTACGTATCTATCTCCATCAATCCGGGACAGGTGTCTAAAAAAAATCCGGAGCATGTTTTAAACACTCCGGAGTAGTATCAACTTTACAGAACAACCATATGATTATACCTTTTATGCTTTATTTCCTGTCCGGGACACTCCTGTCCGGGACACTCCAGATAGTAGCAGCTATGTATCTTTCAGGTCCGGTCAGGGCATCGGTGAAATAGTAAACTACCACCACTTTACCATCCGGCCGCTGTACAATTTTCGGATATCCGATATCCCGGCCTGCCCCGTCATCCCGCAAAGTATAAGGGGCACTCCATGATTTCCCGCTGTCAGAACTGAGTTTCGCCAGAATCGCGGCGTTTTTACCGGTGGAAGGATCAGAACGATAAGCATAAACCATACATATACGCCCATCCTGTAACCGGATCATCGCCGGTGGGCTTCCTCCCTTTCCGGTATCATCAGCCGCATTATCCAGTTGTCGCCATACTTTACCGTTATTCTCCGAATAATAGGTACTGATAAAATCGGCGCCGTCCTCTCTGTTCCGGATCGTGGTCAGCAATTCATCTCCGGAAATCCGTACAGCAGCCGGCATAATTGCAAAACCATCGGGTTCTTCACCGATAGGTGCTACCAGCGACCAGTTTAAACCACCATCGGTAGTCCTGACACAGATCACCTTTCCTTCTTTTCCATCGGATTTGGAGGCCGTCAGGAAAAGCATACATTCCTTTTCAGAGTTGATGATATATTCCGTCCGCGCTTCCAGTCCGGTCATACCAAAATCAGGAAGTGTATAAGGCCCATTCCAGGTTTTACCCTTATCTGCTGAATGCCAGAAATAGGATTTTTTATTTTTCCCGAAGCGTACGGCTAGCGCAAGACCGGGATCTTTAAAGTTAACCGGCTCTTTCAGAATCTGCGGTTGAGGAACGGGCACATCGGTCCGTTGGGTACCGAATTCGGTTTCAAATACCAGTACACCATCTTTTGCCGGATCTTCTATTTCCCAGGTTTCTCCACCGTCTTTGCTTCTGGCCAGCACATGAATTTCGGTTCTTTCCCTGTCGATGAAGTGCAGACTTTTATCCGATATTTTGTGATATCCGATAGAAAAACCCGTCAGAATTTCATTCTCCCACTGCCAGATACCCGTATTCGCAGGCCAGCCTGCATAACGGCCTTTTTCATGATACACTTTACTGTTTTTGATGTCGCCCGTCTGAGCCTGTACATGCAGACAAACAAGAGAGATCAATAACGCAGGAACAATTCTAAGCCTCCGAAGCATCATAAAATAAACAACATTAAAGGTTAAGGAAAACGTATACACATTACTCAGAATCCGGGGTTTCACAGTTTTGCCGTCAGTTACTTAACTGCCCTTAGCATCCCGGTTTTGTGTATGTGCGAATATACATAAATATACCGGAAAAGCAGGATGAACAAAGTCCTGTTTTATACTAAAAACCCATTCCTTTTACCTCATTGGCAGTTTTTATCGTATTTAATTGCACATATTACCATAGTTTCCGGAACATGAGCACCTGTAGCATCATGTATACTTTTGTGTATAAAAAAGCTGCCCTCATATTGAAGGCAGCTTCTCAAAATCTATTTCTGTAAACAGGTTATTCAATCACACGTAATGTATGGCTTCCGCGCTCCACACTGATTTTTCCGGGTTGTTTTTTCAGCGCGGGTGTTCCGCCTTTTTCTACCGTCCAAAACTCAACGCCACCTTTACGGTCGCCGTATTCAAGATATTCAAATACAGAAACTGCCAGATTGGAACCATCTTTATCAAAGGCGATACTGTTGGCATAAATTCCATCAAAAGGATAATCTGCTACTTTAGTCGCTACGCCATCAGCCCCTACATTCAGCAATGTGATCGTACTTGCCGCATCACCATTGGTGAAAGCCTCTATACTCTTTCCTGCACCTACAACAGCCACAAGACCGTCAGGACTTACAGTAAAGGCCGACGCATTCAGCCCCACCGGTGTCTGACCTACCAGCTTATGTTCTCCACCAGTCTGTGAAAACTCTACAACCAGCAATTCTGATTCTGCATCAGCTTTACCGGGAGCGCCTTTACTGTCAAGGACAAAATAGTACTTTCCATCTTTGGAGAATTTCCCGAAAGTTGGCTCATCCCCCGCTTTAAGAGGTGTACCTACCTGCTCGATATTTTTAAGTTTCCCGCCTTCACGGATAATTTTATACAGTGCCAGCGATTTTGACTTGCCCAGTGTTACCGCAGCAAAATCACCTGATGGATGGAAAGCTACATTAGTAACGACCTCCGTGCTGTCCAATCCCGAAGGAAGCTGCACAAAACGGGTAGGTTTACCATCCTGATCGATTTCAAGAAATACCAGTTCTTTTCCGGGTTCTTCGGTAGTTACCAGCAATTCATTTTTATTAATATCAACAGAAGTAGGGTTTTTTCCAACATTAAAACCAAACTTCACTTTAGGATTACTCAGATTAACAATATCAATCACAAACAGTTTCTGACCTTCCGGAAATTCCGCCTGCACATCTTTATACTCCTTCACATCATCTTCAGGCCGCAGACGGCTCTCAAGAACAAATGCAAGCCCTCCTGCAGCAGGAATTGCCATACTATTGGAATGGGTAAGCACAGAATTCGAAACCAGTACAGAACCGGATGAAGCTCCGCGTACCATAGGAAATTTAACAGAAGTCAACTTGTCTTTTGCAGCATTATCACGGAGAAGTTTCCCATCAGCAAATGCCGAAGCTGCCATATCTGCATCTGAAATCACAACCAGGCCCCGGGCATTAAAAACAACAGGTGATGTCTGAGCAAATGCAGCAAAAGCACTAAAACCCAACATACCTGCCAACAAAACAACTTTTCTCATAAATTAATTGGTTATTGAGGTTAATTGAACAACGAGATCGAAAAATCAAGGTTAGATTCTACAAAAAACCTTGTGAGTTATCAGGTCACAAGGTTATCTTCTTAAACGCAATATAACAGGTTTTTATTAAAACTGTCAATAAAATTTAGGTATAAAAACAAATAACCCCGCTTTCGGCGGGGTTATAAATGTCTCGGAAATATCCTGATTAAGCAGCCAAAGAATTGACATACTTAGCTAATTTGGACTTCTGGTTGGCAGCCTTATTCTTGTGAATAACGTTTTTCTTTGCCAAACGATCCAACATAGAAGAAACAGTTTTCAATACCGGCAACGCCTCTTCTTTGTTCGTAATTGCACGCAGTTTACGAACATAAGTACGGGTTGTTTTGTGCTGGTAGCGATTGCGTAGACGTTTTGTTTCGTTAGCTCTGATTCTCTTAATCGCAGACTTATGATTTGCCATATCTGATCTTTATAATACTATTCTTTCTTATATACTATTTGCTTCCTTTCCTAAAAGGTCTGCAAACTTACAAAATCATAATCACAAAACAAAAACTGACGTAAATTTTAAGGAATATTTCACAATTGTTTCTCTTCCGGTTTTCCGTTGACCAGTAACTTAACCTTCTGCCCCGCTTTTCCGGTGATTTTGTAATCGGTTACTTTACCGTCTTTCCAGGTGAAATCTACCGTATAATTCCCCCTTGCTTTCATCCCTTTTACTTCTCCTTCACTCCAGCTGTCGGGCAGGGCTGGTAACAGATGGATGAAACCCGCATGGCTTTGCAGCAGCATTTCACCGATACCGGCCGCTCCTCCGAAATTGCCGTCAATCTGAAAAGGCGGATGTGCGCAGAAAAGATTAGGATAAGTACCACCGCCTCCACTCATGTTTATGCTGGTATCGGCAACGGGTTTTAGCAACTGGCGAAACAATTCAAGTGCATGATTCCCGTCCTGCAATCTTGCCCAGAAAAGAATTTTCCACGCTTTGCTCCAGCCCGTTCCTTCATCGCCCCGCATTTCCAGTGTTTTTTTGGCGGCAGCTGCCCATTCGGGTGTAGTTACCGGAGAAATAAACGGAGCCGGATATAATCCGTATAAATGAGAAATATGCCGGTGCCTGGGTTCTGCTTCTTCGTAGGGTTTCAGCCATTCCATTACCCTGCCGTCCTCCCCGACTACTACGGGTGGCGGCAACTGATTAATATGCTGCCGCAGCGTATCCTGAAAGCTATCCTTTATCCCGGTAATACGGGCAGCCTCCAGAACATTATTATATAATTCCCGTACAATCTGATTATCTATAGTGGGCCCCATGACAACATTAGCTCTTTTTCCGTTTGCCATAATAAATGCATTTTCAGGGGAGACCGAAGGTGCTGTCACCAGCCACCCATGCTCAGGTTCCCGGATCATGGTATGCTGATAAAACCTGGCAGCTTCCTGTAACACCGGGTATATCTCCTTCAGATATGCAGTATCCTGAGTAAACTGGTAATGCTCCCATAAATGATTGCATAACCAACCGGAGGCCGTACTTGCACCCCATGACGCCTGCTCACCCGGCGATGAGTACCCCCAGATATTCGTAAGCATATACACCACCCAACCCGGAGCGTTATAATATGCCCTGGCCGTTTCTTTCCCCGATTCGGCCAGTGTTTTAATCATTTCAATAAAGGGCTTGTGCAGCTCTGATAAATTACCTGCCTCCAGCGCCCAGTGATTCATCTGCGCATTGATGTTGAGATGATAATCTCCGTTCCACGGGGTCTGAATCCGGTGGGCCCACAAACCCTGGAGATTGGGAGGTAATAACCCCGGCCGTGTGCTGCTGATACTCAGATATCTTCCGTACTGATAATACAGCACCGCCATGGCAGGGTCTCTTGCCGGATCATTAAAAAAACCGGAAAGCCGTGCGGGGGTTGAAAGCGTGTCCCGGTCATTACTTTTTCCAATCTTAACGGATACCCTGCTGAACAAAGACTGATAGGAATGAATATGTTTATTTTTCTGCTCTTCAAAACCGGTAGCTAATGCCTTGTCCAATAAACGACGGTTACCGACAGTATAATTGTTCTCTCTGAAGTCGGTTCCGGTTGCCACATACATCAGCACTTCCTTTGCACCTGAAATGACGAGTTCATTTCCTATGATGTTAAGTTTCCCTCCTGACAACTTTACTTTCACTCGGCTTTCAAACTTCATCCCGTTTTCACCGGTTCCGTCAGGAAGTTGTCCGGTTAAAATAAGTTCATCTCCTTCCGTATGGATAGTGGCATGTTCCGGTCGGTTCATAGAAATTTTCAGTTCAGGAAGGAGATCTCCGTCTGTACTGTATTTGATGACACCCACATCGTCTCCGAAAGAAGTAAAATAAGTACGGGTATATTGCACACCATCCAGCGAGAACACCGTTTTCGCTGTGGCCGTTTCCAAATCGAGGCTTCTTTCATACTGATCTGGCTGAAGGCCTGAAGGAAATTTAAAATCTACAGTCAGATTTCCCAATAACTGAAAACAACCGTAAGGATCATTGGCTCCATTTCCGAAACCACTACCCCGCCCTATGCAGACAAAGTTTTTGTTCACCAGCATTTCGGCCTCATCATTTTTGCCTTCCAGCAGCAACGACTGAATCTGACCTACGCTTTTGTATGCCTCGGGGTTATCCGCCTGCTGAGGCCCGCCCGACCATAGCGTAATATCATTCAATACAATATTTTCCTGATGAATACCACCGTCAGGCATCATTCCTATGCGGCCATTCCCCAACGGTATAGTTTCCTCCCATGCCTGCGCCGGATGGTGAAACAAAAGCTGCAAACGATCTGCTGGTGCAGGTTTTTGCTGACAGGCTACACATAAAACTGTGAGTAAAGCAAGGATAAAAATTCTCATGAAAACCGTACGTTTACAGTATTGATATTCTTAAACCCTCCATAACGCCCGGTTTAAGAATACGTTTAATTTATGAGCAGCTAAAGTTCAAGATATTCTCTCAATCTTTTATCAATCTCTTCAAGCATCATATTCTGCCACAAATGTCCTTCCAGTGCAATGGATATTTTCCCGGTCTGTCCGGAGACCACCAGTACTGCCGCATCTGTCGACTCGCTCATTTCAATAGCAGCCCGATGCCTGAAACCAGTTTCAAACGGCACACTTTCTTCACTTTCCGAGACCGGAAGAACACATTTGGCAGCGACAATACGATCATTTTCGATAATCACAGCACCTTCACTGAGCAGACTATACTGGTTAAAAATCGAAACAAGCAAAGGTTGCGAGATCATGGCATCCAGCTTTACACCGCTTTCAACAAAACGGCTCAGGTCCTGATTTTTTCTAAGTACAATAAGAGCTCCATTGAATTCAGCCGCAATGCTTTTACAGGATTGTAAAACCAGGTCCAGTGAATTATTTGACGATTTTTTCGCCGTCTGCCCAAAAAACCTGGCGATATAACGGTTACTGGTAAGATCTGTCGATTTTCCGATCAGTAAAAGGAAATGCCTGATCTCCTGCTGAAAAATAACAATCAGAGCAATGGCTCCCACTCCCATAAAGTATTCCAGAATGCTTGTAAGCAATTCCAGGCCCATTCCCTTAACAATCAGATAAAAAACATAAACAAACAGATACCCTACAAAAACTCTGCTGGCCAGACTTCCCTTAACAAGCTGATAAAACTGATATAACAACAATGAAACCAACAACACGTCCAGCGCATCGGTCCATTCTATATTCAGAAATCCAATTCTCATGCCACTATTAACGGGTTAATAAATCCTCTAAAACTCGATGCAACAAATATGAAACAATTTTCAATTGTTGTAACATTCTTATTAAATTTTTAATTATTATAAAGCATTTCCATAAGCTTAACGACCTGCCAGGCTTCTTTTACATCATGTACCCGAAGAATTGATGCCCCTTTCTGTAAGGCCACTGTATTCAGAGCCGTAGTTCCGGTTAATGCGTTCTCCGGCTGTATACTTAAACTCTTCCATATCATGCCTTTTCTGCTGAGTCCTGCCAGTACCGGACACCCCAGATCCTGTAACTGCTCCAGATGCTGCAGCAGACGAAAATTCTGCGCTGTAGTTTTAGCAAAGCCGAATCCGGGATCAACGATAATATCAGCCACACCGAGTACCCGGAGTCTCTGTATTTTACCAGCCAGATCTCTGATGATATCTGACACAAGGTCGTCATAGTCGGTCAGCTGCTGCATCGTCTGCGGATTCCCCCGCATATGCATCAGGACATAAGGTACTTTCAGACGAGCCACTGTATCAAACATCGCCTCGTCCAGGTTACCGCCACCTACATCATTGATGATATCAGCCCCGGCCTTTACAGTCGCTTCTGCTACCTTAGCTCTGTAGGTATCAATTGACAGCACTGCTTCCGGCAATTGCTTCCTCAGCAGCTCTACCACTGGTAACAGTCGCCCGCATTCTTCCGCTTCACTGACTTCCAGTGCGCCGGGCCTTGTAGAATAACCTCCCAGATCTACTATTGCCGCACCGTTTTCGATCATCAGGCCTGCTTTTTCCACAACTTCACTGGCAGAAACCCGGCTTTGACTAAAAAAAGAATCGGGTGTTATATTGAGAATTCCCATTATCACCGGGCGATCAAAATGCATGAGCCGTCCCCTTACATTGATTGATTTTTTGCTATCTTGCACGTTATTAAATTTTCAGATTACCAGCCGGTATTTCCGGCCTTGAACTTCCATTACTGATTGTGAAACCAACAGCGACAGAATATTCCGAAATAATCTCACATTGTAAAGATCTTTTCACAAAGAAAAACAAAGATTACGGTACTTCATGGCGAATTTTACGACTTCCTTCACTCACTGATCAAATTTATATCAAAGCGCAGAGAATACGTACGATTCAGGAAAAAGGTACACAAAAAATCGGAGATGACGTCCCTTCCGAATTTGTAGGCATCATCAATTACTGTATCATGGCCCTCATCCGGATTGCAGTTCCCGATGAGCAGCTGGAAATCAGCACTGATGAACTGACCCGGCTTTATTCCCAGGAAAGCGATGCAGTAATGAAACTGTTATTTGATAAAAACCATGATTACGGAGAAGCCTGGCGTCAGATGAGAGTAAGTTCTATGACAGACATTATCCTCATGAAACTACTGAGAATCAAGCAAATAGAAGATAATCAGGGAATAACAATCGTATCAGAAGGTGTAAAATCCGGCTATCAGGATATCATCAACTATTCGGTTTTCTGTCTTATTCTATCCAACGGGATCAATACAAATGCCTGACCATAAACAGTTTAATTAAAAATCCTACTCAAAAAATACTAAGTATTTATGAAATTAGCTGCCAGCATCTCACGGTATATTGTGGGGATACTATTTATTTTTTCGGGCCTTATCAAACTTAATGATCCCGTAGGAACGCAAATTAAACTTGAAGAATATTTCGAGGTTTTTGCATTGGACATGCCCTTCCTGCATGATTTTTTTATTGCCATTATTCCCTTTGCACTGTATCTTTCTGTATTTCTGTGTACTGCGGAGGTCGTTCTGGGGGTTGCACTGCTGGTAAGGTATAAACCCAAAACCACCACCTGGCTGCTCTTGCTGATTATTCTGTTTTTTACTTTTCTTACTTTTTATTCGGCCTGGTTTAATAAGGTCACGGATTGCGGATGTTTCGGGGATGCAATCAAACTGACACCCTGGACGTCCTTTGGAAAGGATATTTTCCTGCTGATTCTAATCGTTATCATTCTGCTTCGTCGCAAATATATCAAAGCTACCCCAACCGGATTGCTGGTAGCACTGGCCACAGTATTTTCGCTGGGAGTGGCTTTTTATGCCATCCGTCATTTGCCTGTTCTTGATTTGCTTCCGTATAAAGAAGGTAACAGCATACCTGCCCAAATGAAACCATCGGAGCCTTTACGGTACCGGTATCTGTTTGAAAAGGATGGCAAAACGCTGACCTTTGAGCAATATCCTTCTGATACGCTGCTCGAATTTAAAGAAATGCAGCTTATCAATAAAAATGCACAACCCAAAATCACGGATTACAGAATCTGGAACGATGAAGGTGATTTTACCGATTCAACCTTCAGCGGTAACAAATTACTGATCGTTATCAAAGATCTGAAAGATATTAACGCAGCCGCCTTTCCGGAAATCCGGTCACTTGTACAGCAGCTGAAGGGTGATAATATTACGCCTCTGATTGTCACTTCAGCCAGCAGCGAAGATATTCAGCAGCTAATTGCCCAGCAACAGCTGACGATGCCGTATTATTATGCTGACGCTACAGTTCTGAAAACGATACTCCGTTCAAACCCGGGACTGTTACTGTTAAAAGAAGGAGTAATTAAAGGCAAATGGCATTTTAATGATACACCGCTGGTTGGAGAAGTAAAAGAGAAAATTGCAGAATAGGAATTAATGAAAAATGTATTTCTGGTTGGTATGCCGTCCTCAGGCAAATCTACGGTTGGTAAAGCGTTGTCAACGTTATTACACTATACATATATAGATCTTGATCACAGGATTGAGCAAAAGTTGGGAAAACCTATTTCTGCTGTTTTTTCTGAACAGGGAGAAAGCTATTTCAGAGAAGTGGAAAGTCAGCTTTTAAAAGAAATCGTTCCCGATAGCGGTCTGGTGGTGGCAACAGGCGGTGGTGTACCGTGTTTTTTTGATAATATGGATTTTATTAAAGCCAATGGCATCAGTGTGTTTCTGGATGTTCCTGCAGAAGAGCTGATTTCACGGATTGAACACCATGGTGTCAGCGACCGGCCGTTACTTGCCAAAATGACTATGCTGGGAAATGAGTTAAGAACCAAACTGGAATACCGGTATCCATTTTATTCCAGAGCTGATGTCACTATACATGGTGTTACAGATGCAGAAACCGTGTACAGCAAAATCATACATTTATTATCCTGACTCCTTTACCTTTCTCTAAAAGAAGTAAAAAGCGATGATCTGAGAACATATAAATTCAGATCATCGCTTTTTTCGTTATTCTCTTTACAGGAATAAACAGTTACTAATATTTCTTCTCAGAAATAAGTCCCTACGGACAACACCACATTTACCCTGTTATTCTTAATCGTAGCATCATAAAATGCATACTGGTCCAGAACATAAGGTGTATAGATACTTTTATACCCAACATAACTCCCCGATAAATCCATATAAAAACGCTCGGTTCTGAATCCGGCTCCTAATGAAGGAATGATACGGTCACGGCTGATCCCATCCAGTTGTTCCTTATAAGGATCCATCAGGTAAGCCAGACCAGCTCTTAAATTGGCATTCCCCATTCTGTATTCTCCACCCACTCTGGCATTCACCACATTTCTATAAGTGTTGGTTATCTCAGAACGGTTATTCTTTTTGAACTCTGCGTTCTGCGACGAAGACAACATTGTCGTATTCAATCCCATGCCCTGATAGCCGACAAATTCCAGCGTACCCGTAATGAAACCATTGGTGCCGGCGAAGAATGTTCCACCCAAGGATCCCCTGAAAGGTGATGTCAGACGGTAATCAAAGTCGTTGGGTGCCAGTTCTATAAAATCATTATCAGCGCTGATTAATTCAGAAAAAGTTTCACTGATCCAGGTATAAGTAGGTGTGGTCAGATTAACCCCCACCTGAAATGTACGGTTCGGCTTATAAATAACCCCTAAGGAGGCATTAACACCTGATCCGTTTACCTTCAGTTCTTCATCATACACCGAGCTTCTGATGGGACTACCGGAAAGGGTAAAATCATCTCTGAACGTATGGACATAATTATATTTAATTCGGGTAAGTCCTACAGACCCGCCGATATATAATCTGTTATCATAATTTCCACCATAGGCTATTGTCCACTGAGTATTGGCCCCTTTAGCATCAAATGCACCTGTTTGTCTGGACGGAGAAATACCTTGTGCATCATCATCAAAACGTATATAAGGTGGCCCGTCCTGACTGGTAGGATCCAGCATATACAACTGATAATAAGCGGCAGGCAATGAATAAGCGTAGTTATTATCAAAATCATTTTCCAGATCGGCTAATGAATAATCATAATAATTGGCATCATCGATGGCTCTGTCCACCATAGCACTTTCTGTATTTAGTCCGCCGTACATAAAAGTATTCTGAAAACTTTGCTGACGGGAATAAGAGATCCCCCACGAAGATCTTCTCCACTTTCTTCTGGAAGAATTCTCAGTGCCGGCAAACACGAACGCAAACTGAGAAAGATTCGGGTTCAGTTTTGAATCAGTAGTGCCCTGTCCGATATAATTTGAGTTCGTATTGATAGACGTAAGTCCGGCAGACACATTCATTTCAGAACGATTATAAAAACCTAATCCGGCAGGGTTACTTGTAATTACGCTGACATCACCCCCTAAAGAAGCATGGTTCCCTCCGATACTTTGAAATCTCGCCGTTCCGCTCTGGTAAATTTCTGAAAACCTGAGGGCATCAGTTGCATATTGCGCATAAGAAGGGAGGCCTGCACTTAAAGTCAATAATGCAACTCCCCAATTACTCCATTTTTTCATGAGCTCTTTAAAAAATTAATTCCAATACATAACGAACGGCTCTGTAAAATCAACATTTCACAGAGCCGTATATTTATCATTATTCTGATCAATCAATAGTCATATTATCAGCGTGGCCCCCTTGACCTGGACGCGCCTCCACCCGATGATGGTGCAGAAGCGGGTGCGCTGCTACGTGCAGGTGCGCTGTATGAGCCGCTGCTTCTTGATGGCGCAGGAGCACTGTAGGTATTATTACTCCTCGGCTGGCTGTAAGAGTTACTGCTACGGCTCGGTGTAGAATAACTGTTGCCGGAGTTACTGTTATAGGAGCGTGAAGGAGCTGAATAACCTGAATTGGAACGAGGCGTTGAATAGGTAGCGCCACTTGTTCTTCCAGTGTTTGAATATCCACTACCTGACCTTGGTGCCGCATAATAATAGTTACCGCTATTGGCGGTTCTCGCACTGCTTCCGGCATTTCTTGCCGAGGAAGAAGATCTGTTATCAGGAGCGAAAGCATTACCGGCAGAACGGGGGCGGGCATAATAGGCATCACTTGTGGTGGCACCTGAAGACCGCCTGGCTGAATTCAATGTACCGTTAGCATTTGATCGTCCGGCATTCACACTATTGGAACGGGCATTACTGGTAAATGATTCATTGGCTGCAGTACGGGAAGTTCTTGCGGCACCACGCGGGCCATAAGTTCTGCTGCTGCCTGCCAGTGAACCGTCACCGATAATAATCGGGCGGTTATAATACCAGGGATTATAATAGTTACCGTACATTCCATACATCATAGAAGCCATATAGAATGAACTACCGAATCCGTAACCATAATAAGGGCTGCCCCAGCCTCCATACATGCCACTCATCCAGGGGTCATAACCCCAGCTGCTGTACATAAAGGGTGAATTCCAGTAGCTGAAGCGGTTATATCCCCACCCCATCATAGGGCCTCCCATAAAATAGGCATTTTGCATACCTGCCCTGAAACCCATATTGAAATTCATCATGGAAGATCCCGGCCAGTAAGCACCGTAATTCATATTATTCCTTCCGGCAAAATAGCCGTCCTCAAAACCGGCATTATAACCGGCTTTATCAGATAGATTACGCTGAATATCACGGGAAGAGAGATAGCTGTCATCATAATAGCTGTCAATGCTCTCTTCTCCCGAATATCCTCCGTATTCATCCTGACTGGCATAAAGTTCCGAAGATTTATCTTGTTGTTTACCACTCACCAGGCGAATTTCATCTGGTGTGCCGCCATAAAGGTCATCGTAAATAACCTTTGAGCCGGATGATAACTGGTTTGTGGAGGAGCAACTCCACAAGCCGATCACCGGAATGAGGGCAAGGTATCCTATGGTTTTAAGTCTGGTCATGGCTGTCATGCGTTATGATATGATATATAAACAACCGAATACACCTAAAAAATGTTCCAAAAATTATAATTTATCCCATTAGCAGGGAACACATAATAAGTGAGATATCAGGAAGTATGTGTTACAAATATAACGTAAAAAACTATCTTTGCAAGTAAAGATAAATCATTAATTCAAAAAGCCTCAGGGGCTATCCCCTTTTAATTTCAATTTTAAATACTTATGGCTAAAGGTTTGCCTACCCGCAGTGAAAATTATTCTGAATGGTATAATGAATTGGTAAAAACAGCCGGTCTGGCAGAAAATTCGGTTGTCAGAGGGTGTATGGTTATCAAACCCTACGGTTTTTCCATATGGGAAAAAATGCAGAGAGCACTGGATGATATGTTTAAAGACACCGGCCATACCAATGCCTACTTTCCTCTTTTCATACCCAAATCCTATCTGAGCAAAGAAGCAGATCATGTGGATGGCTTTGCTAAGGAGTGCGCGGTGGTAACGCATTATCGTCTTAAAAATGCTGAAGACGGTCGGGGGGTTATTGTCGATCCTGAAGCGAAACTGGAAGAGGAGCTGATTGTCAGGCCTACTTCTGAAACCGTTATCTGGAGTTCATATAAAAACTGGATTCAATCCTACAGGGATTTGCCGATATTACTCAACCAATGGGCTAATGTGGTCCGCTGGGAAATGAGAACCCGTCTGTTTTTGAGAACTACTGAATTCCTCTGGCAGGAAGGCCATACCGCACATGCTACTGCTGATGAGGCTGTTGCCGAAACCCGGCAGATGCTTGAAGTATATGCGACTTTTGCAGAAGAATGGCTTGCTCTTCCGGTCATCAAGGGTGTTAAATCTGCTAATGAACGTTTTGCGGGTGCAATTGATACGTATTGCATTGAAGCACTTATGCAGGACGGAAAGGCTCTGCAAGCCGGTACCTCGCATTTTCTGGGTCAGAATTTCGCCAAAGCTTTTGATGTAAAATTCCAGAGTAAAGAAGGGCAGCTTGAATATGTATGGGGAACTTCCTGGGGTGTAAGCACCCGTCTGATGGGTGCGCTTATTATGGCACATTCTGACGACAGCGGACTTGTATTACCTCCCAAACTGGCGCCTGTACAGGTGGTTTTTGTTCCGATTTTCAAAAATGAAGAACAACTGGATGCGCTTCGTACAGTTGCGAGAAAAATTGAAGCAGCACTGAAGCCAAAGGGTATCCGCTTCAAACTGGATGACAGTGATGCCAATAAGCCCGGCTGGAAATTTGCAGAATATGAATTAAAAGGTATTCCGGTACGTTTAGCCATGGGTATGCGTGATCTCGAAAACGGAACAATTGAAGTAGCGCGCAGAGACACCAAAACCAAAGAAACGGTTAACCTGGAGCATATTGAAACACTGATCGAAAATCTCTTGTCTGAAATCCAGCAGAATATTTATGATAAGGCGCTCCTTTTCAGACAGGAAAACACCTTTTCTGTGGATTCTTATGAAGAATTCAAAGATATTCTGGACACAAAAGGTGGTTTTATCCTGGCCCATTGGGACGGCACTTCAGAAACAGAAGAAAAAATCAAGGAAGAAACCAAGGCGACGATCCGTTGCATTCCGTTAGATGCCCCCGAAGAAGAAGGTTTTTGTATTTACAGTGGCAAGCCTTCAACCCAAAGAGTCATTTTTGCAAGGGCTTATTAAAACAGTTTGCCTGTTTTTAGCGTTTATCATTTTCAACTATATTAATTAACAATGTCACAAGCAAAAAAAGGAGATACAGTCCAGGTACATTATGCAGGCCGTTTAACTGATGGCACACAATTTGATTCATCAACCGGTCGGGAGCCTCTTTCCTTTACGTTAGGAAGCGGTCAGGTAATTCCGGGATTTGATGAGGGTGTCGAGGGGATGGTAATAGGCGACAAGAAAACCATTACAATTCCTTTTATGGAAGCTTACGGACCGTCTCATGAAGAAAATATTATCAAGTTTGACCGTCAGAATATTCCGGCTGATATGCCTCTTGAAATTGGCATGACCCTGAATATGCATCAGGATGGCGACGGACAGGTAATCGAAGTCGCTGTTAAAGAGATTGCAGATGATTATGTTGTTCTTGATGCTAATCATCCGCTGGCAGGACAGGATCTGATTTTTGATCTTGAACTGGTAGCAATCGGCTGATCATAAAATGCCAGGAAGATAGTACTACTCTTCCTGGCTCTCCAGTAAATCCGGCCTTTTCTTCCGGGTAATATCAAGGGCCTGCTGATGTCTCCATTCACTGATTTTTGCTTCATGTCCGGAAAGCAGAATATCCGGTACAGTATGTCCTTCAAAATCGTAAGGCCTTGAAAAGACCGGCGGAGCCAGCAGGTTATCCTGAAAGGAATCACTTAATGCAGAAGTTTCGTCGTTCAGTACACCCGGAATGACCCTGATAATCGCATCAGACAATACAGCGGCGGCCAACTCCCCTCCCGACAATACATAGTCTCCTATACTGATCTCTCTCGTGATAAACAGGTCTCTGACCCGTTGATCAACACCTTTGTAATGCCCGCAAAGCATTATAATATTTGAAGCACCCGACAGACCATTCGCTATAGATTGATTTAGGCGCTCTCCATCCGGTGCCATATATATAATCTCATCATACGTCCTTTCAGACTGAAGGAATCTTATACAGCGGGCAATGGGCTCAATCTGCAAAACCATTCCCGAACCACCTCCGAACGCATAATCATCTACTGACTTACGTTTATCATTAGAATAATCACGTAAATCGTGCACAAAAACTTCAACCAATCCCTTGTCCTGCGCTCTTTTCAGAATAGAATGAGAAAAGTAGCTATCCAGCAGGCGGGGCAGACAGGTTATTATATCAATCCTCATCCCCATCCTTTTCTCCGGGCTTTGGTTCTTCCAGATATACATTCAACAGGCCTTCCGGTAAATCAACTTCAACCTGTTGTTTTTCATGATCTGCCCGGATTACAATTTCATCCACTACCGGAATCAGTACTTCAAAACCCTGATATTCCATAGCAATCAGATCCTGAGCGCCGGGAGTATATACGGTTTTCACTATTCCTAACGGACCTAATGTTTTGTCCACTACTGTATAACCCGGAATATCATGATAGTAAAACTGACCTTCTTCCAGTTCTTCCAAGGTATCATCCGGCAGGTATAATGCACTTCCTACCAGATTCTGTGCTTTTTCAATGGTGTCAACTTCTTCCAGTCTTACAATGGCCTTATCCGTTTTATGAAGATTAAAATCTTCTATAAAATAAGGTACCAGATTACCTTTAATTTCAACAAATATAGAATCCAGGTCAGTATAATCCTCCGGATAATCTACATCCAGATGAAAAACAAGATCGCCCGAAACCGCATGAGTTCTGACGATATAGCCCACCAGATAACAATTTTCGTGTGCCATAATATTTATTTTCTCCTATAGCAAAATGAGCCTGACCGACACCTCGGCAGGCTCATTTTGCCTACGGAATATGATTAAGTTTTCCGTTAATAATTCATTTGCCCGTTTTCAAAAGAAAATCGCAGCATCATTTTTATGCATTGTCTTCTTTGCTTTCAGCAGCAGGGGCTTCTTCTGCAGCAGGAGCTTCTTCAGTCGCCGGAGCCTCTTCTGCAGCGACAACGTCTTCCACTGCGGGTACTGCTACTTCTGCAACAGTTTCAGCTACCACTTCTTCAGCTGCGACAGCCTCAACAGCTGCTTCTTCGGCCGCTACAGTTTCAACTGCAGCTTCTTCAGCGGCTGCTGTCAACGCCCCTCTTTTCAGATTAAGCGCATCAAGACGGTTTTGATTAACTTTACGCTCAGCTTCCAGTTTAGATTCCTTAACAGATGCTTTCGTTTTAGACAGGTTATCTGCTGCCGCAGCTTTTCTGTCTTCCTTAGCTTGCTTCCACTCTTCGTAACGTGCATCTGCTACTTCCTGAGTAATTGCACCTTTAATAACACCTACCTGCAGGTGTTTACGGATCAGTACACCTTCATGGTGGAGAATCGCACGGGTAGTATCAGTTGGTTGTGCACCTTTCAAAAGCCAGTCAACGGCTTTCTCATTGGCTAACACAACTGTAAAAGGATTGGTGTTAGGATTATAAGTACCTAACTTTTCAATAAAGCGTCCATCACGTGGTGCTCTGGCATCAGCGACAACAATATCGTACATCGCTCTTTTTTTGCGTCCCCGACGCGCTAGTCTGATTTTAACAGCCATTTGAAAATTTTAAATTAATTATTGGGATCACGTCCCATATTTAGAGGGGGCAAATTTACGGGATAATTGTTTGAAAAACAAACGGGGAAGATGAATTTAACTTCACCTTCCCCGTTTGTGATTATGTATGTCTCTGATTTCTTATGGTCTGAAACCAGCAGGATAGTCAGAACGCAGATCGCTCGGTGGTAAAATTTTGATTTCCACACGACGGTTAGACTGCAAACCTTCTACGGAAGTATTTTCTGCGATTGGTCTCAACTCACCATAATATTCAACGGTAATGCGACTTACATCCTTAAGACCGGCACGTACCAGATAACGTTTGGCGGCATCAACACGACGACGCGAAAGTGCAACGTTATAGGCATCAGAAGCACGGGCATCGGTATGACCTACCAGTACAATACGGCAATTGGTACGCAGATTCAATAACTGAATCACTTTATCCAGGGTTTCTTTTGAAGCCGGACGGATAATGGATTTATCGGTGTCAAATTCAATATTACTGAACAGGGCCTCACACTCGTCTTTCGGCAGGTTATTCTTAATAGCATCACGAATAATTCTGTCAATATCCATCGCTACACCACCACCTGAAACAATACTACCAGCCGGCGTATTAGGCTCTTTGTCAAACAGATCAGCCACTCCGTCACCATCAGAGTCGGTATACAGACGAGGATCTACCGGAGCAGGCATATTTGCTTTTGCAATTGAATCCGCATCACTCATGGTTGGATTGTAAACCTTAGGAATCAGATTTTTAGGATCTGTCCAGCGCAGGTGATAACGACCTGCAGAGGCGTCATACTCTCCTTTTTTCGATTTTACAGCATTCTTTCCAAGTTTATAGGTTAAAGCAAGCATAGCTGTTCCCCATTTATCCTGCTTGGAATCACCTTTGTGGAATAACCACAGGTGAGATTGCTGGGCATAGTCAGTACGGTCTCCGACTGTAAGGTCAATCTTCTCACTATTGATATGGTTAAATACAAAGTCAATGCCAATATCAATACGGGGTGAAACCTCATAATGAACAGCAAGGCCTACAGGCACTACCCATTCGCGTGTATAATGAGTTCCTGTAGATTCCCATTTGCCGGCTGTTGATGCACTTGCTTCTGTATTGGACAACAATTTAGTTGTTTCACCAGTTGCAAGATTAACGGCATTCAGTTCTGTATTAAAATACAAAGCTCCGAAACCTGCATGTGCATCAATCTTCCAGTGGCGCATCTTGTTAGGTCCAAAAACCAGACGGCTCAGGTTAACATTACCATCCAGTGAAACCTGGATAAACGCTTTACTGGAAAAATTGGCGTTATAAGTATTTACTGTCTGGCCTCCCCATTCAAAACCCTGCACACCATTTTTAGAACCATTCAGCCAGCCATTGTAACCAGTTAACTGAACACCGAAAAGGGGTGTTAACTGTTTGTTGATAGACAAACCATAAACGCCTGTCAAATCCTGATTATCATTCAAATCCCCAAAAAAGCGTGTGATACCACCATAGCCGGTAACTGACCAGGTATTCATTTTGTTCGTCCCTTCATAAGAACGCTTTTGGGCTAACGCGTCTGTAGACGAGAGAGATAAGAGTGATAATAATGCAATGTAAAGTTTCTTTTTGTTCATGGGGAAACACCAGTTTTTTGATTCAAATACACATTTGATTGCTTAAATCAAATGCACAAAGTACAAAGTTAAAAAAGTCAATCAGTTATCAAAGCTAAATAATGCGTTCAAAATTTATTTTATCTTCTTTATCTTCTATAAAGACCGAAATCAGGAACAGCTATAAGCCGGATTCTGTCCCCGGATTGCTCCGGGCTCCTATCATTTATCTCGATTTCCGGTCACCCGGAAACTCTAACGACCTACCCGTACTGAATGCATATTGCTACGCGCGGAGCGGGCAGCCCCTTTCAGTACCTATTTGGTCTTTCAGCCCGTAAGGTTTACCATGCCCCGAACGTCACCGTTCGGGCGGTGGTCTCTTACACCTCCTTTTCACCCTTACCTGACCGATGTAAAAACATCATGCCAGGCGGTTTGTTTTCTGTGGCACTGGCTATCAGATTCTGCAATCTGTCTTCCCGTTAGGAAGTACGGTGCCCTGCGCTGTCCGGACTTTCCTCACCGGCCTTTTATTTCCGGCGCGATAGAACACTTCCCAATTTCGGTTTGTCACAAAACTAAGAAATACTTTCATGACAGAATATACTTTTATAAAATAATTCGCAAAATCAACCTTTTGTAGTATTTGCCAGACACATAATCAGTCACATAAGGACATCAATTACCCCTGCCTACATTAGTTCACTGATGTTCATCTTTATTTTACCATTAGCAAAAACCACCGCGCAAATATATTCAGGCGTGAGATAAACTTTATCAGGTTGAATACTTTTTAATTCCCCGTCCAGTTCAACTCCTTTAGCTACTTTATTATGACTAAGTGCATTTCCGATAGTAACATAGGCTTCACTGATCTGCTGGCCTATCTGGAATACCATTTGTTTTTCAATCATCCTTGCAAATTTCCCTTTCATAAGCCATGCTGCCGATTTATAAATCACATTTTGTGTATCAAGATCAAAATCAAGGTCTTTCAAGGCGATCTCCTGCTTTTCAGGGTTATAAACCGGAGTACCTTTCAGATATACTATACCATTGATACTACCTTTCAGTACTGCTTTTATAACTAATTTATCGTTTTGTCCGTACAACTCCAGGTCTGTCACTTCTACACTGTACCTATCCCCGGAAAATGTGAATTTTTTGCCTGCAAAATTCTGCTTTGCCAGCGTTGCGGCTTCCTTATAGGTAATCTGGCTCGTTAATCCGATCTGAAAATCCCTCGGTACGTTTTCGGTTACTTCCAGCTCAGGCAACCTGTAATTGAAATTAGGCTGTGGTTTTTCTGATGATGTGACTGTCTGCGTAAAACCCTCAATCCCGATACTGGCATTCAGTATTCCGTTTTTTACCTGAATAGGTGTCATCAGGACTTTCCTAGGTAAGGCAAGCAGCCATGTATTATACTCTTGGGAAATCAGAAAAGGTTGGTTGACCAGTTCCCAGGCCTGCTGAACATACGGTTTGATCTCCAATGCTTCAGGAACCTTACTGTCAATAGCTCCTGTAATCTGATCCTGATTCTGATTTAAAAGCCGGCTTACCATCATTTTTACAGGAATCCGGATCCCTTTTACGCTCACCATTGGTTCTGTAATCCAGTCGTAACTATCAATACGGGTATCACTTTTCAGTTTCCAGTCAGCGGTAAATGACAAATT
Organism: Telluribacter sp.; assembly: GCA_040391535.1. Lineage (GTDB taxonomy): Bacteria > Bacteroidota > Bacteroidia > Cytophagales > Spirosomataceae > JBEBXQ01. Next base: position 12,778 of record JBEBXQ010000026.1, on the reverse strand, counting down.
TGATACAAGTTTCAGACGCATCGCAAAACGTGTATCCTTTCTGCCCTTTATCCTGAACCCCAGCGGACTGACATCATAGGCTACTTCTGCCCAGATATCAAGTGGTATATCAAAAAGAAATATAGAGTCAATCGCCTGCACCTGAATATTACCTGCTTTTCTGATAATGATTCTGAGGTCCTCTGAGGTTTTATCTTCGTAAATAACTCCTTTCAGCTGCTCGTTGATCTGTTTTTGAAGTAAGTGTACAGGAATTTGTACCGGGATATTCAGCGTTGATAAATATTTTTCATTTTCCAGTTCCATACGTGTATACTTATAAGCCTCCTCTGGTTTCTGAGGGTTGCTTTGTGGTTTCTGTGTACATCCTGACCATGTCAGACTCCAAATAATACCCAACAGAACAAAGTGTGTCTTTCTTTGAAATAGTTGCCTACCGAAGCGCAACCCACGTAGCACCATAACCAAATTTCTCCTTTTTGGCATCTTTAAAATAACTGACATTCTTATGTGCTCCGAGGGTTTTATGAATGGCATTTTTCAGCGAACCGCTTCCGATTCCATGAATAAAAGTAATACTGTCCATGCCCGCTGCGATGGCTTTCTCAAGCGTATTTTCAAAAACGGATAATTGCAGTTCCATGATTTCCCTCCCGTTTAGTGAGGCAAAATTATCTGTTAATTTTTCTATATGTAAATCAATCTCACTATCCACCGCACCCAGTATTTCAGTGATGACCGGAAGGGCTTTTTCCTTTCCGCTGCTCAGTACTTCCTTAAGATTCGCGGCATTCACATTAGCCTCCGCATCAATCTGATATAAATAAGCATCTTTATTGATTAACGGTGCTTTTGATTTCTTATTAAAGAAGGTGTTTGCCCGGCAACGGAGCTTATAACGGAACGGGTCTTTATTACTACCTGCACCCAATCTGAAATAAAGCAGTTGGATATCCAGAACCGGCCATGTTTCAAAGTCTTTGATATACAGTTCTGTCAATTTGGTTAATGTTCTGGCTTCCAGAACACCACAGGCTAACCCTTTACTGCTCCCTTCCTGCTGGGCATTTGCCGTATAGGGTAAAATCCAGTCGGTATTATTGATCAGCTGTACTGTCACTTCCCGGTCATTCACGGGTTCAAAGGCTATGAAGATTCCTTTATCAGCAAACACTCCCGATGTTCTTGCAACAGGGAGGTCCGAAACTGAATGCACTGTTTTTTCACTCTTCACCATTCGTTGCGCCTCTACCGGTGATACCAGCACCACTTCCCTCAGCAAAACGGGAATTCTGAATCCGTCCTCAATTTCTATTTCTACTTCTCCGCCGGACAATAACTTTCGGATAATCCCTTCTTCCTTTCCGTGTATAAGTCTTACTCTGTCTCCAATATTCATTATCCTCAAGTTTAATACCGGTTGATAACAGCTGGTCCGGCAAATTGGTTTTAAAATTACTTTAAAAATAAAACGGTTGAAACCGCACTCCGTGTCTGCTGAATTCGAGAGCCGGAAACGGGACTTTTACATTATTGAGTAAAAAGCCGAGTGTTTTAAGAAATTTATTCCGGGTATTGATCCTCGTAAAATCAATATCCAACGAAAGATAGTACTGCCGGTAGGGATTATAACCCATCTCACGGCTTTTGGCCGGATCGCCCGCCACCATGTCATGAATACCATAACCTACTGATAAGCAGAGCCATTTCGGCCATGGGCCCTCTGAAAAAGAGCCGGGACTTCCTGAAAACCAATAGGTTTGTCCGTTATAATCTTTCAGCCATTTTTCGGACCAGCTTCTGCCTAGCAACTCAGGCCGGACATCAGCAAGCTCAGTTCCGTGAAAGGAGAATTTAGGATGTATTCTTATTTCATTCCAAAGCAGATACTGGCCTGCAAAAAGTAAAGGACCTGCTATATTAGCTGCCATATCACCCATTGAAAAACCATAATCAGGAGAGAATCCGTCCAGAATCTCAATGGGAGTCTGAAACATAACCCCTGCAATAGCACCGTAAATTATTGCCTGTTTTTCTGAAATACCTGTAAGCCGGTATAAGGCTGCATTATGCCTGGCAATCTGATATGAAGTATAGGCATGCCCCATCTTATCAATCTGATTCCACTCGTATGAATCATCCTTAAAACTGAAATTGTTCAGTGAATTTTTATACCACGCCTTGTTAAGTCCGTATAATGTACCGCCATATAAAGCCGTCTGCGCTGCAAAAATCTGATGGAGCCGTTTATAATCCGGTCTTTTATTGGAAACTGAATCAGCGCTATCTTCTAATGATTGTCCTCTGCCTGAAAGAGAAACCAAAAACAGTAGCAGGTACAAAAAAAACTTCATTCAATATTGTCCTTTGTATTTTCTGACTCCCCACTCTGTCGCGGCCAGCAGCAGCAGCACAAAAAACAGCCATTTAAACTCTATAAGTTCCATCATATCATCCCGGCTTTTCAACTTGTCGGGAGGGCGGTTTATCGCCAGTTCATTGATTTTACCGGGCCAGGTCGCAGCAGTCTCAAATGTACCGGTGGTTTTTTGGGACAATTCCCGGAGCAACCCGAAATCAGCTGTAAGTGCAGCTAGCTCAATGTCAGATTCTCTGACAACAAACTGTCCGCTCACTTCTTCTTTTCCACTATTCAGCACTGCAGAAGCATTATAACGATAAACTCCCTGGGGCAGATTACTGATTTCAAAATAGGGCTTTTCGGCTGTGTGTACATAATTATAGGACAATCCCTGATCTCCTTCTCCCCGTATACTTAATGTTACTTCCTGTCCATATACCTGTTCATAGATATCATTGTAAATTTCAGTATTTAATACGACTTTCTCTCCGGACTCAAACTCGGGATTTTGCGGATATACCCTGAATTTCCGCTTATCTTCCTTCACAGACAGAAACTGTACAACCTTCTGAATAAGTCCGTCCACAACGTCCTGCTTCCCCGTAATCGCAAATTCTTCGAGCCTCCAGCGCCATAACCCTTCCCCGGCCATTACCGCCGTCTTACGCTCCGTACCTTTGGTTAGTGTCAGTAAAGGTTTCTGAGTGGCCAGATTACCTATTTTCTGAAACAATACCACTTCTGTGTCTCCGGAAAGCTTATAATCACCGAAAGGAACTGATAAGGGAGGTAAGCGTTCTAACAGTTTCAATACATCACCATCAAAATTGACCAGATTAAAAGACGGGTTATATACACCCGAAACCCGGTCAAACTGTCCTTGTGCTTTTGGAAACTGAACCGATTTTACTACATCCGACAAGCCATCGTAAAACGACTGACCGCCGGCAATCATGAAAAGAGGTACGGCTGAATCCGTCAAACCGTTAATATATTCAGCCGCATTGCCATGTATATCAGGTAGCTGATGCAGAATAACCAGGTCATAGGGAGTCCGTGCTAACTGGCTGTAATCAACTTTCGCAGAAGCTATCTGCACATCAACTTCCAGATTCTCATTTTTCTCCAATGCTGTTTTAATGGCTTTTACATCAGGATGCGGAGCCAGTGCCAGCAGCAGTATTTTTTCTCTTCCGTCAATAATATCTATAAATATCTCCTTACGGTTATTGCGCGCAGAATGCTCTCCTTCAACACTACCGATTTCCACTGTATAATGCTGTATTCCCCTGGTATCGGCTGTATGTGTAAAAGTATACGTTCTGAAAAAGCGGTCGTTGTCTACTCTGACGTCCTGTGAAGCTATGGTTTTTCCGCCCTGTTTCAACGTCAGGGTTGTAGTTTTCCCGGACATTCCATTTGCTGAAATATCTACAGAAACGGGAAAATTATTCCCCAGATATGCTACCTGATTTACAGAAACATTCCTCAACTGCAGGTCATTGCGGGGAATTGTATCCCCGATCGCTATTGTATGGATTTTGAACGGATAAAAACCATAAACCGGTGAAATCCCCTTATTGACAATGCCATCTGAAATCAGGAAAACATCTGAAAGGTGCATCCCTTCAAAATCAGCCCTGACCGCATCCAGTTGCTGAGAGAGATCTGTACTTTTCGCACTAAACGAAACCGAATCTTCCGGAAGGCCTCCTCTTTGCTCAAAGAACCGGTAATCAACCAGAAACCCCGCATCTTCAAGTTTTTTTCGGTAAGCTTCTGCAGATCTGAGCACCTCCGCGCGAAAAGGAGCTATGGAAGCGGAGTTATCAATCAGCACCACTGCCCTGGCTTTTTCCTGAACTGTCTTTACACTCCGCACCAGCGGACCAAGTATCAGAAAGCACACCAGGGCAACCAGAAAACCTCTCAGAATAGCCAATGTCAGGCGCAGACGCTTTTCAAACTCTTTATTTCCGGCATATAATAACCATGCAAAAAGCACCCCTGCTGCCAGACAAAGCAAAATCAGCAAAGGAGATTCCGGGAAAAAGAGTTCAGTCCGCATCAGAGAATCTCTACAACTTCAAATGAAAAATTCAGATAATAACCTATTGACAAAGATAACGATGAATTATCCGTATCGGTGTATCAGGTCAACATTCCTCCGTCAACCTGAAGGACCTGTCCAGTAATATACCTCGACAGATCAGAAGCCAGGAACACACAGGCGTCAGCGACTTCTTCAGGTGTTCCACCTCTTTTCATCGGAATAGACTGTTTCCATTCTTCAGTAGCTTTAGAGTCTATCGCGTCAGTCATTTCTGTTTCAATAAAACCGGGAGCGATCACATTGGAGCGTATATTTCTTGAACCCAGCTCCAGAGCAACCGATTTGGTAAAGCCTATAATTCCAGCCTTAGAAGCGGCGTAATTGGCCTGACCGGCATTTCCGCTGATACCTACCACGGAAGCCATATTGATAATTGAACCGCTTTTCGCTCTGATCATAAATTTGGTAGCTGATTTGGTAACGTTAAATACCGATTTCAGATTTACGTTGATCACCGTATCCCATTGCTCTTCGCTCATCCTCATCAGCAATCCGTCACGTGTAATGCCGGCATTATTAACGACCACATCCAGCTTCCCGAAGTCCTCCACAATCTGACCGACCAATTGTTCTGCGGCAGTATATTCAGCAGCATCAGAGCGGTAACCTTTCGCTTTGATACCAAATTTTTCCAGCTCGGCAACCAGTGCCTCCCCTTTTTCCACACTTGATAAATAAGTAAAGGCAACATCCGCTCCTTCTTCAGCAAACCGCAATGCAACTGCACGGCCGATACCACGGGATGCGCCGGTAATTAAGGCTACCTTGTTTTTTAACAATGTCATAAATAAATTAGTTTTGGAGTATTTCGAACGCTTTATAGTATTCTCGTGATTGCTTTTCTGCCGCAAAGTTAATGTATATGTCCTGAATGGAAAGTGAATGAGGAAAGAAATAGCAAATACAGGAATAGTACTCTTCAATAAAAATTATAGAATATATGAATACCTGACAAAAATATTGACTTATTTTTGTCTTTCATCTCGTAACATAATCAAATACCTTAAACCGATTCAAATGATATCCGGAACAGGCTCTAAATTATCTAAAGCACTCCTATTTCTGCTTACTTTTTTGTGTTTTATACCAGTCAAGTCTCAGACCGTCAAACCTGAAAACAGAATACTGATATTTTCCAAAACCGATGGTTTCAGGCATACCTCCATTCCGGCCGGGCAAAAGCGTTTGTCGGCCATAGGGCAGCAGCTCGGCCTGCAGGTTGATACAACAGAAAACGCTGCGCTGTTTACCGAGGAAAACCTCCGTAAATACAAGGCTGTGGTTTTTCTCAACACCACCGGAAATATTCTTGATGCTCCTCATAAAGAAGCATTTGAAAGATACATACAGGCAGGTGGTGGTTTTGCGGGTATCCATGCCGCTACTGACACCGAATACGAATGGCCGTGGTATACCAAGCTGGTAGGCGCTCAGTTTAACGGTCATCCTTCCAGTCCCAATGTTCAGGAAGGTGAAGCTTATGTAACTGACCGCCGTCATCCGTCAATGGAAGGGTTCCCTGACAGATGGAAAATAAAAGATGAATTCTATGATTTCAAGAATGTCAACCAGCAACTTAAAGTACTCGTTAAAATAGACGAAAGTACTTATAAGGAAGGGAAAATGGGTGACAACCACCCTATGTCGTGGTATCATGAATATGATGGCGGGAAAGCATTCTATACCAATTTCGGGCACACAGATGAAACCTATGATGATGAAGTTTTCATCAGGCATGTTACCGGCGGTTTAACATATGTCCTTGCAGAAAGCCTTGATTACTCAAAATCGCGCCCGGAAGAAAACCGGTTTACAAGAGAAATTCTGACTCAGGGACTTAATGAACCTACTGAGCTGGTAGTTCTGGACGACCATCGCGTGATTTTTACTGAACGTACCGGAAAAGTAAAATTATATGACCCCAAAACCCAGCGTATCAAAATTGTCGGGGAGGTACCGGTTTATACCAAAGAAGAATATGGCTTAATGGGGATCAATATTGATCCGAAATTCAAAGAAAACAAATGGATGTATCTGTATTATTCACCGCCTTCTACTGAAAAGGATACGGCGCAGCACCTATCCAGATTCAAATATGATGATATAAAGGATACTTTACTGCTGAATACCGAACAGGTAATCCTGACGGTACCCGTAAAACGAACCGGCTGCTGCCATACAGGCGGTTCTATTGAATGGGATAAGGATGGCCTGCTGTATCTCTCCACCGGTGATGATACCAATCCTTTTGATTCAAATGGTTTCAGTCCATCGGACAGTCGTCCGGGCCGGGAAGGCTGGAACGCTATGGCCACTTCTTCCAATACCAATGATCTGCGCGGAAAAATCCTTCGTATTAAAGTCCGTGAAGACGGTGGATATGATATTCCGGAAGGCAATCTTTTCCCTGATACTCAGAACGGTAAAGCCAGGCCTGAAATTTATGTAATGGGTAACCGTAACCCCTATCGTATTTCAGTTGACAAACATACGGGCTTTCTTTATTGGGGAGAAGTGGGTCCTGATGCAGGAGAAGATAAAGACGATCGGGGTCCAAGAGGATATGATGAAGTCAATCAGGCCCGTAAAGCAGGTTATTTTGGCTGGCCATTGTTTGTGGGGGCTAACTTTGCCTATAATAAATATGACTTTGAGACCAAAGTTTCCGGCCCGAAATTCGATCCTTTAAAACCGGTTAATGATTCTCAGCACAACACAGGTCTTACTGCATTACCTCCGGCTCAACCGGCCTTTATCTATTATCCTTATGCCGAATCTCCCGAATTCGGACCCATCGTAGGAAAAGGCGGACGTAATGCTATGGCAGGTCCTGTATTTTACTCAGAAGATTACGATAACAGTAACGTTAAATTTCCAGGCTATTATCATGGCAAGTTTTTTGCCTATGACTGGATCAGGGATATGATCAATATCGTTACGATGACACCCGAAGGAGACTTCTCCGGCATGGAACGTTTTATGCCCAATGCAAAGTTTGATCACCCTATTGATATGCAGTTTGCAAAGGATGGCTCTTTATATATCCTTGAATATGGGAAAAACTGGTTTACCTACAATGACGATGCTAAACTTACGAAAATCACCTATACAGCCGGCAACCGGAAACCATTAGTCATCGCTTCAGGAACCAATACGACCGGGGGGCTTCCGCTACAGGTGAAATTTTCATCCGAAGGAACACTTGATTATGACGGTGATCCTGTCAGTTATGAATGGGATTTCGGGGACGGATCGCCTGTGAATAAAACAGCTAACCCGGTTTATACCTATAAAAAAGCGGGTGAATTTACAGCCACACTTAAGGTAACAGACAGCCAGGGCAATTTCAATACACAGCGTGTTGCGGTGAAAGCCGGCAACGACGTACCGAAAGTAAATATTGCCGTAAAAGGCAATCAGTCTTTCTTCTGGAATGATCAGCCGGTTGCTTACGCTGTTACCGTTACAGACAAAGAAGACGGAAGTCTGGCCAATAAAAAAATTGCTCCGGCTGACGTAAACCTGAACATCGGGTATCAGGAGGGATTTGATAAGAAAATGATGCAGCTTGGGCACCAGTCCAACAGCGGATTTTCTGCAGGAAAACGGCTGATCGAACTTAGTGATTGCCACGCCTGTCATTCGATAGATAAAAAATCAATTGGCCCTACTTACCTGGATGTGGCCAAACGATATGAAAAAGAGCGTAATTCAGTAAAAATACTGTCTGAAAAAATCATTAAAGGCGGAGGCGGTGTGTGGGGAGAACAAGCCATGAGTGCTCACCCGCAACATACCCAGGAAGAAGCTGAAAACATGGTGAAATATATCATGTCACTGGGTAAAGAGACCAAAACCGGTACATTCCCGCTGACAGGCACTTATACGACCGCCGGAAAGGAAAAGCCCGGATATTATGTATTATCGGCCAGTTATACTGATAAAGGCGGCAACGTGATTGGCCCTCTGACAGCCGGGCATTCTGTAGCGCTGCGGCCTGCTACCCTTAAAGCCAGTACCATGGACGACAGTAAAGACGCGATGAAATACAAGCTGCCGGGCACCGAAAATGAAGTGGTGGTAGGCACCGCCAACGGTGGTTTTATCCTCTTCAGCGACCTTGACCTTTCCGGAATCGGAAGTGTTAAAGTAAGCGCATTCAGCAGACAGGGCATGACGGCCGGAGGTAAATTACAACTTCGTACAGGTTCTCCTTCCGGCCCTCTGGCAGGTGAAGTGGTTATTGCAGACGATATGACCGGCAGCGTCAATGTCCCCTTAAAATCCACCGGTGCGAAAGGGCTGCAAAACCTGTACCTGGTGTTTGTCAATCCCAATGCCGGTGGTAAACCGGTTTTTGCGGTAGATACACTGGAATTTATAAAAGCAGGAAAATAATATAAAGAGAAGCGGAGATCTGGCCCTTATTTAGGACCGAAGGCCAGATCTCCCGCATCTCCCAGTCCCGGCACAATGTAAAAATGTTCATTGACATGCTCGTCCACCGCTCCGATATACAACCTGCATTCCGACATCCGCTTACGAACATACCTTACCCCCATCTTACTGCCGATCACTGCCGCAATATAAGTTTGCCTGGGTATCCCGAAACGCAACAGCCCATGATACACTTTTTCTACAGAACGACCAGTGGCCAGCATAGGATCAATCAGTATGAGTGTTTTGTCTCTCAGATCAGGACTTGAGATATATTCCATCTCTACTTCCAGCTCCTGTTCTTTCAGATAGTTGCCACGGTAAGCCCCGATAAATGCGTTTTCGGCTTTATCAAAAACATTCAGAAATCCCTGATGAAATGGTAAGCCTGCCCTTAAAATAGTAGCCAGCACAATTTCAGATTTCAACGTCTGCATCCGTGCACTTCCCAGCGGTGTCCGGATTTCCTTTTCCTGATAGGTCAGTTCACGGGAGATTTCGTATGCCATAATCCCTCCTATCCTTTCCAGATTGGCCCGGAATCTTAATCTGTCGGCCTGAATAGCCCCATCACGCAACTCTGCAATGTAGTCACAGGCGATCGAATTTTTTTCGCTTAAAACAAACATTTATTTAAGGGTTTTTATCAATAAGAATGCGATAATACAAATTACATTAATTAATATTGCTACCAATATCCATATTATCCAGCCATTTCTGTGGGATTACTCTGAAAATGACTAAAATTTATGAAATTCAGAAGCATTACGCTAATCATCATCCTTATACTATTAACCCAACTTAGTCTCAAGGCTCAAAGCACATTTATTCCGTTAAATAATGATTATTATCACCTGATAGATCGTCTTGAAATAAAACGCGGTAAATTATCTGAAGGTTTTCAGTTTAACAACAGGCCATTTGAGCGTAAAGCGGTGATTCAGCTAACCGACAGCCTCCTGAATTCATCATCTGTAAAATTAAATTCAACCGATCGAAGTATCATTCACTACCTTCGTACAGACAGTAACGAATGGGCCATTGAAACAGAATTGCCGGAAGATTCCGCCGGACATGTAGCTACACGCCTTGGAACGTCAGTATCTGAAATAAATCCCCGCAAGAAAAAGCTATGGAATCACCCTGCTGATTTGTTCAGTATCAATAACGAAGATGTTGATATACACGTAAATTTTGTAACTGATAATTTTGTCGGCAAGGATAACAACACGGAGTCGGCACTGTGGTATACAGGCAGGGGCGTCGAAATAAGAGGGATAATTAACCAAAAGCTCGGATTTTATACTTTTGTAGCTGACAATCAGGGAACTTTCCCCAAATACGTCAGAGACTACTCCGAACAATATAATTTCCCCGGTGAAGGGATGGCCAAAATCCTTCGCACCACAGGGGTTGACTTTATGTCTGCCAGGGGCTATGTAACCTTCCGTCCATTGAAAAGCATCAATGTTCAGGTTGGTCATGACCGTAATTTTATGGGGAGTGGTTATCGCTCTTTACTCTTTTCAGATAATAGTGTACCTAATTTTTTTCTGAAAATAAACACTCAGATCGGCAGGTTCCAGTACACCAATATCTGGCACAGTATGATCAATGCACAATCGCAGGCCTTCCAAAACGGGCAACGTCCCAAAAAATACGCAGCCACGCACAGGTTAGGTATTAATATTACCGACAAGCTGAACATCGGATTATTTGAAGCCGAGGTTTTCAACCGCGACAGTACCAATGGTGGCTTTGAACTGGATTATATGAATCCTGTCATTTTTTACCGCTTTGTTGAATCCTACCTGGGAAGCTCTGATAATGCCGTTCTGGGATTTGATTTCCGCTGGTTATTTGCCAACCGGCTTTCGGTTTATGGTCAGTTTGTACTCGATGAATTTCTGAGCAAATATATTTTCAATTCTTCCAAATCCTGGACCAACAAATGGGGAGTGCAGATTGGGGCCAAGTATATTGACGCATTCGGAGTGCCCGGATTAGACCTTCAGTACGAGCGAAACGCAGTAAGGCCTTACGTATATTCACATAAAGACGGCGGACAGAATTATGCCAGTTTCAGACAGCCTATTGCGCACCCTCTGGGAGCTAACTTTATTGAGAATTTAGGAATAATCCATTATCGTTTTTCTCCTAAACTTTCATTTTACGGAACACTGATGTTTGCTAAAAAAGGCGTTGACCTTGATGCGCGTAACTGGGGAGGTAACATTCTTCAGAATTACGAAGGCCGGGTTGATGATTTTGGTATAGAGTTATTGCAGGGTTTTAAGGAAAGAACCCATTATTATGATTTGCGCGTTTCTTACATGTTATTCCACAATTTATTTCTGGAAGGACGTTATCTTAACCGGAAACAAACCATTAAATCCATTCACCGGGAGCAGGTTACCAATATGACCACATTGGGATTACGTTTTAATATGCCTTATCGCCAGCAGACATTCTGAAGCATTGTTACACCTATTATGAACTATCAGCAAACTATACGGGAGGAGTTAAATGAGGCCAGGAATGTTCTCGATAATTTCGTAAACAATCCCGAAAACCTTAAAAAAATTGAAGATGCGGCCAGGCTGATGTCTGACGCTATTCAAAATAACCGTAAAATAGTATCCTGTGGAAACGGCGGCTCACATTGCGATGCCATGCATTTTGCGGAAGAACTTACAGGACGCTATCGTGACAACCGGAGATCGCTTCCTGCCATAGCAATTTCCGATGTCAGTCATATCAGCTGTGTAAGTAATGATTTTGGTTACAATTATGTATTTTCCCGTTTTATTGAGGGAATAGGACAAACGGGTGATGTGCTGGTGGGGATCAGTACCAGCGGTAATTCTGCCAATATTATTGAAGCTGTGAAAGCTGCCCGGGAAAAAGGAATGAAAGTGATTCTGCTGACAGGGAAAGATGGTGGCAAACTGGCCGGTAACGCTGATATTGAAATCAGGGTACCGCATTTCGGTTATGCCGACCGTATTCAGGAGATCCATATAAAGGTCATTCATCTGTTTATTTTACTTATTGAAAAAATGGTTTGCTAAGAAGTGCCTATGAAAGTACGTCCTGCAGCTTTGATTATCCGGAATAATTGTTTGTTAACCTTACGTTATCGTTATGGGACCCGGGATGTTTTTATGCTTCCGGGAGGGAATGTTGATCCCGGAGAAACATTGCCCCAAACCATAGAACGCGAACTGAATGAAGAATTGGGTATACGTGTAAAAGTACTGGAATTCCTGGGAATCGGGGAAGTTGTTTCCTGGTTTGATAAGGAAGATGTATTACACTGTTTTTTTTCAGCTTCCGTTACAGAAGGCATACCATCAATTAATCATACACAATGTTCAGCCATAGAAATCTGCTGGATAAGCAAAGAGGAAATTCTGTCAAAAGTTTTCTACCCCAATATAGCAGTACAATTAGCTGATTATCTGACTGGCAGAGCCACTTTTGGTTATACCGGGCTGATCAGCCAGCCGGAAATACATTGATATTTTCCCGTTAAATGTTTCCTTCTCAGAGGGTTTGCACGACTAAAAGGTCACAACGTTAAAATTGAAGACTATGCAAACTCTTAGAATACCTTTCGGAAAACATCATATGCGGATTTCTACAAGCCAGATTATCAGACTGGAAGGCTCATGCAACTACACGGTTATCTTTTTAAATAACGGGAAGCATGTTATGGTCGCTTCAACGCTATTAAATTATGAGCAAATGCTTGACTTTCCTTTTGTCAGAATTCACAAATCCAACATTGTAAACGTTGAATACGCTGCTATGAATAAAGACGCTTCGTACTTTATCTTTAATGATGGAACAGAGGTGCCGGTGGC
>JBEBXQ010000025.1:0-42099 GCA_040391535.1 Telluribacter sp. | reverse complement strand
ATCTCACGCATTGACCATCTCCAGTAACTTTTCCCGGATCAGTATTTCAGCGTCGTCTTCCAGGCAACTGTACCTGCAACGCCAGGTTTCATAACCGCCACGCTCCTTTTCTTTCCGGGGTGGTACATACCCTACATTTCCATTAGCCATCCCCACTGTAAAATAATATTTTGCCTTCCGGTTAGCTTTAAGATACAGCCCTGTTTCCGCAAAAAACTCACCCGGCAGCGCACCGATTACTCCTTCCCCCAATCTGATCCGCTGCAACGGAATCTCCATTTTGTCGGGAAATTCATTCAGCATCAGCTGTTCGCGCGCATACAAGGCTCGCAAACCTGCCTGGTCGGGCTCTATCGTTCTATAGTTACTTCCGGCTACAATATCAGCCGCCCGGTTTAAATCAGCCTCATCAGGCTTAATGATATCCACGGTCAGCGTTTCAAAAGCGATATCGATGTCGGGTCGCTGCCATTGACAATTCCCGATAACTTTGCTTACTTTCCCGGCCAGTTCAGCGCCAATCAGCTCACTTTTGGCAAACAAGCCGGAAGGATATCCCTTTTCATTTTTAAAATCCCAGATATTAATATCGCCGCTGGTTCCGTTGCTCATGATCCCGACAAACGATTCATCACCACCCAGTTGCTCCCTGATCTTTGCAGCAAATACCCCGAAATAATCAGCTGATATGGTTCCGTTTTCCCAGTCACCTACGTAATGAAGGGAGTAATTCGCGAAAAGAGCAAGATATTTGCCCGAGACATTGCGTACCGCCAGAAAACTCAGCTCAGGATCTGTTTCAGATACAGGTTCAATAATCTCAGTCTCTCCGCCAAACGGATTGGTTTTGATCTGGTCAATCCGGTCATTCACAGGGTTCCGTGGTACAAATGGCTTACTCATATGGTATCGGCGGCATAGTACATGTTCCGGGGCATCTGCGGATCCGAATGCTATTTCAGCAGCTTCCATTTTAGCCACCGCCAGCTTTATGGCTTCAGCGATTAACCCGGGAAGCTTTGTTCTGTACATCATGTCCGGGCCGGTCAGGTGCACATCTGCTACGGAACCTGCTGCATGTGTGTGTGTACTCGAAATCAGCAGCTGATGTGGTTTTATGTTATCGTTCTCTCGGCCCACCAGCTCCTTTACCTGATTTATAAATTCTGCCGGCATGATACAAATATCCACAACGACCAATACCACCAGCGCCTTACCTGATTGTAAAGCAATCGCTTTGGCATACAGCGGATCATGGATGTAACGGGCATAATGGGTGACAAAATCCCCATTAATTACGGTTCCCAGGGGCGGAGTGATATCGACTTGTGCGGCTCCGGCGAGAAAAGACTTTGATGTCATCATGCTCTAAAATACAGATTACTGAGATTGCCAGTTTTTTCTTAAGAACCGCAACCAATTGTGACTGAATATATTGTCAATATCAGATTCCTGATACCCTCTTTTTATAAGAATGTTTTCATATTTCTGCAGATCAGCTATAGAATTCATATCCCAGGGCGCCTGCTCTGTTCCGAAAATACCGTCAAGGTCACTGCCAATGGCTACATGGTTACTGTTGCCGGCAATCTGACAGATATGGTCCCAGTGATCGGCCAGTTGCTCGAGCCTGATATTCAGCTGCCAGGGATCTGATACCATGTCAATAAACCGGATATCCATCGCCCAGCAATCAAGCATACCACCGATTACCGCATCCCGTTCAATCAATCGCCTGATCTGGTGATCGGTCAGCTGTCTTTGGGTCGGGACAATACTGCGCACATTATGATGGCTTGCCCACACCGGTCCCTGATACCAGTCCAGCGCCTGGTCAAATCCTTCGTCGGTCAGGTGCGTTACATCCAGGATCAGGTGCAGGTTGTCCATTTCCTTTAACAGCTCCTTCCCCAGAGGCGTAATACTTCCTTCTGATTTGGTCCCGGGGGCATACCTTCCGGGACCAAAATGAGATAAGCCTAAGGCTCTTAATCCATAATCATAAGCTTTATAAAGATAATCCGGACTGACGAGTGAGTCCGCTCCTTCAAGGCTGAGTAGATAACCTACAGGCTTAGTGTCATCTGGTATGTTTTCGTCCTCCCAGAGTTGCAGATGAGTATCAAGACCGGCAAGGCTGGTAATCTGCACCATTTCTCCCAACGCTTCCATTTCACGATACCAGGCCAGTTGTGCCTGCGTCATAGCCCAGGCCTGCTGAGGGGAATTCCATCCTGAAAGTGCACTGCCGTAAGGAGTGACCCTGGCCAGCTGTGTAGCTACCACCAGTCCTATTTTCCCTTTTCGTAATTCAGGCAGACAGACCGTTCCCCGACCACGGTCGTTTTTGTCTTTCATGTGCATCTCCCGCTGCCTGATTTCATCCAGCGGGCGCGTCAGGTCCCGGTTCCATTCAATCGCATTCATGGACAAATCCAGATGCGCGTCAAAAATCAATCTTCTTTTCATTTCACATGTATCCTTTTCAAAAGGCTTATTCTTTTGATTCCAGCTGATAGTTAAACGGATATTTCTCCATCAGTTCTTTTACTTCCCCTCCGAATTTCCTGATAAGCTCATTCCATCGTTCAGCGTCACCATGTTCATAGGTAAAAAAGCCTTTCCCGCTCTCCATACCCGTATATCCGCTTTTCAGTTTTTCTCTCAGAGAACCCGGTACTACCGGACTGTTGGCCAATTGCGGATTAAGATCTTTCATCACCATTCCGTAAGCATAGGTACCCATCAGGTCCATATACCGCAGATTGCCGGAAAACGGCAGGTAATAGCCAGAGTCATTGCGACAGGCCCGGTCAATATCTTCAAAATTAGCGTAATCATTTTCAACCAGATAAAAGGCTTCTCTGACAAGTGATGCGATTAACCTCCCCCGATACCCAAGTTCTCCACTGACGGTATAAGGATCTTTTTTCAGATCATCACGGACAAATACTTCCAGCTCCCCGACAAGGCTTTTATCCGTCAGTGAATTGGTAACCAGTTCCAGAAACAAAGTCGTCTGAGCGGGTTCTGACCAGTTGGCCACCACAAGGCGCGCAGGATGCTGCAACTCCTGCTGTAATTCCTTCAATGGGAAAGATTCACTATTGACTGCGATGACAGTATCAGCAGGCAAGTATTTGTCCAGCGATTTAATACTGTCCTTTTTTGCACCGCTGTTTTCCGGTGTGATCACTACAGCAAAATCAACTGCAGGAAGATCCTTTAAATCTTTCAGCAGGATGATTTCACCACAGATTTCTGTCTTTTCATTCACCGATTCACCTGACAAATAACTTTTCAGTTCCTTGTCTTTATCTGTGGATACGAAAACATGGCAACCTGCTTTCAGCAAGCAAGCAGCAATACTAAATGTCAGTCTGTTATTTCCGGCAAGCAAAACGGGGCGCTGCGAATTGGACACGATCAGGCAATTAAGTTGAACAGTTTATTTTTCCAGCTGACTCAATACTTTTTCAGCAATTTTCAGGGCATCATCTATATCCTCTTCCGTATGGGCGGCACTGATATACCACAATCCTCTTCCGATCACCCTGATTCCTTCTTCATGCATGGCAGAGATAAATCTTCCAAGCTTGGGACGGTCGGCCTGCAGCGTATCACGATAATCTTTTGTTTTGGTAAGCGTGGTAAAGCTTGTAGAGAACATAGGACCCGGCCCCTCCACGAGCAGGTTATGTCCGGTACTTCCGGCAATATTCTTCAGGCCTGCAATCAGCTTTTGCCCCAGGCTGAACATTCGTTCATGCGGCTGGTCTTTTTCCAGCACTTCAATCGTCGCAAGTGCAGCAGCTACGGACGGGTTATTGGAATTCATGGTACCGGCATGTATGACCTTGCCTTCTTCAATCAGATGCATCCATTCCCTCTTACCTACAATAGCGCTGATGGCGTAGCCACTGGCAATGGCCTTGGCAAAAATGGATAAATCGGGCGTGATGCCAAAGTAGCTTTGCGCGCCGTTGAGACTGATCCTGAAACCGGTAATCACTTCATCGAAAATCAGGGCTATGCCGTATTGGGTACAGATATCCCTCAAACCCTGCAAAAAGCCGGGTTCCGGCAGTATACATCCGTTATTGCACATAACAGGTTCGGTAATAATGGCTGCCACTTCTTTATACCTTTCGGCTATGGTTTTCCTGACCAGGTCCAGATCATTCCAAGGAAGAATGATAAAGTCATCTTCTACCCCTTCAGGCAATCCTTGTGTCCAGGGAAATACATTCGGGTTTTCACGGCTACCCAGCGCATCCGCAGATGGTGTGGAAATTCCCCAGCAGACATTGTCCATCCAGCCATGATAGTGGCCTTCAAAACGAAGGAATTTCTTTCTTCCGGTTTTAGCTCTTGCTACCCTGAAGGCCGTCTGTACAGCTTCCGACCCGTCCAGACAAAACCGCATCAGTTCTGCGGAAGGAATCAGGGCCTGAATTTTTTCTGCCAGCTCAATTTCACGGATATGCTGTCCGGCAAAAAGCTGTCCGGTTTCAGAATATTGCTGGACTGACTTCAATACATGCGGATGAGAATGCCCAAGAATCAACGGCCCCTGACTGAGGGTAAAGTCAAGATATTCGTTTCCGTCGGCATCATAAATACGGCTGCCTTCACCGTGAGTATAAAAAAGTGCATGTGGATGATTGTACTTTCTGAATTCGGAAGCTACTCCACCCGCCAGTACTTTTTTCGCCCTTTCCAATAAAGAGGCTGATACTTGATAAGACTTCATTTTTGAAATTCTGTTGAAAGGTAATATAAGGATTTCCAGGAGTTAATTCATTTCAGATAAAAGTAAATACTGCGCTATTTCTTTGTCAGCTCATTGATTTTTTTTGTTGTATATCCGGCTGCCAGTTTATTGATATCACTGTTAAAATGGGCAAACGCCTCCTCCCATTCTCTTGCCTCTTCTTTCGAGTAATCAAACAATCCTTCCTGATTGTAAATACCTCTGCCTTTTCTTTCCACGATCTGCTGCATCACTGCCGGCACTTTTCCGGAAACACTCAGCAACGGGAACAGGTTTTCCATCGCTGTCGTAAAATCTTCCAGTCCCTGGAAATCGGCACGTCTGAAAATACCCATCAGGGTCATCCATGAGCCGGGGTCATAGCGGAATGCCTTGTCAAGGTCTGTCATGGAAGCTCCCTCCTTCTCGATAAGATGGAAAAGTTCACGGTATACTGCATACATCAGCCGGTTGGTAATAAAGCCGCGGATATCTTTTCTCAGCAACGTAGGTTCTTTCCCCCAATGCTGAGCCAGTACCATCACCCATTGAGCAACGGACGGGTCCGTATAGCGTCCGCAAATAATCTCAAGGAAACGCGTCAGAAAAGCCGGTTCGGCCCAGTGAATACCCATAAAGCGCTCAGGTTTCTCAACCACCTGCTGTAAATCACTGATCGGAATGGCTGACGTATTCGTACCAATGACGGTGCTGTCACTGACTGCCGAAGTTATTTTCCGATAAACGTCCTTCTTGATTTCCATATCTTCCAGGACGCATTCCATCACAAACCCGCAGTCTTTCAGAATAAAATAATGTTCCGAGACAGTCAGTTTCTTTATATAATCGGCCGGAGTGCCGGTCAGCAAGCCCGAATCAAAGCATTGTTCAAGCTGGTTTTTTAAATGTGTATAAACTTGCTGTGTATCCGTTGGCACAGGTGCAACGGCTTTTACATGGTGTCCTGATATCAGCAATGCCGTGACGATGCTTCTACCCATAAGGCCCAGACCTACCACTCCTGCCACAACAGATTCCGGATTTGCTTCACTATTCATGTTCACCTAAGAGAGAATGGTTTCAGATGTAATTTTGAAATACCTGGCAGTTTATCGGGAACTTAATTTCAGTTAAACTGCTAATAGCAAAATTAAAGGTACGCCCTTTTAGTCTCTCCTACTATTATCCCGAATGATGGTACTATCTTCTTGAGAGCTTCTGTACAAGGCTGGACGTTCCTGCCGGATGCAAACGTTATTATCCTGATTTCTACAGAAAATATCTTTCCTGAACAGCAGACAACCCTCCACCGGCTTTTTCTATTGTCGTTCAGCTTTTGTTTACAGCTGTTTGAATAAAAAATCAACCACTTGTGTATTACAGTACTGACAATCAACCATTTTAAATCAACAATCCGTAAACTTGCCTTGCTTTCCGCAGTATACGAACGCTGCGCAGAAGGCCATTATCAGTAATGCCCAAACCCATTTTCAGGACAAACTCAACTCACTGTACTTATGATGACGGCTTTTCATCAGACTTTTTATCCTTCTGCTGCATTGCAGCCCTACATCCTTTTCTATTCATATATAGAAATGCCCGACGGCATGTCTTGTCATATTGTACCCGGCACCACCATCGTCATGGGATTTTACAGCAACGGGTTCAGTTCACGGTTGTCAGAAAACAATTACAAGTCATTACAGCATGAAATATTCGGCCTTCAGGATCGTCCGCGTACTTTTCACAGCCTCAATGCCACCCGGATGGTCACAGTTCATTTTAATAACCTGGCATCGCAGGCATTTTTGAATGTTCCCTTACAGGAGATTTTCAATTCAGAGGTTTCTCTCTGTAATTTCTACAGGCAGCAGATTATCCGTGATACGGAAGAGCAGTTCCTGGAAGCGACTCATCCACAGGCTGCTGTTGATGCGATTGATCAATTCATGTTGTCGCGCCTTCGTCCGGTAAACCATGATGCGCAGCTTCTTCAGGCACTTCATCTGATCCGGATTACCAAAGGGCAGATACCGGTAACAGAACTCTCCGATCGGGTTTATTGCAGCCAGAGCCTGTTGGAAAAACGATTCAGAAAGGCACTCGGGCTTTCGCCGAAGAAATTCTCGTCGCTGGTCCGGTTTAACTCCACCATTTATCATCATTCTCCTGAAACTCCGCTGACACAGAAAGCTTATAATGCAGGTTACTTTGATCAGGCCCATTTTACCCGCGAATTCAAAGCATTTACAGGCCACCCACCCCGAAACGTCTTCCGGAACCTTGAACAAGTAGGCGATTTCAGAGTATTCGGAATGTCAGTAGATAACTGATGTCCGTATCTGAAAATTTCCGATTTTATACAATTTTATGGTGTTCATGTTCCTGACATTTGTGTTAAGAATCAAGCATGAAAAACATGAACAAACTAGTCTACTTAGCGATCTGCATTGTTAGTGCAAGCCTCGCACACTCGCAGATCATGCTGCCGGTTCGTACGGCGCCGTTCTGGGTTACAGAGAAAAACAGCTCAGATGGTACGGCATGGGTTTATTATTATACCGGAGAAGGCAAAATGATCCATCAGGAGCAACTCAGCAAACGGTTTAAGCTCAGAAAACGATCACATCAGAAAGCGCTGAACGATCGGCTGTTCTTATTACGGACCGGTTACAACAGGGGGATCAGTACACAGCAGTTATCAAATGCCGGTTTTACAGCCAGCTGAAAACAAATACTCCCCCGTTCCCGGCCATGAATTATTTACGGATTACTTCCGGCATTTTGATTTTCTTTATTATCAACCATAAGTGTGCAGCCTCCATTGTTCCGGATCATACAACGAAACCCGATAGCAGTACTTTTATCAGAATGCTGTTTCTTGATTTGCCTCTGGTTGATTTTCCGTTTATGCAAAAGGCAGCCCGGATGCGTTCCAGTTTAAAAGCGAATACCACCGGTACTGAATCCCTTACGATCAGCAACTATCTTGGAGGATATGAAAGCCCGTCCATGCAGCAATCACTGGGTTTAACCAAAAGCCTGCACAGCCTTAATTATTACACCAGCAATAAACTATGGGATAAATGGATACATCCCGATACCAGGCAAAAACTGTTGCTGAACAGGATCGGGGCCAATCTTACAGCAGGCGCAGTGGATCTTGTTTTTACCTATTACGGTATCGTCTTTTCTCCTCAGTGGCTGCATGAAGAATTTCATCGCAATGGTATGACCATGAACGGGATTCCGTCATATGACGAAACCTATAACCGGTTCAATGGCGGAGTGGCTGTGGGCTCGGTCAGTAAAGTCAGGGATGAAGATCTGATCCGCTGGAAACAGGAAGCACCTGAGGAAATGATCAGAAGCTTTGCCGCGGGCACTGAAAGTGAGTTGCTTCTGTTGCGTTCACTGCAAAGAGATCACTTCAAAGGTGCCGGTTACCCTTACATACTCATGAATATGCTGCTGACCAAACACGCTGTTGATTATGTTAATCAGTTTAAACAACCGGGTTTTGATTCCAGTATTGACAGTATGAATTATTATGGGGGAAAGATTGCAGACCGGGATTTTGTAGGATGGGACTTCAGTGCCTGGGTATATGACCTCCATCGCCCGGATGAGCCTTACAGCAGCCGGGGAATTCACCCCAGCGGTACCGGTATCGACCGGGCTATAAAAAACGCGCAACTGTCAGAAGAAGAAAGAGCTTACCTTTCAAAAATGGGAAAAATGCAATACCTGAATTTCCTGTCTCCTTTTATGGCAGGTATCCGGCACATCAGACTTAGTCGGCATACTTCCTTTAATTTTGCCACAAGGCATTACCTGACCTCTTTTGGTTACGACCTGAATCTGGACTTACTGATTAACCACAGGGAAAAACCCTTCTACATCAGTTTGCACGGGTACCGGAATAAGTACAGATTTTATCCGGGAATTGAATTTGAAAGCCCACCTGTTAATGTAAAGGAATGGCAGATTCAACCCCGGATCATGGCATGGATGCAACCGGTTCATCAACGGTTTTATGATACCCGGGCAAGGACGGGGGGCATGTTTCAGCTGAATGTTGCCAGGCCAGTCGGCAAAAGCGTGAACGTATATATCAACGCGGAAGGAAAAACAAAAGGCTGGGTAGCAGGAAACCCCTACCTCAAATCCAATCTGACCGTACGATGCGGGATTGCCGCTGCATTCAAAAATTAATATTCACTTAAACTTTTATCTGCTATGAAATAACCCATTTATCCGGCTCTAATGGTGATTTATATGCCACCAGGGCTACCGAAGCAATTGTATGCGAACAATCATTTACAAAACCGCAAAAAGCGGAAGACACTCAACTTTCCGGATATATCCACCATTTAACATCCATTAATTTATCAAGCCATGATTAATAAAAGTATTGCCATGATTGCCGTTTTTATAAGCATCCTTATGCTCGGAGGATGTAAAGACGATGAAAAAATAACACCCAACGGCAGCCTTTCAGCTAATGCAGGAGAAGATCAGGAAGTTTTTGCCGGTCAAAAAGTACAGCTTGACGGTAGTAATTCAAGAGACACCAAAGGACAGCCCATCACCTATCAGTGGATTTTCACCAAGGCCCCGGCAGGCAGCATTATAACCCTGACCGAAGCATCTACAGCAAAACCGTATTTTACACCAGATAAAGGAGGCGAATATGAAATAACGCTGACCATTGAAAACGAGAATGGTAAAGCAAGCGACAAAGTACTGATTAAGGCCACAGTTGCTCAGCCTGTAGAATTGAAAGGTCCGCTCACCAGTAAAACCATTTTAAAGAACCGGATTGCAGACCCTGACCTCCCCGATTACGCCATCATGGAAGACCTGCTGGTACAGACCGAACTGATCATTGAACCAGGCGTTATTATCGCTGTTAACCGGGATAAACGCATAGAAATAGCAGCTAACGGTTCGCTGATTGCCCAAGGGACTGACGATAACATGGTCCGTTTTACCGGAATTCACAGAGAGCCTGGTTACTGGCAGGGAATTATGGTCAGGTCAGCCAGCAGTGGCAATATACTTGAAAATGTTATTGTGGAATTTGCCGGCGCGAAACCCCTTTTCGCTACGCTGAAAGCTGGTTTATTTCTGTCTGGCGGTGATAAGGCTGAAATTACCATTAAAAATAGTTTCTTTGGCAGAAATGACGGTTACGGTATTTGCCTACAGGAAGGGGCGCTGCTCCGGTCTTTCTCCTCTAACAGTTTTATGTTCAACACCTTATCAGGAATTTTACTGGATGCCGACAATGTAGCCAGCCTTGACAGTGAAAGTAAATTTGAGCAAAACGGCAGAAATGTAGTGGAAATCAGCACTTCTGCTTTGAAAGCTCAGCAGACCGGAACCATTACCTGGCCGGCTTTTGATGATCAGACCCCTTACAGGCTGCAGGGGTTACTGACCATTGACGGCCATCTGAAACTTACACCGGGCGTTATTATTGAACTCGAACGCAACGGCTCCATCGTGATGAATGCCGATGCCCTGCTTGAAGCAAAAGGTACTGCAAACGCCCGGATAAAAATCCGTGGAGCGGAAGCAGGACAAGGTTACTGGAAAGGTATCATCTGTTATTCCCGGAACAATGGTAACCTACTGGAGCATACCGAAATTTCAGGCGGCGGAAGCACCCCGCTGGTTTCAGGCAAAAAGGCCAATGTGGCAGTATACGGTAGCAACGCTGTCCTCACTATCCGCAACTCAACCATCAGTAATAGCGGCGGATATGGTCTTTTTGTCAATTACCAGGCCCAGATTAATGATGACTTTGAAACAGCCAATCAGTTTGAAAGTAATGTATTGCAGAACCTGCTGAAAGAATAAGACTCCCGATAGTCATAACACAACCGTTTACCTTTCAAACAACCACCCTTCATGCCAGGCAGAATATGAAGGGTGGTTTTATCATTCGTAAAAAACGTATATTTCTCTAAGCAATTCCGTGTTTTCACGGTTGCTCTCCAGCCGGCAAGCCCATTATCTTTGTAGAGTAAATTGATAAATGACGTCATATTTACAGCACTCGTCTTTTTCCTGCCGGCATAATGGAAACAGACAACGGCATATTGATAAAGGCCGTTTCGTAAACCGTTCCTGATATAAAAGTCCTGACCCCTAAACAAAAGCTATCGGCAATATTCCCAATAATGAAATAAGTCACAGGCATTTGAAATCGTCTGCCAGCACTCAGGTAACCTATTCTGCAAAATGAAAAAGCATGACCGGCTCAATTTGCTCAGAATGATAATGACGGTACTTTTCCTTTCCGTCATCCTCTCACTGATCAGGGAGATCGCAGCACAAACCGATAAGAGCCCCCCAAAACGATCTGATGAATGCGGAAATACAGCTCATTAAAACGATGCCATCATTACCATGATATTAATTTTATCACTATTAAACCAATTTTTATATGAAAATCTTTAAGATTAACCGATTTTTCCTGTTGATTGCCATCACTGCCTTACTGATAACCGGCAATAGCTGCGAAGGCCCTGAGGGGCCCGATGGGCCACAAGGAATTCAAGGAATCAAGGGCGACAAAGGCGATAAGGGAGATAAAGGTGATCCCGGAGAATCGCCAGATGAAGTGGGTGTGGGAACACCTGGTGAAAAAGGGGATAAAGGTGACAAGGGAGATCCGGGCTCTCCTGGTGCTCCCGGCGAAAA
The DNA here is from genome assembly GCA_040391535.1 of Telluribacter sp. Taxonomy (GTDB): domain Bacteria; phylum Bacteroidota; class Bacteroidia; order Cytophagales; family Spirosomataceae; genus JBEBXQ01. The sequence continues at coordinate 30,635 of JBEBXQ010000025.1, read as the reverse complement.
AGGAGACAAAGGCGATCAGGGGGATAAAGGCGACAGAGGAGATACCGGAGACAAGGGCGACAAAGGCGATCCGGGAACTGCCAATGTTGTCACAACCCCATGGCAGAATTTTAATCAATGGACAGGAAGTGAAACAGCTGGTTTTACTGCAATCTATTCTCCAACCCAAAACATATTAACCACTCTGAATACAAGCACCTTATATCATTTCAGCAACCAGGAAACGGGTATTATACTGATCTATATGCAATATAATGATGATGTTTTTTCCCTGCCGGTTGTTAATGGTACAGTTAACATACGAAATATTCTGAAAACCAATGGTACTATACAGGTGCTGATATCACGTTCCGGCACAGCGAATGTTGCCGGGTATCAGAACGCTTCATTCCGCTTTGTATTCATTCCGGCAGGAAAAGTAATAGGCAGAAGTTATTCAGCCAATGATTACCGGAATATGAGTTATCAGCAGATCAAAAACATGTTCAACCTGCGTGATTAAACAGCTTGCTTATTTCTCATCATCAAAATGGCAGTTCTGTATAAGGACTGTCATTATAAGGACTGTCATTTTTGATGATGAAATCTGATTCGATTCATTTTTCAATTCAGACACCAAAACAATTATTTTCCATCATTCCGGATCCCGGGTTTTCGCAGGAAAATCTGATTCTCTTCCCTGGAATATCTTCTTACGATTGCCATTGACAATTGCAGGTTTGGATTGGTCAGCTTTAATCAACGTTCTCTACATAGCTTCATCGTATTATTTTATCTCCTTCGGGGTTTGGATTTCTATCATTCTATGTTTTCCAGAATAGTGTCGTCCCTCCGGGATTAATGATCAGCAAGCAGCATACAGAAAAGTTAAATTTACTCAAATCCTGAAAAGTGAAATACCAGCGAATAAAACTGATCCCCGGCTCATGCTATTCAGGTTCAAAATAAACTGGATAATTAACCTGCAACAGTATTCTTGACATCAGTCGGGATTTAGGATTATATCACCGCTTCGCGGATATCTCCTCTTTTTCTATCATCCTGTCAGTCCTTCGGACCTAAAATAACCATGAAATAGTGGAATGATTATAGAAACAGCAAAAAGATAACGCCTGCAGAACTATGAAAGGGTGATATGGTAAAGTTGTGCGCTTATCCCGAACTGACGTTACTGTTCAATAAACCAGGATAATATTTCCAGTACCACGGGAAAAGCCTGAAAGGCCGATATGATTATAGAAAAATAAGTGCCTGTTTTTATAAAAACTCTGAAGGAGTGATATTTTTCAATCCAGCCACACCACCTTTTCACATCATTTCCGATCCTGAATTTTCACAGAAACCCATCAAAAAATCATTAAAGGCTTACCAAACCGTTTTTGATGGCATACAAAGCCAGTCCGGTTCTGGTTTTCAGCTGGAGCTTTTCACACAGTGTATTCCGGTAACCTTCTACAGTCCTCGGGCTGACACACATCACATCAGCAATTTCGGCATAACTTTTCTCCGAACAGATCTGCCTGAGGAATTCCAGCTCACGATCTGATAATTTCATAAATCCGGCTGATTCATTACTCTGGCCAGTCAGCGATTTCATGACTTTATGGGTTACCATGTCATTGAAGAAATAACCAAATGTAATCACCTGATCCAGGGCCGTACGGAGTTCATCCGGCTCTGCATCCTTCAGGATATAACCTTTGGCTCCCTGCCTGATCATCCTGATAATAGCTGACTCAGCATCCATTGTACTCAAAGCGAGTGATCTGATCTGCGGATAATTCGCCTGAAGCCACCCGGCAGAAGCATATCCATCCATTTCGGGCATACTGATGTCCAGCAAAACGATGTCAGGAAGGTTTGCCGGATCCAGCTTCTGTATCATATCTTTCCCATCTGATGCCTCAAAAAGAACACTATAACCCGGAAAATACTGGATGAGCGCGCTGAGCCCTTTTCTGAAAAGTGCGTGGTCATCGACAATCGCGATATGTCTGGTATTACTCATAAGGAATATTCAGTATAATGTTAGTACCCTTACCCAAAATGCTTTCAATGGCAGCGGTGCCTCCGGTAAGCATTGCCCGCTTTCTGATATTCTGCAAGCCAAGACCTTTATGAGCAATATCAGCAGTGTCAAACCCAACGCCGTCGTCCTGAATGCTTATCCATACAAAGTCTTCTCCAAACTCCAGCCTGATTACCACCTGCGTCGCCTGCGCATGCTTCAGTATATTCTGAATGCACTCCTGAATAATCCGGAATACAATCACTTTTTTTTGCTCACTCACCGGTGTCTCCTTTCCCGATACCAGCAGCTGAACGGCTACGACTCCTGAACTTTCAATCCGGTGCAATATCTGCTGCACCGCCTCGGCAAGTGTAAGCTGCAGCAGATGATCGGCATTAAGATTTCTGGCCATATTGCGCAGATCAGTCATTACCTGTCCCAGGTTCGTTTTGATTTCATCCAATAATGCCGGATTCATGATCCGGTTCTGTTTAAGGATATTCAGCTGCACTTTAACCAGGCTGAGCAGCTGTCCGACATTGTCGTGAATCTCTCTGCTGATTGCGTCAAAAACTTCCTCCTGTATTTCCAGCCTGGTTTCCAGCAATTGCCTTTCATAAGCTGCTTTCATATTTTGTTTTTCTTCAAAATACTGAAACTTCTTTTTCTGATAATAAAGCATAAACATGACAATGATTGTCACCAGCAGGATGAAAAGCATACTACCGGCAACAATCACGATCAGGATTTCCTTGTATTGGTCATTTGACATACATAGGCATATGTAAACAGGGAATACATTATAATATTAGAAATCCGCAAAAGCGTTTTTAATACAAGGGCCAGTTCATGATGGGTACGGGTCAGATAATTAAACATACCCATATAGGGAGTAGCACTTGCATAGAATATCAGTAACCCTATCGCTATCCAGAATTCACTGTAATACCTGAACTGAATGATCTCTTCAGCAATAAACGACTGATAGCAATACAATATAGACACGAAAATGGTAAATGAGGCTCCTGTAACAAATACCAGGCTGTTCCATTCGTCAATTTTGTATAGAAAAAACACGATGAAATACCAGACAACCGGATACAGAAACAAAAACACATCAATACTCCGCTTTATAATCCTGAACCGGATGATCCGCCTGAAATAGTAAGCATACCAGAGAAATTCCACGAGCATAAAAAAATTATACAACTGCAGATTCCCATTGGGTAAGAACTTTTTCAGGAAAGTCACTGAAAGCTCTACCAGGCACGTATAAAACAATAAGACCGCAAAAACTTTCAGATGGCGTGGCAGGCCTTTCCGCATAGCAAGCCCCGCACTCACGGCTGAGAGTGTTAATACTGCCAGGTAGAGATATTTCAGTTCATTTAACAATCCATTTCAAATCAGATATCGCTGTAATTGTCGAATGGTGGCGTCGGGTCACCGGTATCAAATCCGTCAAACGGAAGACCATACCTTGTATCCACATCTTCCAGATTAATTTCTTTCCCTTGTATATCTGTATATACAAACTGTATGGTGAGCCGTCTCATTAATTTTTCACCGGTATTCCTCACTTCAGGCGTTGTGGTATAGGATACAAAAATGATACTGATACCGTGTACTCCTAATTTCAAATGGTCAACCTGGCAATTAGTTTCATTAATTAATGACTCAAGCTGGTAGGTGTTAAAGTAGACATTCAGTGTTTCTGACAATCCATTTTCAATATCTTCATCAGAAAGCGTTGCACTTAACGGCTCGGCAAAGTTGTTCTTATAGAACCTGGTCATGGATGCTGCCACCCTGTCATCCACTTTACGTAATGTACTGGCAAGAATGTAGGCGCCCCGAATATCCTCCAGCTTCCCATTTCTCCCTTTTTTTACCGGAGCTAAAATAATATCCAGCTCACCTGTATTAGAATTCACATCACAGCCAAAGCACATTCTGATACCTTCAACTTCCTTTGGACTAATCATTTCACTGATCTTATCAGTCAACTCCTTCGCATTATTATAATCAATGGAGAAAGGATTTCTCACACGAATCCCCCTGCTGCTATTGAATGATTCGATGACGGGCTTTTTATATTTTTCAAACCATGCTTTTCTGGCCTCGGTTTCTGCATGGGAAACGTAAATGTGTAAGGGTGCGTCCGGACAGTTATGTGTGATCTTATTAACTTTTTCCATCACAGATATAAGTTTAGAGGATTATTATCATTTATCATTTCAAATATACCAAAAATTATTGCGTATAATGCAAATGGCTTTTCAATAAAAAACGGATCATTTTGCCAAAAATGGTACAATAAACGCCTATATGACAGACTTTTACACAAAAACCATTTTGAACATCACACTAAAAAACCGAAAATTCAGTAATACCATACATAGCTCCTACCGGAAAACTACGGTACTGCAACTACGTAATACCACGATCCTGCCCGACGCCGCCTCAAATAACATCACACCACCCTTTGCCAGGCGCACCGGATCGGGAAATTTTCTTTAATAACCCGGCAAAAGATAATTAGGAATTTCAGTCTGCTTACTTTATTAAAAAAACATCATTTGTATGAAACACTTACTGATTCTTTTAACAGTCGCCTTTATGACCATCAGCTGCAATCCGTCGTCGTCAGAACATGACGCTGCCAATCCTAAAGATGTTGAAGAAGCCGTTGAAAGCTTTCGTAAGGTCATGGTTGACCCTGACGAACAGATCCTCCGGCAACTCACTTCTGAAAAACTGACTTACGGGCATTCCAATGGTGTTATTGAAGACCGTCAAACCTGCATAGAATCCATGGTATCGGGCAAATTCAATTTTCTGAGTGTGGATTTAACAGAACAGACCATTGACATTTCTGGCAATACGGCGATAGTACGGCACATTCTTCAGGGTGATACGCATGATGCAGGCAAAGACCCCGGCAAGGCGCACATTAAAGTGATGCAGGTATGGCAACATCAGGACGGGCAATGGAAATTACTGGCAAGACAAGCTGTTAAAGTATTGCAATAAGCCGGTCAGCTATTATGAAGAACAGCATATTTTTCTTTATTTTTCTTTTTATAGCCGCAGGCAGTAACCGGGGCACGGCTCAGCCGGGTATCAGCTATAAACTGGAAAAAGATATTGCCTACCGCACCGGCCCGCAGAATGACTACATGAAAGAACGCTGTGTACTGGATGTGTACTACCCGGCAGGTAAAAAAGATTTTACTACTGTGGTATGGTTTCATGGCGGTGGCATTACGGGTGGCAACAAACATATTCCGGAAGAATGGAAGGAAAAAGGATTCTGTATTGTAGCCGCTAACTACAGGCTGCACCCGCAGGCAAAACATCCGGAATATATTGAAGACGCCGCCGCGGCTGTTGCCTGGGTATTTAAAAATATCAGCAAATATGGCGGCTCTTCAGAGAAAATTGTCGTTTCCGGGCATTCTGCCGGCGGTTACCTGGCGAGCATGGTAGGTCTGGATAAATCATATCTGGCAGCTCATCAGGTTGATGCTGATAAAATCGCAGCACTGATTCCCTTCAGCGGACATACGGTCACCCACTTCACCATCAGAAAGGAAATGGGCTATACAGAGACACAACCTATAGTAGACCGCTACGCCCCCCTTTTTCATGTAAGAAAAGATGCTCCGCCACTTTACCTGATTACCGGCGGAAGGGAGATTGAAATGCTCGGACGTTATGAAGAAAATGCCTATTTGTACCGGATGATGAAAGTCGCCGGACATCAGAAAACGTATTTGTATGAAATGGACGGGTTCGATCACGGCGGTATGGCCATTCCGGGCTATGCGCTTACACTCCGTATCCTGAAGGAACTGCAATCAGATTGATTCCTGACCCGGCGTGTTTTTTTCAAAAGTCTGTGTACAGCAGAAACAGTATCGCTAATTCTCACCACTAATCAGTTGCTCTATGAATATGGCCATTGCACCTAAGAGATGGTACCGCATTATTCCGATCGCTTTTATTACTTACAGTCTGGCTTATCTCGATCGTGCTAATTTTGGCTTCGCCGCAGCCGGAGGAATGACCGAAGACCTGGGTATTACCAAGGAAATGTCTTCCCTGCTGGGATCTCTTTTCTTTTTGGGATATTTCTTTTTTCAGATTCCCGGAGCGCAATATGCCGCTCACAAGAGTGCCAAAAAACTTATATTCTGGTCATTGATTTTATGGAGTGGCCTCGCCACTGCCACGGGAATGGTCAGTGACGTTAATTCTCTGATTATCATACGGTTTTTACTGGGCGTGGTTGAAAGTGCCGTTATGCCTGCCATGCTGATTCTGTTAAGTAACTGGTTTACAAAAAAAGAGCGTTCCAGAGCCAATACCTTCCTGATTCTGGGCAATCCGGTAACGGTATTATGGATGTCCGTTTTGTCGGGTTATCTGATCCACTCAATGGGTTGGCGATGGATGTTTATTCTCCAGGGGCTGCCGGGCATTATATGGGCATTTATCTGGTGGAAAATGATAGACGAAAAACCCAAAGACGCTTCATGGCTTACTGAGGAAGAAAAAATTGAAGTTGAAAGACGTTTGATGGAAGAGCAGACAGAAATCAAGCCGATCAAAAATTACGGGCAAGCCTTTCGTTCCATGCCCGTTATCCTGCTGTGTATACAATACCTGACCTGGAGTGTGGGTGTATACGGCTTTGTGATGTGGCTTCCCTCTATCATTAAGGGAGCCCCTGACATGGATATTATCACCACAGGCTGGTTATCTTCAGTACCCTATGTATTTGCAATTATAGGAATGCTTGCCGCATCTTATTATTCAGACAAAACACTGAACCGGAAGATTTTCATCTGGCCGTTTTTACTGGTGGCCTCCCTTGCCCTGTTCGGCGCTTATAAACTGGGCAATGATCATTTCTGGATATCCTTCGTGCTGCTGGCTATTGCCGGTGGCGCACTATATGCCCCTTATGGGCCGTTTTTTGCAGTGGTGACGGAGATTTTACCAAAAAATGTAGCCGGAGGTGCTATCGGGATGATTAACAGTATGGGGGCTCTCGGATCATTCGCAGGTGCTTACCTGGTTGGATATCTGAATGGGATTACCGGCAATTTTGATGCTTCTTTTATTCTGATGTGTGTTGCTGTTCTGATTTCAACCATTATTACCATTATTGTGGTAAAACAACCCAGGGAAAAAGCCGGAATAGCTTAGCCGCAGGGTTCAGTATTCTAAAATATTTGTAAACCAACGTACCGGCAACCGGAGTCTTTTCTGACAGGAGAGCACCGGTTGTTGGTTTTTCAGCCAGGTCTTACCTCACCTCCCGATAAATTAAGCGATTTTCAAAATTGATATACATCTGAGCCAGCCACCGTTTCAACGGAGCTCATGATCCGTCTGAAGCTCCGAAGCCATACGTGATTAATATTAACCCGAAGAAAGTTATACTTAGTTATTTATTAATTAAAATTTGTAGTAAAATAATAATTACGCCATAAGTCCGGATCGAATACAAGCCTTTGTCAGACACAATCATTACACAAAAAAACACAATATTTTTCCTGTTTTTATCCGCTTCAAATTAGAAATGTTTAAAATTCGGTTTCTAATTATTTCAAGATCAGTCTCTAGCTTTTCACTCCAAAATGCAATTCCGAACATTTTTAAATATTTTAGATATAATTAATTAATAAATTACTAAACTTGCCCTCTTAGTAAACCAAATCAGTAACTGCCTATGATAAAAATCAAAATTTTCTTCTGAGCGTATTACACAAGAATCTATTCGTATGCGTAATTATTACTATTAATTATTAACTTTTATCAGGATTATTCTAAAAAATAATCTGATGGAAGCCAAACAAAAATCTTTCAATTCAATGAAAAAACTTAAATCCAACCTACGGATAAAGTCCCCGGGAATAAAGGCATTGAAATATCCTCTGGCCGTCGTGGTGGGGCTTTCTCTTTTTAATGTTCCGCAAACTATGGCACTTCCTCTATCCGGAAAGGCCAAAATACATCTCGTCGCTGAAGACCGCAAAGTAAGCGGTGTGGTACGTGATGAAAAAGGCGAACCTATGCCTGGTGTAACTGTAGCACTTAAAGGGAATACCGCCATTGGAACTACTTCAGATATCAACGGCGCCTTTCAGCTTATCATACCGGAAGGTTCTCTCAATAATGCCGTTCTGGTATTCAGCTTTATCGGATACGAAGCCGTTGAAGCGGAAGTAGGGCAAAAAGCACAGTTTGATATTTCTCTCAACTCTACCGTCAGTCAGCTTGACCAGGTAGTTGTCGTGGGGTATTCTTCCAAAAAAGTAAAGTACCTGTCCAGTTCGGTGGCTACCATTAATAACGAGAAGCTTAGAGATGTAACGTCCAACGAGTTACCTAACCTGCTACAGGGAAAAGCACCGGGGGTTGTTGTTTCGTCGGCCTCAGGTGACCCTACCAGCGCAGCTGCTATTGTAATCAGGGGAGCAGGAACCATTTCAGCAGGTACTTCCCCGCTTTATGTAGTGGATGGCAATATCGGGGGAACGTATAACCCTGTAGATGTTGAAAGTATTACTGTTCTGAAAGATGTTGCTGCGACAGGTCTTTACGGATCCAGGGCTGCCAACGGGGTTATTATTGTAACCACCAAAATGGGTAAGGCAGGAAAAACCAGAATTGATTTTAATAATACCTTAGGATTTGCTGAAGCCACCACCGGTCCTTTCAGAATGATGAATTCCCAGGAATTATATGATTACCAGAAGCCCTTCCTGGATCGTGATCCCTCTGTACTTAACACCAATACCAACTGGTGGGACCTGGCTTTCAGGAAAGCATTTGTAAACAACCACAACGTCGCTGTTTCGGGTGGCAGTGACAAAACAACCTATTATGTATCAGGCAACTATTATAAAGAACAAGGTACATTAATAGAAAATGATAAAACAGGATACAATTTCCGTGCTAATATCCAGACTCAGCTTTCCAAGAGATTGCAGGCGAAGGTGTTGATGAACAGCCGTTATAACAGGGATAATTACACCAATAGTAATACCCTTTATGATGCTTATAACAACATGCCTTACGATCCGGCTTATGAGGCTGACGGAAGTCCTATTGACGGAAGAACGTACCCTGGATGGTATGGACGTGACCGTGAAAGTTTCTTACATTCGATACAGTACAATTATGCCAATGCCGAAAGTCTGAACTTTAATACCGACTTAAACCTGGACTATTCGATTACGGACAATCTGACCTTCTCAACTTATAACAGAGTGGTTTTCAACAACGGAAAATCGGCGAGTTATAACGACAGAAGAACAAAACAAGGTGGTGCCAACGGAGGCGAAATTTACAATGGCTCCAGCAGTTCCCGTCGCTTGCTGACCTCTAACCGTCTGCGTTATGAAAAAGATTTCGGCAAGAATAACCTGGCCGTGATCGCGGTTGCAGAAGCAGAAAACAACTTCAATGACTCTTTCAGCGCAGCCGGAAAAGGCTTACCTCCTGGCCGTGACGTCATGTCTGTAGCCACCGAAGTATTGACAAACCCTACCGGTGACTATTTCCAGTCGGGCTTCCGTAAATACCTGGGTCAGATAGATTACAGCTATGATAACCGTTATTTCCTTGTCGGGTCTTTTGTAAACGAATTTTCATCATTATTCGGAAAAAATAATTCTACTGCCAACTTTGTTCAGTTTGGTGCCTCATGGATTTTGTCCAACGAAGAATTCCTTAAAAACAACAGCGTACTGACCTTTGCCAAGCTGCGTGCCAGCCATGGTACCGTAGGGAACGCTGATGGTATTTCTAACTTTGCATCACTGGGCCTTTATTCAATTTCACAGGATGCCAGCTATGGTGGCTTACCGGGAGCAGCCCCTTCTCAGAAAGGGAACCCTAACTTAACCTGGGAAAAAATCAAATCCTCCAATATCGGTTTCGATCTCAGCTTCTTCAGCCGCATTGATCTGGCAATAGACGCTTATGTTAAAGAGTCGAGCGACCTGTTATACAGACAACCCCTGGCAGCCACAACCGGTTATAGCTATGTATGGGTAAATGCCGGCTCGGTACGTAATAAAGGGATTGAGTTCAACTTAACGTCTACCAATCTGAAAAACCGTGATTTTGAATGGGAAACCAATTTTAACATGGCTTTCAACCGTAACAGGGTGCTTGAACTGAGCGACGGAGCCTCGGTATTTAACCCGGGTGGTACCCAACCCATTGCTGTGGGCCATGACATGAACGAATGGAATATGCCGGTATGGGCAGGAGTGAATCCTGAGAACGGTGATCCTCAGTGGGAAAGAATCCTGAAAGACGCAGATGGAAACATTACGGGTAAAGAACTGACAAGTACTTATAACCAGGTACAAACTGCCGATTCACGTCAGTTTACAGGCAAATCAGGTACGCCTAAATTTACAGGAGGTATTTCCAATACGCTTACCTATAAAAATTTCACCTTCTCCGCCTTCTTTAACTTTGTATATGGCAACTATGTTTATAACAACAGCCGTTTCTACTTTGATAATGACGGAGGATACGAAAGCTATAATTCCATGGTACTGGCTAAGGGCTGGAACCGTTGGGAAAAACCAGGTGATATTGCAACACACCCCAAATCAGTGGTAGGCGGTAACAAAGAATCTAACCAGACATCAACACGTTATCTGGAAGACGGCAGCTACCTTCGTCTGCGTAACATCCGGTTAGGCTACTCATTACCTGACAATATCCTGGGTAAAACAGGCTTCTCCAAATTATCAGTATTTGTAAGTGCTGACAATTTATGGACATTAACTAATTTTTCAGGACCGGATCCTGAAGTTGATTTAAGCTCAGGTAATTCAAGCTTGCGGTATCCGATCAGCAAAAAATACCTTTTCGGGCTTAACTTTTCATTCTAATAAACAGGCAATATGAAATCAAATTCAATACATAAATTATTGCTATTGGGAGTATTGACGCTAAGTTCAGTTTCCTGTGAGCAATATTTTGAGCCGGCAACTTCCATCAATGAAGAGTCCGCTCTCACAAATGCGGCAGATGTTCAAACAGCCACCATCGGAACCTATGCAGTATTACTAAATGCTGCCTACGTAAGAAGTGTACACTTTCTGATGGAATACCCGAGTGATGAGGTAGCACAGGGACAGTCTTCTGCCGATGACCTTACCAGGGCATATCGCTACAATCATATCAATACGTCAGGCCACTGTACCAACTTCTGGAGCCAGGCTTATAAAGTAATTGCAGCAGCGAATAAAATTATCGCTTACGTACCCAATGATGCGGAAACCCAGTTGCGACAGCTGAAAGGTGAAAACCTCTATCTTCGCGCGATGATGCACTTTAACCTGGTGCGCGTATTTGGCCGCCCTTATACGCAGAATGGCGGAAACAATCCGGGTGTGCCTCTTTTGCTGGATCATCTGACAGAAGAGCAGCAACTGACCATTTCAAGAAGCAGTGTAAAGGAAATTTACGATTCGGTAATTGCTGACCTTATCCTGGCTTCTGAGCTGATGTCAGAAGACAAGGCCTGCTCATTCGCATCTAAAGAGGTAGCCCTGGCTCTACTTTCGAGGGTTTATCTTTACAAAGGAGACAACGAAAATGCCATCACCTATGCCAATTTGGTGATCAACTCCGGACGTTATAAATTGCTGGAAGGCTCTGAGTATACCGGATATTTCAAGTCTGCCCCTGCCAGCAATCAGGAGACTATTTTCGCGATCCACCATACGAAAGTTCAGGACAGAGGGTTCTCTTCTCTGGGTTCTATGTATTTCAGTGGTGACGCTGCCGGTAATCCGTTAGGACAAGGCGGAAGCGGATGGGCTGAAATCTATGCTTCAAAGAAGTTCAAGGATTTCGTTGATTCAAACCCTCAGGACCTGAGACGAAACTTTATTACACCCTTTATCCTGAATGGTGAGCTACAGTTCAATCAGCGGCTTGTACCGGTAACACCCATGTACTACATCAATAAGTATTCATTGCAGGAAGGTGTGATTAACCTGAGCTCACCGGTTTACCTGCGTCTGGCCGAAATGTACCTTAACCGTGCCGAAGCCAACGCAAAACTGGGTAATACACAACTGGCGCTTGATGATGTCAATCTTATCCGTCAGCGTGCAGGTCTGAGTGGTTCTCAACTGTATACTCCAGGTTCGTTAGGTACAAAATCAGTACTCAATGTTGTTATGGAAGAGCGTTGGCTGGAATTAGCTTTTGAGGGCCACCGTTCATACGATCTTTTCCGTAACAATTTACCTATGGAAAGAAATTATCCGGGAACACATTCTCTGAACAACACGCCTACAACCAATATCAACCAGACCGTCCTCCCTACTGACGATCGTGTGGTGTTCTTTATTCCGCAGGCAGAAGTAGACCGGAATCCGAATCTGACTCAGAATCCGTAAGCTATCCTATTGATTTTATTGCAAAAGCCGGCAGGGGTTATCTTTCTCTGCCGGCTTTTTTAGTGTTATTACCAATACATCAATCTGCAAAATTTTCCTGATAAGTGCCTGTCTGGTCATGGCTGATTCCGGAGTCACCAATTACCCGGTCAACGCCTTTCAGGTTTTCAGCCCGCGTTAGCTTATGATGCAGGCAGGCATCACTTCCATGAGAGTTATAAGTGCAAATACCATTTCACTGTTCTGTTACCCGGATAACAACAGATAATATCATGCAATGTTTACTTCAACAAATTGATACATTAAAAGCCCGGAGAGCCTGAATGATTATAGAAAAACAAATAACCATTCCCTGCAAAACCCCGCTTTCCCATCTCACTAATCAAATAAATCTACTGACAGCAGGCCCTAAAAATGGATCCTGATAAGATCAAAGATACAAACCGCAACTTTAATGGAAATAATCCTGTTTTTTAGATGAAAATAAAAAGTAAACAAAACAGCTTTATTAAAGAAGTTATAATAAAAAAATTTAATAAAGATGTGAATGATTTTAAAGTTTTTGTTAATCTTTGTCATTAAATCAACTTTAAATGTTTATCTTATGATAAGACAGCTATCATTAACCATAATCTGCCTGGCATTAGGTGTTGCAGCCTATGCCCAAACGATTACTGGAAAGGTAACCTCTTCGGCAGATGGAACCGCACTCCCCGGAGTATCGGTCCTTGTTAAAGGCAGTACAACCGGAACCACAACTGACATGGACGGTTCGTTCAGCATTTCAGCAGGATCAGGCAGTACACTCGTATTTTCTTTCATTGGCTTTCAGACCAGAGAAGAAAATGTCAACAACAGAAGCATTATTGAAATCGCACTCGATGAAGATGCCACCCTTCTGAGCGAAGTAGTGGTAACAGCACTGGGTGTAAAAAGAGAAAAAAAATCACTGGGCTACGCATTACAGGAAATCAAAGGAGAAAGTATTGTTGAAGCCAAGGAAAACAACCTTGCCAATGCACTTTCAGGAAAAGTAGCAGGTTTACAGGTAATCCGTTCCAGTAACGGACCCGCCGGATCTTCCAAAATTGTATTGAGGGGTAATAATTCCCTCACGGGTGATAATCAGCCCCTGATTGTTGTGGACGGTATTCCGCTGGATAACTTTACCGGTGCTTCCAACAACGATTACTGGAACCCTTCAGAAGACCGTGGTAATGGTCTGGGTGACATTAACCCTGATGACATCGAAACCATGTCTGTCCTGAAAGGAGCTTCAGCAGCAGCCCTTTATGGTTCCCGTGCAGGAAACGGTGTGATTCTGATTACCACAAAAACCGGTAGAGCTCAGAAAGGGTTAGGGATTACCTATTCCAATACGGTAGGTCTTGAAACGATCTTCACCACGCCGGATATCCAAAGTGAATTCGGTCAGGGTATTAACGGAATTTTCAACAAAGAAGAAACACGTAGCTGGGGCCCCGCCATCACCGGTCAATCCGTAGAAAAATGGAACGGCACAACAGAAGCTTTGGCGGCCAGGAATAATATTGATAATTTTTACCGTACCGGAGTGAGTGTTAATCAGAACCTTTCTTTCCAGCAACAGGTAAAAAGCACTTCCATTTATGCGTCTGTAACGCGTCTGGACGACAAAAGTAAAATTCCGGGTGCTGATTTAAAACGGACCAACCTGCTGGCCCGCGCTACTTCTAAACTGGGCAATCAGGAAAAGCTGACACTGGACACTAAAATCCAGTACATTAATTCAAATGTACAAAACCGTCCGTTAAGCGGAGCAAACACTTCGAACTCATTTTCAACGCTGTATCTTTTCCCAAGATCACTGGATATTACAGATTTCAGTCATGCCATTAATCCCGCTACGGGAAATATGCAGTGGTACGGTACCGGCAACCAGATCAACCCTTATTGGAATTACCAGTATAATACCAATCAGGATACCCGCGATCGTTTCCTGCTGAATGCCTCCCTGAAATATGAAATTACCAACTGGCTGAATGCTGAAGTAAAACTGGGGTCAGACCTGTACACTACCCATACGGAGTCCTTTGTTTATGCAGGAAGCCCGCTCGTTACCAATGGCCGTTTCGGAACCGGTAAAGAGAGTTTTACTGAATCAAATTACATGGCCATGCTTAATGCCCGTCAGGATAATCTTTTCGGCAAATTCGGTCTGGCAGGGTCAATCGGAGGTAACCTGATGAGCCAGGAGAGAACCTGGATCAGAGGCAGCGTAGGTGAACTGGAAGTCCCTAATCTCTTCTCGCTCAACAACGGTATTAACCCCGCTTCGATCAGCGAAGGCCTGAACCGCAAAAAAATCAATTCCCTGTTCGGAACTGCCCAGTTAAACTATGATAACTTCTGGTTCCTTGATTTAACGTTACGTAACGACTGGTCTTCAACTTTAAGTAAAGAAAACCGTTCATTCCTCTATCCTTCGGTCAGTACTTCACTGGTATTTACAGACATGATTTCGGCTTCAGGAGGACATATCCCGCAATGGTATACTTATGGTAAACTCAGAGCGTCTTATGCACAGGTAGGTAATGACCTTAGTCCTTATCAACTCTACAATACTTACAACATTGGTAAAGACCCTAACGGCAATACCACCGCGTCAAGGAATAGTGTGCTGTATAACCCGGCGGTAAGAAATGAGCTGATCTCCTCAGTAGAGATCGGATTGGAAAGCCGCTTTCTGAACAACCGCGTAGGGTTTGATCTTGCATGGTACAAATCCAATGCTACCCGTCAGCTTATTGACATTCCGATGGACCCGCTGAGCGGATATTCTTCACGCAAAATCAATGCCGGTGATATCCAGAACACAGGTATAGAATTAATGGCGGATGCACGAATCGTCGAAAACGATAACGGATTTTCATGGGCGGTTAACGTGAATTATTCCCGTAACAACAATACCATCAAAGATCTGTTAGGCGATGAAATAACCCAATACCGTATCGGAGGTTTTGATGATCTGAGAATTGAAGCCACTACCGGACAACGTTACGGTGAAATCTGGGGAACTAAATTTCTCCGTGTAGAGGAAACAAACAGTCCTGATTACGGAAAACTGATCCTTACAGAAACAGGATTACCTCAGAGAGCAGCAGGTTATCACCGCCTGGGTAATCAGCAGGCTACCGGTCTGTTGGGTGTAGGGAATGCATTTAAATACAAAGGACTGACATTCAGCGTACTGGTAGACGCACGCTTTGGCGGCCAGATTTATTCAGGTACCAACAATGCTATGCAATATGCCGGAAACGCCGCCGTAACTGCTGCTAACGGACGCCAGGATATGATAGTTGAAGGTGTAGTGGGTAATAAAGAAGAGGGGTATAAAGCCAATACTGCTTCGATCACTTCACAGCAATACTGGGAAAGCGTTACAGCAACCGGAAACCTGGGGATTGTGGAAGCCAACCTTTATGACGCCTCCAATATCAGAATCAGGAATATGCAGCTGGGGTATAACCTGCCTGCCGGTTTCCTTGCCAGAACACCATTCCAGAGAGCGAAAGTAGGTGTTACCTGCAATAACGTATGGTTGATTAAAAGCCACATGAATGGCGTAGATCCCGAATCGGTATTTGCAACAGGTACTAATGCGGTTGGATTTGAAAATTTCAGTCCTCCGACTTCCCGTACCTTCTTGTTTAACATTACGCTTGGTTTCTAACATTACAGCTATTGAAATTATGAAAAATATAACATCAAAATTTGGGTTGTTATGCCTGGCCGGCCTGGTGCTGACATCGTGTAACGATTTCGATGATATCAACATTGACCCCAAAGCAGCCAGCATAGATCAGGTACAGGTAGAATATTTCCTGAACGGGTCTATCATCGATGCCCAGCAGGACCCTCACGTCGCTGAGCGTGCATTTGTGCTTTACTGGAAAACGGCAGGACATCAGCAACGTGGCAACGGCATCTCTACCGGAGCCGCTGATGACGGCTGGAGTTCTGATTACTATGGAGGCGGCTATCTTTCAAAATGGCTTAATTCAGCCAATATGGCCATCACTACCGCTAATAATCAGATGGAAGCCGGAACTTCAAAGGCTTATACTCATAACTCAATGCAAGCTGCCCGTATCTGGAGAGCTTACCTGATGAGCGAACTGACTGATAACTTTGGCCCTATTCCTATTGATGGCTTTCAGGGTGTCAATCCTGAGTTTTCTGACGTTAAAACTGCCTATTATTTCATGTTGCAGGAATTGAAGGAAGCTACAGCTGCCATTGATGAAAGCGTAACGGTTCCTGACAATATCAAAAAGCTGGATCCGGCTTATGAATATAATTACAGCAAATGGAAAAAATTCGGAAACTCGCTGCGTTTAAGATTTGCCATGCGTCTTTCGGAAGTGGATCCGGCCAAAGCAAAAGCTGAATTTGAAGAAGCTGCAGCTCAGGGACTGATTACAACTTCGGCTGATGTATTCCAGGTACAGGAAAAAGGAGGCTGGGATCCCTTGAGCGGCGTTATGAGCCGGGAATGGAACGGACAGCAACTTTCGGCAACCCTGAATAACCTGTATATTGGCCTGGGTGGAATCCCCACCAGTCAGCAGGTACGTTCAGCGCTTCATACTTATATCAAGCCAGAAAATTACATGGGTATCCGTTATGAAAACCACTTTACCACTGTCACCAATGATCCGGGTGCAGGGTACTGGTTTGACGGGCTTCAGGCTGTGATGGATCCGCGTTCCTACAAGCAATTTATCATTACCGGAGATTTTGATGATGAGAACTTCAGCAGCTATCCCTCCTATGCACCGGATGCACGCATCACCAAACGCAACCTGCTTAACACAAACGGAGACGGAAGTACCTGGAAAGAAATTGAAGCCAAATATACCTGGAATGCATTTGCCAATGGTGCCTGGGGAAATAAGGGTGCTCTGAACCAGGTGTATACTTACCTGGGAACCAATCCGCGTTTATCGCAGCAATTCCGCGGCAGTACAGCAAAAAGAATTTTCTTTGCTGAATGGGAAACGTATTTTCTGCTGGCTGAAGGAGCGGTACGTGGCTGGGCAACACCGCTTGCTGCGAAGGAAGCCTATGAAAGTGGTGTAAAAGCCAGTATGACTTATTTTGGGGTTGAGCAGTATGCCAGCACTTACCTGGCTTCTCAGTCCTATAACCGTGTGGGCACGTCTGTCAGCTGGGATCATACGGCTGAACCTGCTGCTACCCGTCCTGTTACTTACGTCAACGGAGCGAATGGCCAGGAAGCAACCGGTACGTATACCTACCCTTCCAACGGTTTATATAAGAACGGAACGGTGAAGAATGATCATCTGACCAAGATTATTACACAGAAGTTCATTGCACAAACTCCCTGGCTGCCTCTCGAAACCTGGAGTGATCACAGAAGATTAGGATTACCTTTCTTTGAAAATCCTGCTATAGAGATCCCGATCGTTACGATGCCGGCACTGACCAGCGCTAACTATATGACGAGCTCCATTAAGTTTTTCCCGCAGCGACTGAAGTATCCGTCCAGTCTTTCAGCCAGCAATCCGGCCGGCTATAGAAAAGCGGTTGAGCTCCTGGAAGGCGAGGATGATGTTTTCACGCCGTTGTGGTGGGCAAAGCATTAATATCTGATTCTTCTGATTAGCATTAAAAAAGGCGCTTTCCAAAAATGGTCAGCGCCTTTTTTAATTAATGCCTATGGATTTGAATAAAATATCCCGCTAACCTATACCAGCATACCGGTCACTCTGAAACACGACGGCTCAATTATCTGAGCGGTTTCTTTTTACTACCTGAACCTGTTCCGGCTATCAAACGCCAATCCCAGTCCTACACTCGATAACTTGTTTTCGTCTGCCAGGCGGGCATCGGGGAAAAGTCCTCTGAAAGCCCTTTGAATACCGGGGATCTCTGTAGACCCTCCGGTGAGTATCACCAGATCAATATCTTCACTCCGGATCTGTGCCTGAACCAGACATTCCTGTGCTGAAGTAATGATTTTATTCAGATTGGATTGGATAGCATCATTGAACTGCTGCTGGCTGACACTTACCGAAAGTCCTTCTTCTATAAAATCAAGTGCTGCTTTATAAGCTTCATTACGGGTCAGCCCGATTTTGGTATCCTCTGTCGCAGCCAGCATGGTATGTCCCGTTTCCTGTTCCAGAACCTTCAGCAAACGTCCGTATTTTGTCTTTTCATGTGATTCAAACAAAATGGGCCTTAACTGGGAAATTACTTTAACTGTATATAGAAAATTGACCTTACTCCAGTCCGACAAATCATGATAATGCCTGAGTGGCACTTCCAGATTTTTACTCCCGTAAGTACTCCTGTAACCAATTTCAGGCATCATTGCGGCCAGGCTCAGATCTTTGTCAAAGTCGTTTCCTCCGATCCTGATGCCTGTATTAGCCAGAATATCCGAAGAGCGGTCAGCTTTATGAATAAATGCATCGGATAGCCTGATAACGGTAAAATCAGAAGTACCTCCTCCCAGATCTGTTACCAATGCCAGCTGTTCACCTTTTACATTGGTTTCGTGGGCAAAAGCAGCAGCTATAGGCTCAAACTGAAAAGTGATGTGTTTAAATCCAAGACGATGTGCTATTTTTCTTAATTCTGCTTCAGCCTGTTGGTCGGCCTCGTGATTATTATCCACAAAATGTACCGGACGCCCCATTACTACGTATTCTACATCTGTCTGTGCCGCCTGATCAGCTTTCAATTTCAGATTTTCAAGAAATGTACAGATGATTTCATCAAACCGCATCAGCTGGCCATTGACCATTGTGCCCTGCTTCATAACAGGAGTACCCAACACCCGTTTCAGGCTTCGCATAAACCTGCCGGGCTGACGGCCCAGAAAATGATTCACAGCATCCCTTCCGATATGAGCAATATTTCCTTTTCTGGTAAAAAATAAAGCGCTTGGTGTGGTAAGGTGATTGTTTTCTACTGGTATCAGCTGTATGGTTTGGTCATTGGCCAGTGCAATACTCGAATTGGAAGTACCGAAATCGATACCACAGGAAATAGTTGTCATTAAATGTTTCGCAAATTTTGGGCGCGCAATTTCGGCTATTTCTTAGATTAATCCAAACTAAAAGCAATTTTCAATCTTCAATTATATCCGCAGAAAACAGCTGGCACATTTAACTTAACATCTGATTTTCACCCATTTTATAGTTAAAAATCACTTCAAAACTACCTCAGAAATATTATATCCAGTAATAATCAGATAGTACTTTTAACAATTATTTTAGTATTATACCCAAAATCCTTATAAGCAACTCCTCATTTTACTCAACTATTCCGTTATAAATCATGAGTATTACTCTACACCCACGATCCATCAGGATTTCTCTTGTTCTGTGCTTCATAAGTCTATGTGTTCTCCATAAAAAGAGTTTTGGTCAAATCCCACATCCATCAGAAATAACATCCAACGGTCCCCGGACAAGTATTCCGGGTCAGTATGTTGTGGTCTACAAAGATCAGTCTGCCGTTAATTTACGGGTAAGGGCTGTCACCAGCTTCCGCGAACGGAATAGTATGCTTCGCCAGGAAATTACAGCTACACTGCAAAAACATCGTTTATCTCAAAAACCTGTTATGCACGTATATGAAACAGCCTTAAAAGGTTTTTCTGTCGGAGGGATAAATGCTGAAGAGCTGGCCATACTGAAGAATGATGAACAGATTGCGTATATTCTCCCTGATTATATGATTTCTCTGGATGAAACCAGCTATTCGGTTACTCTCCCTGCTGCATTGCCTCCGACAGAATGCGGAGTCCCGGCTGTTACATTAAACGGTGTTTACAATACTCAGGTAGCGACTGCGGACTTCGGACCTAAAATCGGTACAGTATCCGGTGAAGCACAGTTATTTATAGATGACAACGGCTCTACCTCTTTGGCCTGCGATCCTGTAACGGACGACTTCACCGGCAAAATAGCTGTAATTGACCGGGGTGACTGTTATTACAGCCAAAAGGTATATAACGCGCAGCTGGCTGGTGCTGTCGGAGTCATTATGATCAACAACATAGAGGGTCCGCCTGTCGGAATGGGAGCAGGACCCGATAATGAACCGATCACCATCCCAACGCTGATGCTATCCAAAACCAATGGTGATGCACTTAAAAACAGCTTATTGGCCGGAGTGGTAAACATTACAATGAGCTTTGGATTTTCTGATATTACTCAATGTACCCCCTGGGGTATCACACGTGTGAACGGTGGTGCTTCAGGTATTGGGAAAAGAGCCTGGATTCTTGATTCAGGTATTGATCTGGATCACCCTGATCTCAATGTAAATACAACATTGTCTGCTCATTTTATCGGTACCAGCCCTGAGGATGAGAACGGGCATGGCACCCATGTAGCAGGTACAGTGGCTGCCATTGATAATGCGATGGGCGTAATCGGAGTGGCGGCAGGTGCCGAGGTGGTGGCTGTCCGTGTCCTGAATGCAGCAGGGAGTGGCTCCTACTCCGCGATCATTGCCGGAGTCAATTATGTAGCGGCAAATGCTGCTGCAGGCGATGTGGCCAATATGAGCTTAGGAGGAGAATCTTATCAGGCCCTTGAAGATGCCGTACTCTCTCTTTCCTCGGTCTGTAAAGTAGTGGTTTCGGCAGGAAACGATGCCCGTAATACCAATTTCTATGCTCCGTCCCGTTTACACGGTCCCAACATATATACCGTATCGGCCATAAACCCGAATGATACATTTGCCGGTTTTTCTAATTTCGGAACCTCGGTAAAATATGCCGCTCCGGGTGTAAACATAGCTTCATGCTGGTTAGGTGGCAACTACAATTATTTAAACGGCACATCAATGGCGGCTCCTCATATCACCGGACTTTTGCTGCTGGGGAACCTTTGCATTACTGCGAAAGCCATCAACGATCCTGACGGCAAAGCAGATCTGATTCCGGTTTATGCGAGCCCGGAAAACAATACAGATCTTGATAATGACGGATTTACTACCTGCAATGGTGACCCGGATGACAATGACCCGACCGTCTACCCCGGAGCTCCGGAATTATGTGATAATAAAGATAATAACGGTGACGGACAGATTGACGAAGGCGATATATGCTGCCCCTCCGGCAATCCCTCCATTCTTTATGTGAAACGTGATGCCGGCGGAGCGAATAACGGTTTATCCTGGGCAAATGCCTATCATACGCTTCAGGACGCTTTGCAGATGGCTAAGAAATGTTCACAAATAACCAGTATCTGGGTCGCAAAGGGAGTGTATACACCCACAACGGACGAATTCGGAGTTTCGTCACCCGGTGACCCCAGAACTAAAACCTTTGTCCTGCCGGATAACCTGGCCATTTTCGGAGGATTCGAGGGTAACGAAGCACCGGATTATGATCTGTCGCAGAGAAATTTTACTGAGAATTTAACCTTATTGTCAGGTGATTATCAATCGGATGGCAATTATGAAAACAATGCTTATAATGTGATACGAAACTATCCTGATTTCGGGAAAGCGATCAGCAACACAGCCATTCTGGACGGTTTCTCTATTGAACACGGGTATGCTGATGACTTAACTTCTGATGATCTCATTTACTTTCCTTACGGTTATGGGGGTGGAATGCTCAATAATGAAGCCTCTCCTACCGTGCGGAATTGTTCTTTTCAATATAATTTCGGCTATATCGGTGGTGGACTTTTTAACAGTTCCGGTTCCACAATCATAGAGCGGTCATCATTTAACTATAATATTTCCGCTTATTCCGGAGCCGGAATCTTTAATGAAGTATCAGCTCTTACTGTCAGCAATAGTGTATTTCAATTAAACAAAGATCTGAACACCGCTTCTCCCCTGCGCGGAGGAGCAATCGTGAATTACTATGCCAGTGCAGTCCTGACCAATATTACTGTTGCAGGAAATGATGCAAACGGCAGGGGTGGTATCGTCAATTATAATTCAGGTCCGGTTATCAGAAACAGTATCATCTGGGGCAACGGCGGGGATATCTATTCTGAAGGCTCCGGTTCTGCAAATTTATCTCACTCGATCATCAGCAGCTGGAACGGTAACGGCTCGGATAACCTGTTTGATAACCCCATGTTTATTGCCCAGCCTGACTATATAACCGAAACAATGGGCAATCTGGACCTCCTGCCCTGCTCACCCGCAATGAACACGGGAGATCCCGCTACTTCTTCAGCTCAGGTGGGCACTTTGGATGTTGTTAATAACGTCAGGGTTTACGGTGACAGGATTGATAGAGGAGCCTATGAAGTCCAGTCGGCCCCGATGGTCGTCAGCATAGCAGCAGACCCCGGCCTGAATATTACAGAAGGAGAAAGTGTGAACCTCACTGCTACCGGTGCCGATACCTATCTCTGGTCCGACAGCCATGAAACCACGGCTTCGATAGTCGTATCCCCCGCCTCGACTACCACATATACCGTAGAAGGTAGCATTGCAGGCAGCACAAGCGAATGTAAACTTACCGCCAGTGCCATTATTTCTGTCGATCCTCTGCCAGTAAGACTGATTAGTTTTTCCGCTGTTGCACAACCCGATAACCGTGTACTTATCAAGTGGTTAACAGCTGATGAAATTAACAATTCCTATTTTGAGATCGAAAGAAGTACGGATCTGATTCATTCAGAGGGCATTATCAATATACAGGCCGCTGCTGCGAACCACACCCTGAACAACTATCATTATACCGATGAAGCCCCTCTGAAAGGCAGGAGTTATTATCGCTTAAAACAAGTAGATACCGACGGAAAGATTACCCGTTACAACTGGGAATCAGTGGTTCTGGATCAGCAGTATACCGTCTATCCTAACCCCGTCACTGCAGGCAGCTTTTCAGTACGGCTGGATGAATCCGAAAAAGCGGGGATTACCCTCTATAACACAGAAGGCATCAGACTGCCTTTAAAGGTATTATCTCAACAGACAAATATCCTTCAGCTGACACTTCCTGAGGGATTGCCTGCCGGCATTTATCATTTGAAAGTGGAAGAGAGGGGACAAACCATGATGCATAAAATCATTGTAAAGTAATTAACGTCAGTTCGGGTTTAGAACCCGGTCACCGCTTCACGGTTAAATTAACGGTATTTCCTCATTTTCTATCATCCTGTCAGTCCTTCGGACTTAAAATAACCACGAAATGGTGGAATGATGACAGAAACAGCAAGAAGATAACATTCATAAAAAAGACTTTTTCGCAAAACAACAAAACGGGTCATTTCACAATGTAAAATGACCCGTTTTGTTAAAGAATATCAGCCTGAGGCCAGAGAATTAACCTCTTTCCGGACGAAGGCTGCGAACCGTCGCGCCTGCACGCCACATTTCCGAATCACGCAGTTCAGCCAGTTCTACCTCCAGTTTCTCGCGGTAATCCGGCTGAGAGTTACGCTCAATCGAAATAGCAGCTTCATTCTGTGTTTTCACACTGTTGTAAAGTTGCTCAAATACCGGTTTTGTAGCATCACGGAAAGGTTTCCACCAATCCAGTGCACCACGCTGGGCGGTTGTTGAACAGTTGGCATACATCCAGTCCATACCGTTTTCAGCCACAAGCGGCATCAGCGACTGCGTTAATTCTTCTACAGTTTCATTAAACGCCTCAGAAGGAGAGTGACCGTTGGCACGCAATACTTCGTACTGAGCTGCAAAAATACCCTGAATAGCACCCATCAGTGTTCCACGCTCACCGGTAAGGTCAGACGTTACTTCACGGTAGAAATCGGTTTCAAACAGATACCCTGAACCTACACCGATCCCCATAGCGATACATTTTGTACGGGCATTGCCGGTAGCATCCTGATAAACGGCAAATGAAGAGTTCAGTCCTTTTCCTTCTACAAACATACGACGCAGAGAAGTCCCTGATCCTTTAGGAGCCACCAGGAATACATCCACATCAGCAGGAGGAATAATATTGGTTTTTTCTTTATACGTGATACCGAAGCCGTGTGAAAAATACAATGCTTTTCCGGCAGTCAGATATTTCTTAACAGTTGGCCATAATTCGATCTGGGCAGCATCAGAAAGCAGGTAGCAAATGATCGTACCTTTTTCAAGTGCTTCTTCAATTTCGAAAAGCGTTTCGCCCGGAACCCATCCGTCAGCTACTGCTTTGTCCCATGAATTACCACCTTTACGCTGTCCGACAATTACGTTAAAACCATTATCGCGCATATTCAGACTTTGTCCGGGACCTTGTACACCGTAACCGATTACCGCGATGGTTTCGTTACCAAGTACTTCACGTGCTTTTTCGAGAGGAAATTCTTCGCGGGTCACTACATCTTCCTGAACACCGCCAAAATTAAGTTTTGCCATTTTGGGAAATAAATTAAAACTGATTGATTACTATTTTTAAGCTATAACAGGTAAATTCTTACCAATGATACTCCCAGTTTGATTCGGGAAGGTATTCCACCAGTCCGGTTGGTGATTTGCTCACCGCCACCCGTCCTGAACGAACAAACTCCAGAATCCCAAAGGGTTTGATATATTCAAAAAATGCCTGGATTTCTTCCATGCTGCCTGTTTTCTGGATCACCACATAGTCGAGATGCCAGTAAACCACCCAGGCTTTGTAAATTTTATTAATGGTTTCAATATCCAGCGGACGGGAGCCGATGGGTGTTCCGATTTTAAACAGAGCGATTTCATTGTAGGCGATATCGTCATTCAGATACCCGAACACCGCCAGTACTTCCACCACTTTTCTGATTTGCCGAACGAGCTTTTCCACCGCCTCGCGGGACTCATGCTGGATCACAATCGTGAAGCGTGAAACCCCTTTACGTTCCGTCTCCGAAACGGTCAGGCTTTCAATATTGATTCTTCTTCTGGTAAATAAAGTGGTGATTTTATTCAGAATACCGATTGTATTTTCCGTAAAGACACAAATGGTGTACGTTGTCATAATTTGTATGCACTAAATGTTTTGAGACTTCCTTGACGATTTGAACGGTTACTCCAGACGGATATCAGAAACACTGGCTCCTGTTGGAACCATCGGGAATACGTTCTCTTCCTTTTCGACCAATACTTCCAGTAAATACGGCTTGTCAGAAGCCAGCATACGTTCCAGTGAACTGTCGAGCTCATCTCTTAAAGCACAGGTGTGGCCGTCAATTCCGAAACCTTTACCAATGGTAATAAAATCAGGATTCTGTAATTCTACAAAAGAATACCTTTTCTGGAAAAACAACTGTTGCCATTGTCTTACCATACCCAGGAAGTTATTATTCAGAATGATAATCTTCACAGGCAAACCGCTTTGTGCGATTGTCCCCAACTCCTGAATGGTCATCTGGAAACACCCGTCGCCGATAATCGCAATCACCTCGCGGTCAGGATCGCCCGTTTTGGCACCAAAAGCCGCAGGTAAAGCATACCCCATGGTTCCCAGCCCGCCGGAAGTAATGAAAGAACCCGGCTTTTTAAATTTATAGTAACGGGCGGCCATCATCTGGTGCTGGCCTACGTCTGCCACCAGGATAGCTTCTCCTTTTGTTTTTTCAGAAAGCATGTTGATTACCTCGGCCATTTTCAGCTTTTCAGTTGTGGGAGCTAAAGACGGTTCTGTAATTTTTTCATGCTCAATCGCATTGTATCTTGCAAATTCACTTACCCATACTTCATGGGAATTGGTATTCACTAACGGAATCAGCTGCTGCAATACCTGTTTAGCATCGCCAACCACCGGAGCATCAGCTTTGATGACTTTATCTATTTCAGAAGGGTCAATTTCAATATGTACTACCTTTGCCTGTTTGGCATAACGCTCCACATCACCTGTTACCCGGTCATCAAAACGAAGACCGACACCAATAATCAGGTCACACTGATTGGTAAGTACATTGGTCCCGTAATTACCATGCATTCCCAGCCAACCTACGTACAGCGGATGATCAACAGGCACCGAAGAAAGTCCCAGCAAAGTGGAAGCACAAGGAATGCCTGACTTCTCGACAAGTGTTATCAGTTCCTTTTCAGCACCTGACAACTGCACCCCGTGACCAAACATAATGAAGGGTTTCTGGGCACTGTTGATCATCTGTGCTGCCTTTTCTACCTGGTCCTGTTTCGGAGAAAGGCGCGGATGATAACTCAGCAGACTTTTGCAAGGCTCATAAGTAAAGCTCTTGCTCATCATCTTCACCTGGGCGTCTTTGGTTATATCGATCAGAACCGGGCCGGGACGGCCTGAACTGGCGATATAAAACGCTTTTGCCATGATGTAAGGAATCTCGTCAGGATTGGTAATCTGATAATTCCATTTGGTAATGGGGATGGTCACACCAATCACATCCGTTTCCTGAAAGGCATCCGTTCCCAGCAAATGAGAAGCCACCTGCCCTACGACACACACCATGGGTGTTGAATCAATAATGGCATCAGCAATGCCCGTTACCAGGTTGGTAGCGCCCGGGCCTGAAGTCACAAGGCATACCCCTACTCTGCCATTTACACGGGCATATCCTTCAGCTGCATGTGCGGCACCCTGCTCATGGCGGACAAGAATATGATTAATCTGATCCTGATAATCATAGATCGCATCATAAACCGGCATAATCGCTCCACCCGGATAACCAAAAATAGTATCTACCCCCTCTTCAATCAGCGAGCGGATTAAGGCATGCGATCCGTTCAGAATCGCCGGTGCTTCTGTTGTTGCAGTATCTGCAGATGCTAATTCTTCTTTCAGTTCCATGACTTGAATGGTTATTTTACTGAATTTTTAATGATACTATTTATCTTTTTAAACCGGTTCGTCAGTCACGCATCCTTCACTGGCGGACTTAACGGTACGGATATATTTCCCTAACATACCCGTTGTGAAACGGGGAGCAGGTTGAACCCAGGCGGCTTTACGGGCGGCCATTTCTTCATCTGTAATATGCAGAGTGAGCTCTCTTGTTGTAGCATCGATAGTGATGTGGTCTCCGTTTTTCACAAACGCGATGGGTCCACCCTCAAACGCTTCAGGCGTAATGTGCCCTACCACGAATCCGTGCGTACCACCCGAAAAACGTCCATCGGTAATCAGTGCAATCTTATCTCCCAGGCCAGCTCCCATCACCGCAGAGGTCGGTTTCAGCATTTCCGACATACCAGGGCCACCTTTCGGACCTGCATTACGGATGACTACCACCATACCTTCTTTAATTTCACCTTTTGAAAGTGCCGTAATGATCTCAGATTCATGCTCACAGATATAAGCATCACCTTCAAAACGGAGTCCTTCTTTTCCCGTAATTTTCGCTACTGCCCCTGTTGGTGAAAGATTACCATACAGTATCTGAATATGCCCTGTTGGTTTGATTGCCTGTGATATAGGGAAAATGATTTTTTGCTTTTCAAAATCCAGATCCGGCGCTTCTGCCAGATTTTCGGCAACGGTCTTACCCGTTACGGTTAAACAATCACCATGGATCAAACCCTCCTGATACAGGTATTTCGTCAATGCAGGAACACCGCCAATCTCAAGCATGTCCTCCATATAATATTTGCCGCTTGGTTTCAGGTCTGCTAAAAATGGTGTGCGGTCTGAAATCTCCTGAATTTCATCGAGGGTCAGATGAATACCCGCAGAGCGTGCAATGGCCAGATAATGCAGCGTTGCATTGGTTGAACCACCCAAAGCCATGACAACTGTCAATGCATTTTCCAGAGATTTACGGGTAATAATTTGTTTAGGAGTAATGTTCAGCTCCAGTAAATTTCGCATCGCAGCTCCAATCTTCTTACATTCCTCCTGCTTTCCGGTATGAGTAGCAGGATAAGAACTGCTGAACGGCAAGCTCAGGCCCATTGCTTCAATAGAAGCCGCCATGGTATTGGCTGTATACATACCACCACAGGCACCCTGACCAGGAATTGCATTCTGGATTACTCCTTTATAATCTTCATCGGAAATATTTCCGGCAAAACGCTTTCCTAACGCTTCAAAAGCAGAAACGATATCCAGCTTTTGTCCTTTATAATGTCCTGACCGGATCGTTCCGCCGTATACCATAATAGCCGGCCGGTCGATACGCGCCATAGCCATAATAGCACCCGGCATATTTTTATCACAGCCCACAACGGTAATGAGGCCGTCGTACCACTGTGCAGAAACCACCGTTTCAATAGAATCCGCAATAATATCACGGCTGGGTAATGAATAGCGCATTCCGTCATTTCCGTTGGTCATCCCGTCAGAAACACCAATGGTATTAAAAATCAGCCCAACCATATCATTATCAGCCTGCACACCCTGCTTTACATAAACGGAAAGCCCGTTGAGGTGCATATTACAGGGGTTCCCTTCGTATCCGGTACTGGCAATACCAATCTGCGGTTTTTCGAGGTCTTTTTCTTTCAGACCAATACCGTAGAGCATAGCCTGAGCGGCCGGATTGGTTTCGTCCTGAGTAAGGACTTTAGAAAAGCGGTTTAATTCGTTGGACATATCTGTTTTTTTCAATAAACACCCCGTTATAATTATTTCAGGATGGCATAATGATTATTTTAAGGAAAATACGGCTTTCAATATCCGGCCTGCAACTTCATTTTCCTCTTATAAATCATAATACATGGTTAACAATGAAAATTTATTTTGCGAAATTTCGCTGATTGCGTAATTATTCTCCAACAAATTAGGTGACTCTATTTGAACTTTCCAAATTTTCCTCATCTTTTTTTATGAAGTCCGGGGCAATCCTCGTTATTTTGAAGAATTATTATTATCCTATTTTTGCAGATCAGACCACCATTACTTATTTATACGATACATCTATGCAAACGACTGAATCAGCTTCTCAATACGACCATCTGGAAGAAATGACCGTCTCTGAATTATTACAAAATATCAATCGGGAAGACCAGACAGTTCCGAAAGCTGTGGAAAAAGCCATTCCTCAACTGACAGCCCTGATCGAAAAAATCACAGAACGGATGAAAAAAGGTGGCCGGCTGTTTTACATAGGCGCAGGCACCAGCGGAAGATTAGGTATTCTGGATGCCTCTGAATGCCCTCCTACCTATGGTGTGCCGTTTGACCTGGTCGTCGGCATTATTGCGGGAGGCGACACAGCTATCAGAAAAGCGGTGGAAAATGCAGAAGATGACAACACGCAGGCGTGGAAAGATTTAAAAGAGTACGAAATCAATGAGCTTGATTCCCTGATTGGCATTGCTGCCTCCGGACGAACGCCCTATGTTATCGGCGGACTGAATGAGGCAAGAGCCCAAGGCATTCTGACCGGATGCATTGTCTGCAACGAAGGATCGGCTGTAGCTGAAGCTGCGGAATATCCGGTAGAAATTGTTGTAGGGCCCGAATTTGTTACCGGCAGCACACGTATGAAATCAGGAACAGCGCAAAAGCTCGCTCTGAATATGATTTCCACTTCTGTCATGATCAGGCTGGGACGGGTAAAAGGCAACAAAATGGTGGATATGCAAATGACAAACTACAAACTTGTGCACAGGGCCATCCGGATGGTCAGAGAAGAACTGAATGTCGATGAAACCACCGCTCAGGAACTACTGAATAATTACGGCAGTGTGAGAGGAGCAATTGAAGCAGGACAAAAAAAGAACAATGGATAAAACCATACTGGCAAAAGCGGCCTCTTATTGCGCTTACCAGGAACGCACACAGCAGGAAGTAAGGGAACGTCTGAAAAAGTGGAATATATACGGCGATGAAACCGAGGAGATCATCGCAGAACTGATTGCGCAGAATTACCTGAATGAAGAACGATATGCCAAAGCATTTGCCGGAGGCAAATTCCGGATGAAAAACTGGGGCAGCCTTAAAATAAAGCAGGAGTTAAAGCGGAAAGGCCTGACGGATTACAACATCAGCTCAGCAATAAAAGAACTGGATAAGGAGGATTATGAAGGAGAGCTGATGCAGTTAATTCAGAAAAAATATGAAAGCATTAAACAGTCTGAACCCGACCCCTGGAAACAAAAACAGAAAACAGCCAGATATGCAATCAGCAAAGGCTTTGAAACGGAGCTTGTGTGGAAAGCGATTGAAAAGGTTTTATAATCAGACTCTGTCCAAAAATCTGTTTTTTACACACAACCTCTATCTTTCCACTTTATAGTATCCGTTTTTTATTATCCGGGATAAAATCATTTCA